>NZ_CP064923.1:1545833-1891666 GCF_018336915.1 Acaryochloris marina S15 | reverse complement strand
AGGATGCAACGAACCACCCAAATGGCAACTTAAACTTTTTGAACGTTGGGTTACCCCGATTAATCTAACCTACCCGTGGATATCCGATCTTCTATCTTGGCTCATTTATCTGGAGCCACCTCAAAATTTAGTTGATGCCCTGTTAAATACCGCTCAATATACCCTCGCCATCATCCATCAACAGAGGGCAGGCAAGCAGAAGGAGTGGCGTAATTCACGATTGTTGGTATGGCTGAATTTAGCCAGAGCCCATTTCCATGATTATTCAACGCAATGGTCTGTGGCCCAGATTCGACACCTATGGCAGCTCCTGCGCTGGATTGATGAACCTAGGGATGATAGTGTCCCCCATTGGCAAGTCAAATCTGGAGAAACGCACTATAGTTATGACCGCTTCGAAACCACTAAAGAAGAGGGATTTATTCAGCGCCTTCGACCTGAGTTGCGAGAAATTTCCCTAGCCTATGGTGCTGAAGCTGCCACGGATGCAGATTTCTGGGATTACTTAATCGGGGCGCGCCCCATGTCTTTACAGTTTCACGAACTGCGAAAGTTGACCCAACGGAAGCCGCATCGATACATTCAGGCTAATCAAAAGATCGGTCAGATCGTGAATCAATGTTGCGATCGCATCCTTACCATCGAACTAACCCGAGGAGAACTGCCCACAGCAGCCACTGAAGTTGTCAAGAATCTAAGTTCAATCGAGGGCATTGCAACTCTAGTGAGCCTCCTCCAAAAGTTTGATCATGAAAAATTTGTCCGAGGCTGGGTGTCTGACAGCAAAAGTCGAGCTGCGGTATTTAGCCATCTTTGTCGGAATTCTTTTCCAGGAGAAGACGAAACCCCCCAGGATTTTGCCAAGGCCATTAAAGCCACCTCAATCCCCTCCCAGCAGCTTGTAGAGCTGGCCATGTATGCACCCCAATGGGTGAATTACATTGAACATGCCTTGCGATGGAAAGGATTTGCCGAAGCGGTTTGGTGGTTTCATGGCCATACCAAAGATGAGGCTTGGCAGGTTGACGCTGATATTCGTGACCTATGGGCAGCTCAGATAGCGGAACGGACGCCCCTCTCTAGCCAGGATTTGCTGGATGGTGCTGTAGATGTGGCTTGGTTTCAGCGCATTCGCAAAGGCATGAAGCCGGATCGCTGGACAGCCTTAAATGAAGCAGCCAAGTACACCTCCGGGGGCGGGGGCCATAAGCGAGCACAACTCTTTGCCGAGGCCATGACCGGAGCAACGGATCAGGATGGCCTGATTCAGCGAATTCAAACCAAGCGCCATCAAGATAGTGTTAGAGCCCTGGGCCTATTGCCTTTAGCCAGGGGGAAAAAGCGAGAAACAGACCTACTAGAACGCTATCAACTCATCCAAGAATTTCTGCGCCAGAGCCGTAAATTTGGCTCCCAGCGTCAAGCCAGTGAGAAGCTAGCAGCTCGAATTAGTATGGATAACTTGGCGCGCACGGCTGGGTATCCTGATCCGCAGCGACTGGAATGGGCCATGGAAGGGATGGCGATTCAGGATTTGGCCGCTGGTGCTGTTTCCGTAGATGTTGATTCGGTCGCCGTCAGCTTAAGCATCACCCCCAAGGGCAAACCCCAGATTTCTGTCCTAAAAAATGGCAAATCCCTAAAATCGGTCCCGGCTAAACTCCGCAAACATCCAGAAATTAAAGCCCTGCAGCTTCGCAAGAAAGAAATTACCCAGCAGGCTAGTCGCATCACTCAATCCCTAGAACAATCTATGTGCCGGGGCGATCAGTTTACTGGCACTGAGCTAAAGCAACTCCTAACCCATCCCCTGTTAAAACCCGTATTGCAATGCCTGGTTTTTATTGAGGTGGATACCGGGGTCGCGGGATTACCCCGAGTGGACGGATTACTCAACCATGACGGTCAAACCGTGGTCATCAAAGCGTCCATGAAGCTACGTATTGCCCACCCTGTTGATTTAGCCGAACGGGATGATTGGCATCTCTGGCAGCAATACTGTTTCCAGTCAGAGCTAGTCCAACCCTTTAAGCAGATTTTCCGAGAACTCTATGTTTTGACTACGGCGGAACAACAAGGCCGTGGTTCTGGCTCTTGTCGATATACGGGGCATCAAGTCAATCCCCGTCAATCCTTGGCCCTCCTGGGCAAGCGGGGCTGGGTCGCCCATCCTGAAGAAGGGATTCGGCGCACTTACCATGATGAGCAGATCGTGGTTTGGCTCGAATTTGAAGAGGGATGGTATACGCCGACGGAGGTGGAAGGGTTTACCCTGGATCAGATTTGCTTTTGCGATCGCACCACCTACAAGACCCTGGAATTATCCGCCGTTCCCTCCCGTCTCTTTAGCGAAGTGATGCGAGATATGGATCTAGTCGTCAGCGTGGCTCACCAAGGCGGCGTCGATCCAGAAGCCAGTGCCTCAACGGTCGAGATGAGAGCTTCCCTGCTGCAAGAAACTAGCCGCCTGCTCCAGCTCAATAATATTCAACTGAAAAATGCTCACGCCTTAATTGAAGGGAAGATTGGCAGCTATAGCATCCATCTGGGTAGCGCAATGGTTCATCGTCAGCCAGGAGGTGCAATTTGTGTGGTGCCCGTTCACAGTCAACATCGGGGGCGACTCTTTTTGCCCTTTGCCGATAATGATCCGAAAACGGCAGAAGTGATCTCCAAAGCAATTATGCTGGCTAAAGATCATGAGATTAAAGACCCTACGATCTTGGAGCAGATACTCTGATTGACTCCTCTTTTCAACCTGAAAGTGCGAAGATTCTTTCTTGAGTAAATCAGACATAACTGCTCCTCTTTCTAACGAGTAGACAACTTGCTACTGATTGCCCCGTTGAGGTCGGTGGCTCAAGATCTTTTCCCTGAGCTTGGTCACACCCACAAACGGTTATGGGCTATACCGTCGACCTTCACGATCCTCTCATTTATGTTTTTCAGTCTCTGGCTTCTTCATCACAACCCGATGGAGTTCCGCTTCATGTTGCTGAAAGAACAGCCAAGCAGTTGGGAAAAAGGTCATATACCGATTGAATATTTCTTGTCCCACTAACTCAATCGCTTGATCTTGTTTTTTAAGCAGTCGCTGATACCATGCTTGCAAGGTAGGTTGGTAATCATGGATTGAGTCATGGGTAATCTGGAATCCCACCTCCTGAGCCATTTGAATATGAGTTTCATGCATGGACAATAGGGAGCCTGGAAAGAAAAGTTGCATCAAAACCATCGAGGTTGGATAGGGTTCCCGTTCAAGGGAGAAGAACTGATGAACCGCTAAGCCACCCGGAACCAAAGCATCATAAATTTTTTGGTATAGATCTTTGAGTTCATGGGGCCGGACATGCTCTAAAGCCCCAATCGAAAAGATGCGCTCATAAGGGGCTTCTACAAAATCATTCGTAATGAAATTAGTGAGAGAAACATTCAGTCCTAACTGCTGCTGACCATAGGTTAGCTGCTCTTTCGATAAGGTGTAGCCCGCTAACTTACCCTGATGTCCTGAATCTTGGAGAAACTTCAGCATGGCCCCCCAACCACACCCTAGATCTAGAACACTCTCGGTCCCCTGCAGTTGCATCAAAGATAAAAGATATTGGGCTTTATTCGTTTGTGCCTCTTCTAAAGAATCTTGTTCCGATTGGAATTCCGCACAGGTGTAAAACCGATATCTTTCATCTAAAAACAGGGCATAAAAATCATTAGAAACATCGTAATGAGTTTCAATACCGCTGGCATGATCGTGATCCAGCATTCTATTTAGATAGGACATGCGTTGTGTCTTGAGCGGATACGTTCTGGCAAGCCACTCCATAAATGACGATCGGGGTTGGGTCCAGAAATCCCAACTCTCAGACTGAGTTAAGGGTTGAGGAGAATGAATTTTATATTCTGCGACTGCATACATCAACCCACAGGTGAAGAGATCAGAAATACACTTGGGATATTGCTTAAGAGTAATAGTCATTATTGCTTACCTAAATACTTCAGACGGTGAAAAACCAACTTAGAAGCCAAGCAATTTGCAATAGTCAGGAAAAAGTTTAGAAAAACGTGAATTTTATAGTTTTAGCGGTTCTGATTCCAAAGATTCAATTCAAGATCTGAACAGGTTGTTAAGACTGGATTGTCTCTAGGATCAAAGGTAAGCCAGGCTTCTCCAATACCGAAAACTGTCATGGTTTGATCATCTCTCAGAAATGCTTACGGCAGCAATTGCCATTCTTTCAGGCCATCCGAGAGCCTTTTCTATCTGACGGACTGACCCAGCGCATTTGTGAGACTGCATCGTCCGTGCAGCTATAGTCAAAGTTATGGAGATAATCATGTCAGTTTCGATCCCCTCTATAAATTCATCATCTTTTAATTGCAGAATTATGCAGTTAACGAATCGATTCAAAGCTGAAATAAAATTACGTCCCCACCGCAAAGTTGTTGTATGAAAATTTCTGTAATCGGTATCGGTAAAGTTGGTTCAACCATCAGTTTTGTCCTAGCAAAAGAGGGTCTAGCTTCTGAGTTAATTCTCTATAACCGCACCAGGGATATTGCCCATGCCGAAGCCATTGACATTCAGCAAGCAGTAGCGCTGACGCCCTACAGATTAGAGGTCCGAGATGGTGATCTGGAGGATACAGCTGAGTCCGACATTATTATCATTGCGGCAAGTGCGCCCATGCCCAAACAAATGCAGGCCCGCAGTACATTGCTGGTAAAAAACACTCAAATCATGCACACCCTGATCCCACCTCTTCTCCAGCACAGTCCGAATGCCATCTTTATCAATATCAGCAACCCCGTGGATGCGCTCACTTACGAGATTCTGCAAATTATCCAGCAGCGAACCGATCACAACCCTTGGCAACGCGTGATTGGCACCGGCACCTTGATAGACTCTGCCCGGTTTCGTGACCTGTTATCTGCCCAATTGGGAATCCATTCCTCAGATATCAACGCCTATATTTTGGGGGAGCATGGAGACAGCCAGTTTGCTGCCCTCAGTTCTGCCATGATTGGCGGTGAATGTATTGATGCCAATCCATCACGCCAACAGATGGTAGTCGATGCCAAGCGATCTGCTTGGACCATTTTCCAAGCCAAAGGCTATACCAATTACACCGTATCTTTGGCAGTCGAAATGATTGTGACCAGCATTGTCGAAGACTTGCGACACACCCTACCCGTTAGTGTCTTGATTGATGGGTATTGTGATGTTGCAGATTGCTGTCTTAGCGTTCCATGTATCGTGGGTCGAGAAGGGGTGCATCGTCGGATTAAAACCCAACTGAATGACGAAGAAGTCCTGGCCTTTCAGAAATGTGCCCATCAGGTTAAACAGCAAATCCAAGCGTGTCACCGACCTTCAGCAGAGGATTGAACGACCTCCGGAGACGATGACGTACTGATGGGAGATGGTAAGAATATATCGGGAACTGGAAGCAGGCGGAGCTGATTAGAACGCTGACCGCTATCTAATTAGGTGACGGCTCAGACTAAAGAATTCTCCTGACTCTAAGCTACGTTAATATCACACAGCACCTGAGATCTAAAACAGTCACAAATTACTCAAATAGCAAACTATTATCCGTATGAAGTCGGACAGAAGTAACATCCCCTGAACTATTCCGATCCATTAATGCAATCGCCCGGAGGGAAAATGCCTTGCCATCCAGTCGTTGATAGTGGTTCATGGCTTCAAGCATGAAGGATGAATCAGTCCCATATATATTCAGAAGATCATGTTCTAAGTCACTAAAGAACTGCCAATATCTGGATAAACCGTTTAGAACAGCCTTTTTACCTTCAATAGGTGCTGCGTTATTCATGATCAAAACGCAATCTTCAGAGAGGAAGGTCTTATATCGATCGACATCCCGTGCATCAAGGGCATCGAGGTAGGAAAGATACCACTCATAACATTTGGTCGAAAGCTGGTTAATTTTTAGATTGTCAGTCTTCATGAACGATCTCCAGACGACTTTTGGCCTCACCAGCATTTTTATCGATACTGATTCAGGCTGCAGTGATCTGCATCTGTGTCCAAGATTTTATGAAGTTGAAAAATTTCTGGTTATAAACCGCGTCCAGCTCGAAAGTAGGAGTTTCTTTAGATGTCTATAAACCTTTAAGGGTTATGGTTTAGGCTACTTAAATGAACGTGGTTTATTTTCTTATTCTCAGTATTTTATTCCTATTTTTAGCCACTTTAAGCGTTCTAAAGAGAACGAATTCTTAAGCACACCCATTCCCTTCTTTTTCTGCTTCTGCCCCATAGTCAGGTTCTTTCTCCATAGGGCCACTGCGAATCACCTTTCCAGCACAACAGCAACAATGTCGGAGAAATACTCGGTGGCAGTTTGTCTAGTTTTTACTTGGATTGCAACGCATGATCCAAAGTAGCTCTTGCCGATTCAGCTTGCATTCGGGTTTCGCGATATTGAATATTGGCTTGAGCGAATTTTTTCAGCACCTTAAACCCTTCCTTCAGCTGCAACACGTCTTCCTCTGAAATGGGGGCATCCGAAAAGAGTAAGTCGACGATTGCCCGAGTTTCTAATGCCTTTTGCCGCAGCTCCTGCATCTTGAGTTTTGAAGTGGCTAGAAGATTCAAGATTTGCACGGCTTGCGCAACTTCATCTTCTTGGGGAGAAAGCTCTGTCGGAATAGTCTCCTGTACCTCAATAAAATCACTAGGACTAAACCCTTGCTCTAGAGTTGTTTTAAGTTTTCCACTATCCATCAATTCCATCAGTTGAGTCATGGCTTTCTCCCGGGCCTTTTTTGAATCCTTCCCGGAAATTTTGATAACTGCTTCAGGGTCTTCTTTGAGGGTATATTGCACCATGCCAATTCTATCTCCATAAACAATACATGCGTACTATTTTACTAGAAAAAAGTATTAATTACGCAAAAGAGTGCGGCCTTATGGCAGGAGGATGATAACAAGCCATCCAACATTGATGAGTCAGTACTTTGAGAAAAAGCTGAGAACACCAAGTTCACACAAATAATTGTATGTCCGAATCCAACCCCCTAAACTCCAAATCACAACCCGTATCAGACAAGGTCCAGAAACTTCATCGTCTGGCCTTTTTACTAGACAACTCCATCTCTATCCCTGGTACCAAACTCCGGTTTGGTCTTGACCCTATCCTAGGTCTGCTAGGGATTGCAGGGGGAAGTGGTGATGTTGTGGGGGGTGCGGTCGGAGCCTATATTATCTATCAAGCGGCCCAGATGGGAATGCCAAAGGATGTGGTTTGGCAAATGGTGATTAATATACTGCTCGATTCTTTAGTTGGCATTGTGCCAGGAATCGGTGACCTCCTCGACTTTACCTGGAAAGCCAATACTCGAAATATGGCTTTAGTCGATCAACACCTAGTGGTGTCATCAACACCCAAGAAAGGCAATCCTCTGTTTGTATTAGGCATTACCCTGTTGACTGTTCTTATTGTGCTTGGATGCGCTTTTTTGACGTTGCTGTTGATTAAAACAATTTTTCAGCTTTAGAACTACTTTATAAATGGCCTCTGAGAATGTAGATCTAAAAGTTTAAGCTGCTAGATGTTTTCTAAAAGCTGACACTTCAATATCAGAAAGGCTATACAAAAAGACACCATTACCAACATTTACGACTTGTCCAGATAGAATATCGACGCTTCCAGACAGAACATCAATAATACGTTGGGCTAGGCAGGGAGATACTTCAGACACATTTATCAGAATTAACTGACCGTGTTTCAGTTGTTCAATAACCTGTTGAACCTCTTCAAAAACTTTAGGTTTAACCAATCTAATCTGTTGCGTAGAAGAACCGAAGAGAGGAATAACGTTACTCATGATCAGAGTTGTTACCTGAATAATATAAGTATTAATGTTCCCGTTCTATGACTCACTCGCCTATGAGCTGTAATTCTTGCATCATAAATTCATTCTACGGCTCTCGCTAAGTATTCCATCACTTCACCCAATGAGTTATTTAACTTGATGCCGACATTCTTAAACTCCCACCACAAGGGCAAGCTATGAGGTTTGTTGGGTCGCCGATCTCACCGAAATTTCTTCAGTTTTAGGGACTTTCTTTTTACGAGTCTTGGACTTCAGGTATTTTGGTATCTTGAGAGAACGCTGAATCGTCAAAGGTTTAGGCTGGTTTACTGTGAAACGATGATAGCGAGTGGGTAAATCATAGGGAAACTGTTCGCGGCAGTGATCACAATACCAATGCAACTGGTTTTTATGGATGTGCAGCAAAAGATCGCCTGAGCAAATAATGCAGTCAGACATAGTGAGAACCTGAGTGGAAAAAGCTTGTAGGACTCCACCCTAACAAAAGCTTACAGAATCTGCATTAGAGCTTTTTTCATCTCATCAAATATATATTCTGATGGGTTGCCATTGAGGGAACTTAGGTTGTTTGGACGGCTCAGATCACGAATGCATCTGATATCTGTCCTCAGTAACAGCAAGTTAGGATAAGGCTGAATGCTCCCTCTACTGAAATCGAAGCAGTACCCTGCGGTTGCTTGCAGTGGATAAGTTAAGGATGAGAATATGCAACTGCTCTCTATAGAAACCACTCCCAGCCCAAATTGCATCAAGCTCAACTTGAATGAATGTGTCAGTGATAAAGCATTAACTCTCCAGAAAGGTGCAGACCCAATAGCGGCTCCATTCGTTGCTCAACAATTATTAGCCATAGAGTTCGTCCAATCTGTCTTTCTTATCCAGGATTTCATCACCTTAACTCGCAAGGGAAATGCAGATTGGCAGACTATTTTGGCGAAGGCGGCTCAAATCATTGGTGTTTCAGAGGAAGCTGATTCAAAGTTATTAGCTCAGGTTTCACAATCCCAGGAATCCACGATTGGCAACAGCCCTTCTCCTCCCCTCTCAGACTTAGGTCATGTCGAGGTTGCTGTTCAGATGTTTCGTGGTATTCCAGTGCAAGTGCGAGCGACTGCTGCAGACGGTCAACAATCACGGGTGGCTCTGCCAGAACGATTTAACCAAGCTCTGCAACGAGTGATAGGGAAGACTCAAGCCGATTATATTGCTGAGCGTCACTGGGAACCATATCAAGCCCCAGCTGGCCTTGCCAACGAGGTAGCAGTGCAGGTTGCAGAAGAGATTACCCACCTGATTGACCCAGAGGATCTAGCTCAGATTGAAGCTGTCGCTATTACGAATACATCTCCAACCGCATCAGTCAACCTAGCGGAAGCACAGAAAACCCTCTTAGCCGAACTAAGTCACTCGAACTGGAAACATCGGCTCAAAGCCCTCCAACAAATCGAGGTAACTCCAGAGACGTTTACGGCTGTAATAGCTGTCCTTGATGACGAACAGAGTACAGTCCGTCGCTGGGCAGCGGCGCTCTTAGGTGCCAGTGGTATGGCGGCTGCTGTGGAGCCATTGAGTCAGGTTGTCCTTACTGACCCCAATGCTATGGTGCGTCGAATAGCGGGGGATGCCTTAAGTGACTTGGGGGATAGTACTGCCATGTCAACCATGTGTCAGGCCCTAGCAGATTCCTCAAAGTTGGTTCGTTGGAGAGCAGCTCGATTTTTGAATGAACAAGGTGATCGAACTGCGGTTGATGCTTTACACCAAGCAGTTGAGAACGAAGTGGAATTTGATGTGCGTGTGGAGATGATGGCCGCATTGGATCGGATTGAAGGGGGAGGTGAGACTCAATTGCCAATGTGGATGCGAATCACGCAAGGAGAGGCGACAAAATCTACATAACGAAATATCCAGGGCTATCTGTATGGTTTGTTGATCTTTCGGGTCGGTTCTTCCCAAATCGATTGGAGTCGTTTTAGACCTTTCCTGTTAATTGTGATTTCGCCGTCTATCAGCTTGAATTCACCGTTGGCAAAGGTCGAACCAGCAGCCCAAAGGAGACTAATGAAACTGTCACATTCAAGAAACGAAGGCACATAATTCACCAGACCACCATTGGAAAATATCTCATGAATTTTCGTCATCGTGTCAGGATACTGAGCTTCAAGTGCCTGGATGTAGAGAGAAAGTAAGGGCATGGGATCATCGGCCCTAAAAATGGCATAGCAATTGCAGGTGGAGGTCGTCACCATCCAAGTGGCAATCTTCTTAGGATCTGTGGTTTTGTCTCGTGCCATCTCCAAAACGAGATCAACCATATTTTGTCTGAAGGGAACATCAAGCTGAGTCTCTAGATTTTTCCAGACGGCTAGGGTATTTGGGTCCATTAAAGGTTAAGGTTGCCTGTCCTATAGTATTGAGTTCATCGACTCAAGAAGCAAGATCCTGAGCCTGAAGTGGATTTCTAAATTTTAGTAATAATTTCAGCACCCGGAAATTTATTCAGAACGGGTGTCTTTCCTTCACTATTGGATATCCAGCCCAGTAGCTTGTCGTGTTCATACTGTGGATAGTTTCTACCTGGATCAACCATCACTGATATGGGATTGAGGTAATAGCGGAGTATTGTTTCGTTAGAGCTTGCTGGAAATAGCCAATCTGGTTCATTGGATACTTGGAGATCGTCTAAGAAGTCCTCTAGCTCAGTAGTCCAGTCTATTGCATCATCATTTTCGAAGTTATCTAGTCTCGATGCACCCATAGTTATGCCGTTGTGTGGTTCAGAGATAATAACAGGAATAATCCAAGTAAGCCGCCTATTCCTCCTTAACACCCTGCCAGCATCCAACTCATTTCGGGTTCAAACTATAGGCTAACTTATTTGAAATTTTTTCCCTGCATGGTATTTAAACGATGCAGACTAAAATAACTCCAGCTTTTAGTTTGAGGTTCGATTAGGAGTACAGATATCTCAATCTTAGAAATGGATTTCAACAAACATAATCCTTGAGCAGTTTGAGACATTCGTCTTCCCCCACTTGCACATCGGCAGTCGAGGACCTCAGCCAAAGCTCTCTTTGTATATATTTCAGGTCAATTAGACAGAAACTCAAAATCGGTTGTGTGAATAAAATGGGGATAATTGCAGATAGCGCCCCTATGTCTCCTAGCCAATATCTTCCGATTACGGGACATCTCTAACTGATTTGTGCAGTACCGATATACATTACTTCGGTGTTGTGATCAAACTGAACCTGAAACCCACCTGTCTTCAGAAAGTGAATCAAATTGGATATTTGGGCTAGGGGCGTTCGGCCAAATAGATCAAATCCCTGTAGGGTTACTTGAGAAAACTCAGCTTGGGTGAGCAGATGATGCAGTTCCTCGGGGGGGACAAACTGATGCCAGTCATGAATGCCTCGGGGAATTTGCCGCAGCATATCCTCCAGCAGCCAGATCATCAACCAGCGAGACTGCCAAGTCCGGTTAATCGTGTCAAAGCAGAATAGCCCTCCTGGCTGAATAACCCGACTAATCTCCGTCACCGTGGCGACAACACTCTGGACATGTTCCAACACGTCCACACAGACGACAACGTCAAAGGAATCATCTTCAAAGGGCAGGGTTTCCCCTAATCCAACATGGTAATCAATGGTCAGCCCCATCTCTTCTGCATGGCTCTTCGCCACTTCAATGCAGGCGGCAGACGGATCCATTCCAGTCACCCTTGCCCCTCGCTGGGCCAAAAATTCACAGGTATAGCCGCCACCGCAGCCCACATCTAAGACCCTCAATCCCTGCCAGTTGGGGATAAAGCGATCAAAATACTCAAACCGCAGAGGATTCAGCTTACTTAGGGGAAAGATGGTTGCCGTCTCGCTCCACCATTGAACCGCCTGTTGGTCATAAAAGGCGAGGTTGTTGCGCTCCATAACTCTCTGTCACTCAGGCCCTTAATAATATTTGATCTTGAACCCAGCTGAATGAGCCATCTTTACGCAGACTGACATTGATTTAAATCCCAGCTATAGGGTAGGTAAGCCACGGTTACTGAAGTGGACATCTGGGCTTTGGAATAGCGAGAGATATAGGTAGGAATGGAGTCCGCCACTGCCAGGAAGTCCGTCTCATACCATTTGAAAATTTTGCTGCAGAACAGGGTTTGGCTGGCAGCATCGTAGCGGACTTTGTCGGGGTTATTGATAAACCGTTCGCCGTCTGCTTCCAATTGAGCGGTCAGCCTATCTGGAACATAGGCCTCTGGTCTCAACAACGGACAGCCTACCGATGCACAAACTAAGGCAAAGTGCATACGTGATTCGGGATATTGCTGGCGGAGAATCCTATGCTCAATGGTATTGAGGCTAAGGGGGTGATCGTTCAGGGTATAGACCGTTTGAGTGAAAAATCGTAGAAAGGTTAGCCAGTTGGGAATGCCTAAAACTTTAGGCCGAATGGAGTCGATGGGGTATTGATAGAGCACCTGTCGGATGGTCAAGGCATTGTATAGATTCAGGAGAAAGGCAATTGCCTGGGTTGGGTCCAATTCCTGCCAATCGACGTTACTGACATCCGTTAGCCACTGTTCGAGTTCTGAGAGGGATTCTTGCTGCCAGGAGCCATAGGCGACTTGGCCTTGGTCATTGACATACTTCCGCAGCAGGTTGTCCCAGATCGCCAAATTCAGTTGGGTCATGGGTTATGGGTGTCCTCGTTTAGTGGGGTAGCTTCAACTGGCCTACTGCAATATTGTTGTGAGGACAGTATCGGTTTTCTTAGATCATTCAGGGGAGGAGGATGCGATCGCACATACAATACCAGCCCAGGGACAATAAAATAGCCCCAGCTCAAAACTGGGGCCATATAACAAGGAAGAAGAAATTAAAGACTATTCGTGACAGTCAAATAGAAATTAATTAACGAAGAACCAAGCAGAAAGCTGGCCAATGATTCCTTTGCCTGTTACAACTTCGGTGACCAAAGCGATGAAAAATCCATACATCGCTAGACGACCACTGAAAGTCTCTGCATAACTGGTGAAACCCCAAACTGGATTCTTAGTGCTCATGTGTTTGACTCCGTAAAAAAAATGCTTGTATAAATTAATGTAACACAACGTAAAGTTTTGTCAACGCCTTATCGAACTTTCTTTTTTGCCCAATCCATTTGAAAAGCTCTGATGACGCTAGAGTAAGTCTGCAACCCTTTGAATACAGGATCAGAAGCATACTCAAGCCGATGGCCGTCCGCCACGACAAGCCCGCTGTACCTCGAAACAGCCGTTATCCAAGTCAGAGGTGGGTATGAAATACGGCAGATTGCCTAGCTATCAATTATGAGTTTTAAGCCATGAACGGGACAAACCGGAATTTCTGCTTCTCGACTCTGGCGATACCAATCCTGATTACAGTTTTCGACTGGGCAGACATACCGAGGACTTTCAACGGAATGCTCTAGCCCTGAAAGAGGGTAATAAATTCTCAGGGCTTTGAGAATATCTTCAGCAGGATAGCTTTCTTCTAGATATAGCCGAAGCCAGTCCCGAGTTGATTCATGCTCAGATAAAAGCTGGGAGAGTTCAGTATGACTCCCTTGCTTGAGTGAAGCCTCAGACAGTAACCCTTCCAACTTCCTCTCTAACCGCTGAGCATTGGGAGCATTCAGGAGGTCCACCAGATAGGGTTGGATTGCTCTAGCTGCTCGATAAATCTCATCTGCTGAATAGTTCATCATTCGCTATGCTCGACGATAGTTGAATGGTTCAGATAGCCTCAAATTGGCAACGCTGATGGAGTGATTGAGAACTGTATTTTTTTGGCTCTCCGGTAATTAGCGTGGTGACACCCTACATATAGTGTTTATTCCTTAGTCATCTCCTATGGAATGATCTGAGGAGGTACTTCAGAACGAGAGTGTCATGGATAACTCAATTCGCATTCCCCTCAACCTTCCCGATGTTCAAGTTCTAGAGCTATCGAAGACGGAACGAGGGGATTGGCTGATCAAAATTGAGAGTACTCTGCAAGGAACAACCTGCCACAAATGTGGACATGAGATTACTGACCTTCACTGCCATGATCAGGCTCTTCGAATTCGTCACTTGCCATTGTTCGAAGTACCAGTGTATTTAGAAATTCGGCCCAAGCGCTATCGATGCGGGTATTGCGATGACCATCCCACAACAACTCAACGCTTAGAATGGCATGAACCTCGTAGTCCCAATACCAAAGCTTATGAGCATTGGCTTCTGCGTATCCTGATCAACTCAACGGTCTCAGATGTTGCTAGGAAACTAGGCGTTAGTGAGGATGTCGTCAGTGGCACCATTGATCGCTGGATTGCCTGTCAAGTTGACTGGAGCGAATATTTAGACCTCCAAGTCATCGGGATTGATGAGATTTCTCTGAAAAGAGGCCACCGTGATTTTGTAGTTTTGATCACGATTCCTACCACAGGCGGAGTCGACATATTGGCAGTTCTGGCTGACCGTAAACAACAGACCGTTGCAAATTTCCTTCAATCGATTCCCCTTCATTTACGCCAAACCATTGAGCGGGTTTGTACTGATATGTATCAAGGATTTGTCAGTGCAGTCCGTGAACAACTCCCTCAAACAAAAGTTGTCATTGACCGCTTTCATGTGGCCAAAGCCTATCGTAATTGTGCCGATACGGTTCGTAAACGGGAGGTCAAACGTCTACGCCAAGAACTCCCTAAGCAAGACTATGACAGTATCAAAGGTGCGATGTGGGCCTTTCGAAAACGGCCTGAGAATCTCCAGGAGTCAGAACAACAGTTGCTTGAGCGAGTGTTTGCTTATTCTCCTGAGATGAAGCAGGCCTACAAACTCCGAGAGGAATTGACACAGATATTTGAGGGTAGGTACACCAAAAACGGAGCTAAATGTGCCATCCGGGCTTGGTGTAAACGAGTCCTCAAAAGTGACATCAAGGATTTTGAGAGTTTCCTGACCACTGTCAACAATTGGATGGATGAGATGACCAACTATTTTCTGGAGGGATGGACCAGTGGCTTTGTCGAAGGATTTAACAACCGAGTTAAGGTCCTAAAAAGACGATGCTACGGTATTTTCGATATTGAAAGGCTCTTCCAAAGGATTTCGCTTGACCTCAATGGGTATCAGACTTTTGCCTTGACCTAAACACTATATCTAGCGGCTACCACGCTAATTCCCAGAGAGCCATTTTTTTAATAATGAAGATGACAAAAATATTGTCAGACTAACTTACTTCTGCTGATTCTCTACAGAAAATAACGAGTCAAGACACTGCTCTCGAATATATCAGATACCTAGGCTAAACCAGGATTCGCCCCAAGTAGAGATATGGAAAACATTAGGTAGCTCTCGCAACTCAGCAGAATTTATCCCGGATAATGGCCACGATGGCTATCTCAGGGACATAACGCGATGACGGCGATCCAAACCACTGCAGAAACGACCAGTCAACCCTCCATTTCCCATCAAATCGTGATTGTGGGGGGTGGTTCTGCAGGCATTACGGTTGCAGCCCAGTTACTACAGCATCTGCGGTCCCTCGATATCCTCATTATTGAACCCTCTGATCAGCACTATTACCAACCGGGTTGGACCCTAGTTGGGGGTGGCTGCATTCCCTTTGAAGCCACCGTTCAACCTCAGCAAAAACTGATTCCACCGGAAGCAACCTGGCTTCAAGATACGGTAGACCAGTTCGATCCTGAACATAATCGCCTACATACCCAACAAGGCACTCAGGTCACCTATGACTACCTGGTGGTTTGCCCTGGAATTCAGATCAATTGGAACCAGGTCAAAGGGCTGCAAGAGGCACTTGGCAAGGGCGGGGTATGCAGCAACTATGCCATCAGAGGTGCCGCCTATACCTGGGAAACCATCCAACAATTCCAAGGAGGCAACGCCATTTTCACCTATCCTGCAACCCCCATTAAGTGTGCAGGAGCGCCCCAAAAAATAATGTATCTAGCGGAAGAAGCCTTTGGCCGCAGGGGAGTACGACAGAAAAGCCAGATCAGCTATTGCACGGCAACCGGAAAAATCTTTGGGGTCGATGCATTTGTGCCAGCGTTGATGAACGTTGTGGAGCGTAAGGGCATTGATCTAAAAACCAAGCATAATCTGAAAGAAATTCGCGCAGATGAAAAAGTTGCCATCTTTGAGGTGAGTCAAGATACAGCGACAGAAACGATCTCCATGCCCTATGACATGATCCATGTGGCACCCCCCATGAGTGCCCCAGATGTGATCAAAAATAGTCCTCTGGCGGTGGAAGGTCCTGGAGGCTGGGTTGATGTGGATAAGTACACCACCCAACATCATCAATATCCGAATATTTTTAGTTTGGGGGATGCCTCTTCCCTGCCCACATCCAAAACCGCAGCCGCCATTCGCAGAGAAGCCCCGGTATTGGTACAGAATTTGCTGGCCCAGATGAATCAAACCCCACTCACGGCTCAATACAATGGCTATAGCTGTTGCCCGTTAATCACCGGATATGACAAAACGATCCTGGCGGAGTTTGATTATGAGGCTCAACCCTATCCCAGTTTCCCCGTAGATTCGACCAAAGAACGCACCAGTATGTGGTTATTAAAGCGACATGTTTTGCCCTGGGTCTACTGGAATCGGATGCTCAAGGGACAAGAACATGAAGGCGATATCCTCCGCCACGTCCTACCCGAGCAAATGTTCGATCACAGCAAGAACTGAACGACCCCAAACCCTAGCCCCCGCCCAACCCAAATAATCCTCAATTCGCTTCAACCTTTTCCAGGATGCGCTTCAGCTTGCTGCGTATCGGTGGGTTCTCCTGCAGTTCGTCGGGATCAGCGGGGCAAGAGGCTTAAAGACCGAATTGAAGTTACCCCTGCCAAACGTCCAAAGAATCAGGGACGGTTTCCTTCCAATCTGCCGGGGGTGAATGGGCGTTAGCGCCTGGAGTCTGGCTGTTAGTCTTCCCCCATGTCATCGGAGTGAACCTGACAGCAACTGGCACATGGATGGCTCAAAACCTGGAACCTCCCCTCCAGAGGCGGCGGCAGATTCAAGGTTATACCCAGTGGCTCTTAGGTATGAGGATAGTTCTGATTTTGGGAATTATGGGTGTGGTGACTTGAAAAATGTTCTTACCCAGGTAAGCTCAGCCCCCCGTCCCCAGGGATACCCCTTTGGCTCCGGCCTTCCCTTGCTCTAACTGTCGTCAACTCTCGCAGGAAACACAGCATGCCCTTTGATAGCGTATTTTGGTTGCTTAAGGTGACCGGGCTAGAGTGGCAAAGAGATAAAGCCTCTAGGTTGGCAGCAGCCTTGGCCTACTACACCGCTTTTTCCCTGGCTCCTGTTTTAGTGATTGTGATTGCGATCGCAAGTTTGGCATTTAACCAAAGCACCGTCCAGGGGCAAGTTATGGCGAAATTCCAAGAATGGTTAGGACCCGATGGTGCAGCCATTATTCGGGTGATGGTGCGGGGAACCTACCTACAAGGATCTGGGATTAGAGATACCTTAGGGAGTCTAGTTTTACTATTTGTCGGCTCCACTGGACTCTTTACCAACCTCAAAGATGCCTTGAATTCCATCTGGAAGATTCAGCCTGCCCCAGATCGAGGCTGGAAAGGATTTGTGCGGGATCGACTCTATGCCTTTGTGATGGTTCTCGGAGTCGGGGTGATCTTAATCTTGATCTTAGGACTGAGTACATGGTTGACGACGGTGGGTAACAGTGCCAGCAACTACCTCAGCTCTTGGCTCTATGTGGGGCGACTCTTGGATGCAGCCTTTTCCTTAAGCATCATCACGTTTATCGTCGCCTTAATCTATAAATATTTGCCGGATGTCGATATCCAGTGGAGTGATGTGTGGATTGGGTCGTTCCTCACCTCCCTACTCTTTTCTGTGGGTAAATTCTTGATTAGTTTGTACCTGAGCAGAAACAGTCTCAGTTCCACCTATGGCGCAGCAGGCTCTCTGGCCGTCGTTTTATTATGGGTCAACTACTCAGCTCAAATTTTCTTTTTTGGCGCAGAGCTGACCAAAGTCTATACCAATCGTTTTGGTTCCCAGATTCGACCGGCCCCTTACGCCACCGCGCTGCTTGACCCTATCCGTCAGCAGGAATCATCTCAACCCAATCCTCAAACAGCATCCTCAACGGCTGGTAACGCTCCCCTCCAGCCGTTGCCAGACCTTGGCAAGCGGTGGTTAAAAAAAATATTTCATCGCAATGCGTCCCGTTCTTAGGCTAAGAAATTCTTCCAGGCATCACGTCCGGCGAGAGCAGGAGTTCGCCTCTTCTCAGCCTCTTCTGAAAGAAGTAGAAATCTAAACCTTCACCCCTCCACCCAGGAATCGGCTGTGGGTTCAAATGCAATGCCGACACAAGCATCTGGCAAGGGAAAGGCCCGCAAGCACAGAACTCGTGTTGCCCCTGTCGGTAGCAAAATACTGGCATTGCCCAAGGTGCGGGGTTGCTGACTCCGCATCACTTGCAAGAGTGCTAAGAGGTCATTGGGATGATTTTGGACATAATCTGGAAAAATGGAACCCATTGAATCACCGATTTTGTCCTGGAGTTCCACCTCTAACAACCGCTCTGCTGCTGGATTAGCCACAAGCAGCTCAAAGGCGTCGATGGAGGTTAAATTTTGAGAATGCCAAACGAGGAAACCGACTTGAATACTTTTGATAATTTTTTCGTAGAGTTCAGTTTCTGCTTGGGCATCCTTGACCTGCTGGCGAGCCGTCTGTTCTTGGACCACTAACGCTTCGTTCTGGTGATTGGCTGCTGTCAACTGGGAGTCTTGGGTGTTGACACGAGATTCTAACGCTTGGTTTATTTCGGCGAGCTTTTGTTCTGCCTGCTTTTGACGGGTAATATCCTGGTGCAACCCCAACATGCGAATAGGTTGTCCATTCTTATCCCGTTGGGTTTGCGCCCGAGACAAAATCCACTTATAGCTGCCATCCTTACATCGCATCCGAAATTCAGATCGATACAGATGCTCCTTTTGCTTAAAATGGGCTTCTAAAGCCGCCGCTGCATGCTCTAAATCATCTGGGTGCACCAAGGATCGCCAGCCTTCAAAGCTGTTCTCCACCTCATGTTCTTCGTAACCTAAGGTCTGCTTCCAGGGCAGGGAGAGAAACGCTTTATTGGTGATGAGACTCCAGTCAAAAATACCGTCTCCAGCCCCTTGCAACGCCAATTGCCAGCGCTCTTCGCTTTCTTGTAATTCCCGCTCAGCTTGTTTGCGTTCAGTTATATCCTGGAGAACAACCACGGCTCCCAAAGTCTGACCATCTTGGGCCACGATGGGATCTCCACTCGCCAACACCGTATGGGGTGGTCCGTCTTCAGGCTTGATCACAACCTCGACATTTTGCACCGACTCCCCTAACAGCGCTTGATACAAAGGGTTCGCATCCCGTTCGAGGGGGGTAATGCCGTCCGTTCGATACAAATGATAGTAATCTGCCCATTGTTCTGCCGGCATTCGACGAAAGGGTCTTTGATGGATTTCTTGGGTGGCACGGTTGGTTAGGGTCAAGACGCCTTGGGAATCACAGGCCACAATGCCATTGGAAAGATTATCTAAAACGGCTGCCAAAAATTGCTGACCATAATCCAACTCAGGGGGAACCGTTGCTACCGCTTCTACTGACTGCATCGTCCCCACCCAGCCGATCTGCGGGGATTGCTCATCTTGTAGCGGCTCCCCCATCACTAGCACTCGGCTAACCGTACCGCATCGTCGCACCAAATTAAGATGAAGGGTAAAGGGCTGCTGTTGTTGGCAAGATCTTTGCCACTGTTGCCGACTGTCCTCATCGTCTTGTTCGGCAACCTTGTTCCAAAATGCTTCTCCCAGGGACAGTTGGGGAGAGTATCCGGTCAAAGTCTGCCACCGAGCACTTAGGGAAATAAGGTTTCCTTGGCTATCTGCTTGCCACACCACAACGGGCAATGCATCTAGGATTTGTTGTTGCGGGTCGGGCTGAGTTTGAGGGTTATCCTGCCCTGGCTGTGATGGGTCTGGAGGCGAAGAGGGAGGGGTTTGAGAATCGGAGGTCATATTCTTATCGAGGCGCTAGTTAAAATTCTCCATCCAAACCCTTCACCCTATGGGAAATTACCTGAAAATTCTTTATCTTCTAGAGTCAATTAGTAACATTAAGCAACACAACAAAATCTCTCTCCTTAGGTTCATAAACCAAAAGTGATATTGTCATGGGGATGATGTAATTTCCCTCGATTTATAACATCAAGCAAATAGAATTATTCCGGCAAAAATGCACATTTACACCGATTTATTGAGTCTTTATTCATTAAAATCAAACTCAATAGAGCATCAAAGTCAAGGTCAAGAGATGATATGAAGGCGATTTGGTACGAGCAACCGGGAGAGGCAGCCGCCGTTTTGCAATATGGCGACATTGAGCAGCCCCAACCTGGTCCTGGTGAAGTCCTTGTTCGAGTCCATGCCTCTGGGGTTAATCCTTCAGATACTAAATTTCGTAGCGGCTGGATGGGGCTGAAGCAACCCTATCCACGCACAATTCCCCATAATGACGGAGCAGGCATTATTGAGGCAGTGGGAGAGGGAGTTCCAAGCTCACGAGTCGGAGAACGGGTCTGGATATATGAAGCCCAAAGAGGTTCTGCCTGGGGAACCGCAGCGGACTCTGTAGTGGTGCCAACCCATAAAGCGGTGCCGCTACCGGAGTGGTTCGACTTTGCAGCAGGGGCCAGTTTGGGTGTACCAGCGATGACGGCTCACTTTTCGATCTTTAGTGACGGTCCCATTGCGGGCAAAACGATTCTGATTCATGGCGGTGCAGGGGCAGTGGGACTGTATGCCATTCAGCTGGCTAAATGGGGAGGTGCCCAAGCGATCGCTACGGTGAGCAATGATGAAAAGGCTGAGATCGCAACCCAATACAGTGCCGATCATGTACTCAACTATCGCCAGGAGAATATCGTCACGAGGGTGCGAGAATTAGTCGGCAAACGGGGGTGTGACCGGATTGTCGATGTGGCTCTGGCGGCCAATATGGATATCAACGCCAAGCTGGTGGCTCGCAATGGGGTGATTGCGGCTTACGAGTCGGGAAATGCTCCCCAGGTCACGATTCCCTTCTACGATTTGCTCTACAAGAATGCAGCCCTGCGAACGGTGTTGGTCTATGCCATGGATGAGGAAGCCCATGCCGCAGCGGCCAGAGATATTAATCGGGCTATTGTTGACGGTGCCCTTTGGGCTAAGATTGCAGCCCACTATCCCTTAGCTGAAACGGCTCAAGCCCATGATGCTCTGGATAGCGGCCAACTTATCGGCAAGGTTGTGATTGATGTGGCCTAAGTGCTGTCCTAGTCTACGGTCTTAAGGGCCTTGCGAAACACGATTTTGTCATCCCCGGCATCATAGAATTCACGAATTCTGGCTTCTTCTTCGTAACCGCAGTGGCGATAGAACTGGCGAGTGGGCTCAAAATCAGGCACACCAGATGTTTCGACTAGGAGCAAACGCACGTCTTGGGCTATTAGAGTCTGCTCGACATGGTGGATCAGGGCGGTGCCTCGGCCTTGCCCCTGTCTTTCCGGGTGAATCGCTATAAACAGCAGGTTCCAGGTTCCGGTGGTCATCCGTTCGGGGGCGCAGTAAGCCACTCCTACTGGACCCTGATCATCGTCGGTAAACCACAGTTCGCTATTGCCGTTGAAGTGGTCCGCCAGCATTTCCCTTAGGGTCTCTATTTCGTCTGGCTGAAACCCAATGGCTGCGGCAATGGCCAGAATAGCAGTTGTATCTTCAGGTTGGGTCGGTCGAATCATGGCATATTCCGGTTTAGCTGAGGCATACACAAAGGCCCAGGACTTCTTTTTGCCAAGGTCAACACGGTCAAAAAACCTTAGGTCTTTCTAAGATTGCTGTCTACATCATGGCAGGGTTTGGACGGTTTCAGTTTTGCCCTTCTATTTGACTGGCTTCCCAGCCGAGCAGGGCTGCTTTTCGATCGCATCCCCAGCGATAGCCACCCATTTCTCCCGTTCCCCGAATGACCCGATGGCAGGGAATCAGGTAGGCGATGGGATTGCGACCGACGGCATTGCCAATGGCTCGGGCGGCGGTGGGTTTGCCAATGGCGGTGGCTAAGGTTTGATAGGTGGTCAGGTCACCTAGGGGAATTCTTAGGAGGGCTTGCCAGACTTGAATTTGAAAGTTAGTGCCTTTGAGATGAAGGGTTAAGGGTGAGGGTTGAGAGGCATGGAAGATTTGAGCGCACACGTTAGCCGTTGCGGTTTGCTCACGAGTGATTTGGGCTTGGGGCCAGTCTGTCTGGAGTAGCTGGAGGGCGGTTTGTTTATCGGCATGCTGCAGAAACTGGATGTTGCAGATGCCACGGGGGGTGAGGGCGATTAGGCAATATCCAAAGGGGGTTTTATGGATGCCGTAGCGGATCTGTAGTCCAGCGCCACCGGCTCGGTATTCGCCGGGGGACATGGCTTCTAGGGTGACAAATAAGTCGTGGAGTCGTCCTGGGCTGGAGAGTCCTGATTCGGCGGTTAGGGTTAGCAGGTTCTGGGACTGCTCGATCTTCGATTTTGCATAGTCTAGGGTCAGGTATTGGAGAAAGCGTTTGGGGCTGATGCCTGCCCATTGGGTGAAGAGTCGCTGGAAGTGATAGTCGCTGAGGTTGACGTGCTGGGCGATGGTGGAGAGGTTGGGCTGCTCTAGGTGATGTTGGCGGATAAAGGCAATGGCATCGGAGATGCGATCGTAGGTTTCAACATCGCTGGCAATTGTTTCTGGAGGAGACATGTTGTTGGAGGACTGTATGGCACTTTCCCCTACGGTATCGATAATGGGCAGCAAGAACCACCCGCTTCTTGCTCAAATTGATTGGCATTGAGTATAGCTATTGGCTGGTCTTAACAAGTCCCTTTACCAGGATTGGGAGAAAAATTTAGGGTGAGGACTATCAGGCTCTATTGTTTGGAGCAGTAATGGCTATATTGCGCTAGCCCGGTCTATTGCCCATATGTCCTAACATCCACTGAATGCTGCTCTGTAACCATTGATTGAATTGAATAGCCTGTGGTGCTTTCCAGGATAGAGAATATCGCTGACAAACCTGGCGAGACCGTTTAGCCGATTCAATAATAGATGGGTCAGACGTGACCTCCTTAGGCCGATGGAGCAAGGGATGATACCGGAATTTCTGACACGCGAGTTGGGTCAGGGATTGGGGACCAATTCCCCAAAGGCGAACGGTCTTGTCCCCACTCCCACTGACGAGCCGCTTGCCATCGGGGCTAAAGGCCACCGAATAGACATAAGACTGGTGGCCTTGGAGCGGCTCCCCCACCGGTTGCCCCGTCTCGGCATCCCAAAGGCGAACGGTCTTGTCACTACTCCCACTGACGAGCCGCTTGCCATCGGGGCTAAAGGCCACCGAAGAGACAGAAGACTGGTGGCCTTGCAGCGGCTCCCCCACCGGTTGCCCGGTCTCGGCATCCCAAAGGCGAACGGTCTTGTCACTACTCCCACTGACGAGCCGCTTGCCATCGGGGCTAAAGGCCACCGAATAGACATAAGACTGGTGGCCTTGGAGCGGCTCCCCCACCGGTTGCCCCGTCTCGGCATCCCAAAGGCGAAGGGTCTTGTCCCCACTCCCACTGACGAGCCGCTTGCCATCGGGGCTAAAGGCCACCGAATAGACATAAGACTGGTGGCCTTGGAGCGGCTCCCCCACCGGTTGCCCCGTCTCGGCATCCCAAAGGCGAAGGGTCTTGTCCCCACTCCCACTGACGAGCCGCTTGCCATCGGGGCTAAAGGCCACCGAATAGACATAAGACTGGTGGCCTTGGAGCGGCTCCCCCAGGGATTGCCCGGTCTCGGCATCCCAAAGGCGAAGGGTCTTGTCCCAACTCCCACTGACGAGCCGCTTGCCATCGGGGCTAAAGGCCACCGAATAGACATAAGACTGGTGGCCTTGGAGCGGCTCCCCCACCGGTTGCCCGGTCTCGGCATCCCAAAGGCGAAGGGTCTTGTCCAAACTCCCACTGACGAGCCGCTTGCCATCGGGGCTAAAGGCCACCGAAGAGACAGAAGACTGGTGGCCTTGGAGCAGCTCCCCCAGGGGTTGCCCGGTCTCGGCATCCCAAAGGCGAAGGGTCTTGTCCAAACTCCCACTGACGAGCCGCTTGCCATCGGGGCTAAAGGCCACCGAATCGACATCAGACTGGTGGCCTTGCAGCGGCTCCCCCACCGGTTGCCCGGTCTCGGCATCCCAAAGGCGAAGGGTCTTGTCCCCACTCCCACTGACGAGCCGCTTGCCATCGGGGCTAAAGGCCACCGAATCGACATCAGACTGGTGGCCTTGCAGCGGCTCCCCCACCGGTTGCCCGGTCTCGGCATCCCAAAGGCGAAGGGTCTTGTCCCCACTCCCACTGACGAGCCGCTTGCCATCGGGGCTAAAGGCCACCGAATCGACATAAGACTGGTGGCCTTGCAGCGGCTCCCCCAGGGGTTGCCCGGTCTCGGCATCCCAAAGGCGAAGGGTCTTGTCCAAACTCCCACTGACGAGCCGCTTGCCATCGGGGCTAAAGGCCACCGAATAGACATAATCCTGGTGGCCTTGGAGCGGCTCCCCCAGGGGTTGCCCGGTCTCGGCATCCCAAAGGCGAAGGGTCTTGTCCCCACTCCCACTGACGAGCCGCTTGCCATCGGGGCTAAAGGCCACCGAATAGACATAAGACTGGTGGCCTTGGAGCGGCTCCCCCAGGGATTGCCCGGTCTCGGCATCCCAAAGGCGAAGGGTATTGTCCAAACTCCCACTGACGAGCCGCTTGCCATCAGGGCTAAAGGCCACCGAATAGACAGAAGACTGGTGGCCTTGGAGCGGCTCCCCCAGGGATTGCCCGGTCTCGGCATCCCAAAGGCGAAGGGTATTGTCCAAACTCCCACTGACGAGCCGCTTGCCATCGGGGCTAAAGGCCACCGAATAGACAGAAGACTGGTGGCCTTGGAGAAGATTCACTTCCTGTATCCGTTGAATCGACTTCAGTAGCGCGGCTTGGGCAACCACTCCAACTTCAGGATTAGTTTTGCTCTGGTCCATGGTGTCAATGGCCAGGGCAAAGCCAAAGGTCGGGCTGGCCGCCGCCAGCCAATACAACGCGGAAGCGGTCTGCTCTTTTAAGCCAGCCATTGAGGCCTGTTTTTCCGCCAGTTGTGTGGCCTGTTGGGCAATGACGGTTTGTTCTTTTTCCCTGGACGTTGCTTTTTCAGCATCTTCCCTCCGCTGTTCAGCTAATGTCTGCTGTTTAATCGCAATACTTTTTTGGGTTTCTGCTTCAGTTTGTCGGCGTTCTGCCAGGGTTTGGGCCGCTTGCGCTTTCTGCCTTTCCCCGACTTCTGCCTTACGGGCTTGATTGACCTCCTGCAATCGGCGTCTAGCTAGGGATGCTGATTTTTGGGCTAGTTTCTTTTGCCGTTGTGCTTCCCGCGCGGCAGCTTCTGCGGCGTTTTCATTCCGGCGGGATTGTCGTAGAGCAATCTGAGTCTGTTTCTTTGCCTCTGCCTCGTCTTTAGCATTGTTCTCCGCAATCTTCTCTGCCTGGGAAGCTTTACCACTCTGGTTGACTGCATATACCGCCAAACCCGTGACCGCCATTGAAAAGACCGATAGGGTGGCAATAATGGGCATCGCAGGCTTTAGCCGTTGCCAAAGACTCTCTGGTAGCTGTTGCCGTATCCATTTCCCATCAAAAACCGTCTGATACAGCAGATTTCGGTTTTTCAGGGCCTGCCCTTCCTTCCTCACCACCCCCGCTAACTTCAGGTGGGATTTCACTAGGGACTGCTCTTCATCCTGGACAAACTTTTGTCGTCGTACCTGCCGATAAGTTTTTAAGACCGCCTCTTCCTCGCCCCTGGGAGCACGCTTTGTCAACATATCCCGCACAAACTGCAAGTTGTTGTCTTTCTCGCTTTCTTCTCCCAAAAACGTGCGGTGAACCATCCGATCCACATCTGGTTCTTGCCAGTTTTGCTTTCCTTCATCCACCAGCGCCTTGCAGAGTCGTTGGGTCAGATAGGGATGTCCCCCTGTCCACTTCAGCACCCATCCCAAGACTTGCTCTGCCTGCTGACTGTCTACCCCCAAACCTACTGCCATCGGTACCGCTTCAGCCTGGGTGAAATCCGTTAGTTCCACCCGTTCCCCCACGTTAAAAGGCGTCCGCTTGGCGTCTTTAATCAAATCACTGGGGGTTGCCACCCCAATCAACACAAAGGACAACCGATGTAACTCTGGCTGTTTAGCCCTGGCTACATACAATCCTCGAATCGCCGCATAAAAGTCATCGGCAAATCCCAACGTGAGGGTGGTATCAATTTCATCAATAAAGATCACGACTCGATCAGTCGATTCTGAGATCACGACTTGCTCAAAAAAATGACTGAGCCGTTGTGTTCCTCCTAAATGCTGACGCTCTTGCCACCACTGATAGACATTGACCGACAGCATCAATTGATCAGCAATCTCGGTTAACACCCCCAAGTACCATTGGTCTGCCGTTAACTGAGTGCCCATTTTAGTCAGGTCAATAATAACGGCAGCAATATCTTCCTCATAGAGCGTTTCTGCTGTCCGTATCATCAAGCTAGACTTCCCCATCTGCCGAGGGGTTAACACATAGGCAAAAGTAGAGTCCCGACAAAGTTGCAACAGGTCTTGGTCCGCCTGTCGGGGAATATACAGACCCTGGACATTAGCCTGCACGGTACCGCCAACGGTGTAAATCTCTGTCCCCATACCCTCCCTCTCCCTATTCAAGATGTGCCTTAAAGTAGTCCCCATAAAGCTGACAACGGGGCAGCTCTGCTTTCCCCTCTTGGCGAATCAGGCCAGCCGCACAGAGCAACCGCACAATCCGCTCATCCTCACATCGATTCCGCTGAACCGCCCCCAACATCCCCTGCACCAATTCGGGCCGATCATAAATTCGAAACAAGTGATAGCGCAGATGATCACCAAAGGGGCCATCATCCCGATCCGCTTTCGCCAATACTTCATCCATCGACTTCTGACCACTCGCCGCCAAATAAAGCGCTTTGCGAACGAGGTAGGGATGGCCATTCAGCAGGGCAAATAACTGGTTTTCCTGCCCAGGACTCAAGGGGGAACCATGGCGTTGATTCAAATCCGCCACCTGCGCCGCCGTAAAATCCTTCAGGGAAATCACTTCCCCCACGTTAAACGGCGACTGGTGCAAATCCGCGATCAGATGATAGGGTTCCGTCGCCGTCACCAACACTAGATCAAACTGTTTCCACACCTTCATGGCTGGCAAAGGTAAGCCCCGATTGTTATGCCAATTCCGCAACATAGCAAAGAAATCTGACCGAAATTTACGGTCAAAGATTCGATCCACCTCATCCATCGCCAGTACAAACGGGTGCTTTAGTTCCCTCAGTACATAGGTCTGCATATAGCGGGTACAGCGCTGGTTATTTCCCAGCTCATCTAGCCAGAAATCATCTATCCGGTTCGGCAGTTCCAACTGCTCCGTGATCGTCAGGCAAAACTGCTGATAAAACCGATCCGCATCCCCTAAAGCCGCATCATCAAACAACTGGAAATCGATATAGGCCACCCGCTTCTCTGCCCGAATCGCCTGATCCACGGTCTTCAGCAGCAGGGAACTCTTCCCCATCTGGCGCGGCCCCTTAATCGTAATGGTCACTCCCTGCCGTTGTATCGCCCCTAACGCAATCTTGTCGCCTTGGCGCTCCACATAAAACGTTGACTCTGGGGCCATTGACCCTTCTGGCATCTCCAACGACAGAGGCTGGGCCGAAGGAAGTGGCTGCGGAATCCCGGTCCCAGTCTCGGTTGCTGGAGGCCGTTGCACCAGATTTTGCTTGGCTCTATCCGAATTAATCGATAAAGATTCACCCGCCATGGCCCGCTCTAGTTCTGCCAATAATTGGGGGGTATGTTCTGGCTGTTCCCAAAACGCCCAGTTAATGGGGTTCAGATAGGCACTCAGAGGATAAGTAAACGGTTCCCGATAATTCACCCGGACAGGCAGAATGGCAGGCTTACCCCATTCACTCCCCAGTCGATTAGCGGTTTCTACTTCCCCCTGGACCATCTCACTTCCCACGGACTGAGCTGACAACAACGTAATCAAAAAATCAGATCGTCGAAGTTCCTGCTCAATCTTCTCTGCCCATTTCGTGCCCACTGCCATGCTCTGATCGATAAACACCTCATAGCTTTGGCTCAAGTGCTGATAAATGGCCAAAGCCAACTGCTCATCTGGCACAGCATCCCGTTTATAGCTAATAAAGATCCGGGTTGTTTCACCCTTGGACAACGGTTTACCATTCATCTTTTTCTGAGAGTCAGGCTCCTTAGAGGGGCTTGTTTCAGGTTGCTGACTAGAGTCCATAGCAGGATTGAGGTTCGGTTTCTTCAACTTCGGCGTTGCCGTCTCATCAATCCCTTCCAGGGCAATCGCCGATAACCCAAATCCAAAGGCATCTTCATAGGAGCGGTCCGCTCCCAATCCATCGTAAAATCCCACCGCGAACTCAATGGCTGCTCGGTCCCCAATGGCATCACTCATGCCAATCACATAGTCAATATGTTTGTGGATTGCTTCGGCCTGAACTGCTGAGTAGCAGGCATTCAGCAAAACACAGTCCACATTCTCTTGCACCAGCTTGAAAAGGCCAGCCAATGCCTTTCCGCTGACCAGCTTCACCTGTCCGGCATTGTTCTCCAGGGCTAATCCTTCAGCCCCAGCTCCATGACCACTAAAATGAACAATCTGGGGTTCATGGTCCAATAACGCCCGTCGCAAATCTCCGGGGCGAACGGCCCACCGAGACACAATCTCGAACTGGTCTCGGCTACGGGAGCGCTGCAATCCTTCCTGAATTTCCCGTACTTCTTTATCCAACCGAAGCTGATTGGTATTTTTTGGATTGGCTGCCAGGAAAAGGATTTTTCGCACCGAAGTCTCTGTTATCGCTAGTTTCGTTGCTTTGCCAAAGACTTATCAGCCTTTTTCCCAGAATATACGCAAAGCGAGACCGTTTAAAGCATTCAGCGAAGTAGTACAGAGTTGTAAAGTCATATTGGTTGATACTGATAATAAACTGCAGGAAAATTGAGGGTTCACAAAACAGAAACCCCGGTATAAATCCATCTCTCTGTCCAGTATTCAAGAATCAAAGCAATCAATCCATTAAGGATGGAAGTCAGGATTTAACTTAACCTCTGATTCCTTTAGTAACTTGCTAAACCCTAGTTTTAAATTAAAATCTCACAATCAGGAAAAACAGAAGAAAAGAAATCTCGCTATTCTAAATAAGGCTAGAAATTTAGTAATGATCGATTCATCCAACACGTCAAATTTTTATACTTTCTTCGCATAATAATCTATGACTAGAAAGCTCGTGAATAGAAGGCAAATCTGCAGCAAATCGATGGCAGGATTTACCCTAACGGAATTGTTGGTGGGGGGTGTCATTAGCTTCTTTGTCGTTACCCTGAGCGGTTATGGTCTAGTCTCTATTCTCACCACCAGCACCACCACCAACGCCCAAAATGAACGACGTGTAGAACTGAATCGGGCCGGAGACTTTATTGCTCAGGAAATCAGAACTGCCGCAAACATTGCCCTGGACGCCTCTGTGATTTCTGAGCAACCCGCTGAGTTCTTATTGGGCATTAGTTCGACCGTATCTCAAGTCCAGCCTGTCCTGATGCTAAAAATGGCTCAGACCAACTTAGTACCGATTGTCTACTATCTCGCTACACCCCCCAGCGGTATTTGGCAGGGACCCAAAGCGATCTATCGGTGGGGACCCGCCTATGACGATCAGGGAACCTATATCAATCCTGGTGAGCCAACACAATGGTCCCATGAGCCCCTTATTGATCTGATTGAAAGCGATGGCTCACTGCCGAGCTGTGAAAATGGATGGAATGGCAGTGGCACCCCTGGTTTCTTTGCCTGCGTTAATGCCACAGGCGAAATCGCCAAAGTCTATCAAACCGGGCGAATTAACAAAGTTCTAGACCAAACTGCCCCTTACCGATATAGCACCACAACGGCCATCCGTGCCTTAAAGGTTGCCCAGAATACCGGTAATTCACTTGACACAGAATCAAGCTCACCCTCCTGCATTCTGCTCATGGATGAAGACAGCATAGACAGTGATGTCCCCAGTATTGTGCAAGCAGCCCAAAGCAAAGGCATCACTGTTGACGCCTTGATTAATAAAAATAACCCCACCCAACAAGGGAATCCTGCCTTGCTTTGGAATACCAGTTACTCAGGAGACACGGTGACCATTCCCACCGGGCAAACCGGAGATGAAGGCGTCTTTTCCCTACCCCAAACTCTGAATGGAAAAAATGGCCCCTTATCCCTCAATGACTTCTTAGCTGGGAATGAGTCCCAAGCCGATCTTGATGAAGTCCAAAATGTTCAGCCCTTAGGTAATACTCAACTCGATGATTTAGTGGGACAATCCTGCACTGCCATTGTCTATAACAGCGACATTTCCATTAATGTTGATCCACAACAGGCGAATCTCCAAGGTGCACGCCTAGGACGGTTTAATTTCACCGTTCAGGCTGTTGTATCCAGTTCTGATACCAATTAGCACCTAAGAGTGTAATTTTGATTATTTGCTAAGCCAACTCAGTCTTGGATTTCACAAGTTTGAGAGTTACACCTTCAGGCACAGCTTGGTATGAGTTGAGTAATCTCACTATCCGTGTTGATTAAGCATCCCCAAGGATGGGGACAGATATATGGATTAAATGGGATCAAAGCACCATAGCTAGGAAAAAGCCCTGCTCCTAATGATTTCAGCTCTACTTTATAAACTTCTCTAAGGTCTTTTGCAATGGATCGACTGGCGAGTCATTCAAAATCAACACAAATGGCTCAAAGGACTGGTGATCCGGTTGGGTTGAAATTTTCCAATACAGAATGCCCTGTAATAAATTGGGGTAATGCCTTTTGACGGTTTGATAAAGGGCTTGCACCGCCAACACCCGCTCCTGATCATTCGTGGGCTGCATCGTCCACAAAATCACATCTTGCTGTCCTGGCTTGCCAACCAAAGAAAAACCGCTATAGCTCCAAGGGGCTAGGGTATTTTGGTCCCAGCGGGTATAGCCCAACTCCGTAAAGATTACAGGCTTATTCTGAATGGCTTGGTCACGACGAAATGTGTCTATATCCCCCAGGATTTTCCGCCATCCTGATGAGAGCTGTTGCTTCAACTGTCGTTGACTTCGGAATTGGGGTTGCGATCGCAACGGGAAATACGCATTCACCCCAATCATATCCAGGGCATCCCAAAAACCCACCGACTGATACTGATCAAAGTTTGCCGCATAGGTCAGTTTGCCAGAATAGATCTGGCGAGTCTGCCGAATCAGGTGCCGCCAGTGCTGATCTAGGCGTTGACGACGACGGTTGATTGCAGCGATCGGATCCGTTTCCCCTTGATAGCTCACCTGCTTTGCCCAAACTTGCCAAGCCTGGAGTCGCTCCTCCAAAAACGCCTCTAGGGTCGGGAATTGATATCCCCCTTTCAGCTGTAGTTCGGCAAAGGGAATCTGGTTTTTGTACTTCAGCAGATTATGGATTAGCGCCCGCTGCTCAATCGGGTCGAGATAGTAGTGCTCTAAATCCGGCACATCCTGGACCGGCAACGTGGAAGTCAAGGCATTCATTTCACTGCCTAGTCCCAACATATCGACCCCTTCCGCTTCGGCAATCTCAGCCCATTGGGTCACAAAAGCAGTGTAGGTCTCAAACCAGTCAGCCAGTTGGGCGTCCGTCTTTGGCATCGTCAGTCCATGCCAAATAAAATTATTTTGGGGATAGGCATGATCTAAGGCAAGCCGCAAAATCAATACGACATTCAGTCCTGCAGCTTTAGCCGCCCGAATCTCTTGCAGCACCCCCTCATCTTCAGGGTCATATCTAAGATTGGCCGAATTCCATTCGGCTTGGGTGGCATAGACCGTCACCTCCACCGTATTCATTTCCGCTGATTTCAGTTCCTGTACCCAGACCGATGCATCGGGTTCATTGACCTGTGTTCCCCCCAAATAAAATGACCAGGCCGGACTAGGCTGGCTCAAAAAAATCACAATGGGCACTAAAAAGGCCAGGATTAACCAGCGAAACCTAAACTTCATTAAAAATTTTTTTTCCTTGCGTCTCCTTTATTCTATCCAAATAGAATTATTTACTGATCCCTCTATGCCAGTTCTCATAAGCTTTTCAGGATCTTCTTATTTTTAGCTCATGATTCATATTCATGTAAAGCTCCGTAGAAATGCGGAAAAATCAAAACTCAAAAAGTTTGATATTCCCGTGTTTTAACGATGGTTTTCCGAGTTCAAGATCTTCATAATGATTTTCAGATACAGGAAAACAGGACTTTATAAAACGATGGCTTATCAAACTTCTCTTCAATCGCAAACCATGGAACTTTTGGTCGCTTATCGTCAAAAGCCTTCCGTTAAATTAAGAAACCGTCTTGTGCGATTGAACATGGGTCTGGTTCGCAAGGTTGCTCACCGTCTAACCCATCAGTGCGCTGAGCCCTACGAAGATCTAGAGCAATGCGGATTTCTAGGTTTGATTACTGCCATTGAGCGATTTGACCCCTCCCAAGGATATGCCTTCAGCTCCTTCGCAGTACCTTACATTCGCGGCGAAATTCTCCACTTCCTCCGGGATCGAGCTAACACGGTTCGTATTCCCCGCCGCTGGCAACAGCTCAGCCGCGATGCTGCTAAAGCCAGACAAGCACTCACCATGGAATTGGGTCGTCAGCCTAACGATCAAGAAATCGCTGATGCCCTCAAGCTCTCCATGCAGGAATGGCGCTCTGTTAAACTCGCCACCACCAATCGCGTTCCCCTCAGCCTCAATGCTCGGGTCTCCTCTGGCCACTCCCAATCCGATTCTGCCATGACCCTGGGTGACACCCTTATGGATGTCCACAGCCAAATCCTTCAGGCCAACCAAGAAGACCGCATCGAACTCCAACAAGCCTTAAACCAGCTTGAAGATCGGACTCGGATCATGATTGAGTCAGTCTTTTTCCAACAGCTCTCCCGCCAAGAAGTCGCTAAGCGCATCGGCGTCAGCTCCGTCACCGTTACCCGCAACATGAAAAAGGGTATCGACAAGATGATCGATTTGCTCCAACAGCAACAGCCCAACGCACTGCAAGCTGAGCACTAAACTTTCCCTCTCTAAACTTTAGGACATGTTTCCCTATAGGCTTAAAGCCTATAGGGAATTTCTTTGTGTCCATCCACAATCCCACTCCCGCTTCGAGGCACCCCCTAGATCAAGATTCTCAGGGGTATCCATTCCATCCATTGAACACCCACGATCTGGCAATTCCCGCACTATCAGCTTTTGGATCGTCTAGCCCTACCTTTACCCTTAAACTGAGGAGTACGACTTTTTACGGGGTGTAGAATATGCCGAGACAGAATCCAACCCTTGCTAAATCCAGACTAGGGGGGATGCGATCGCACCCACGTTTCTTCCAGTGCCAAGGTAAATTCCCCAACCTCATTGGACTGATCAGCCTCTGCAGTATCTGGGCCTATTCCTTGCCAAGTTCTGCTCAATACAACCGCCCAGTTATCCCTCCCAAAGCGACCCAAAATTTCTTAGCTATGGAGCGTAGCTTCGAAAAAGAATTTGAAGCCTATTTTGGCGAAGATCTAGCAGAAGTCACCCAAGATCCCGCCGATGTTGCCCAAACCCTTAGCCGCATTAGCCAAACCACTGGAACCCATCCAGGGGTATTGTGGATCATTCCTCGTGAGGATCATCTACATCTAGTCTTGCTATTACCCGGCGGCCAGCCCATTGTCCGCGACCTATACGATGTCCCTCGCTCAAAACTTCTAAAAACCGTCGCTACCTTTCGAGATCAAGCACAAGATCCTGGCAAGTGGGATCTAGAATCGGCTCAACAACTTCACCAATGGCTGATTGCCCCCTTTGAGAAAGATCATCTCCAAGCTGCCAACATTGATACCTTATTGTTTTGCTTAGGCAGTGGACTCCGAGGCTTACCTCTAGCTGCCTTACATGACGGTGAGCAGTATCTGGTCGAACAGTATAGCCTCACCAATATTCCGGCATTCAACCTGATTCAAACCGAATATACCCCTCGTAAGCGGGGAAAAATATTAGCAGGTGGAGCTTCCGAGTTCTTGCAACTAGAGTCTCTACCGTCCGTCCCCACGGAAATTTCAGCCATTTTGACCTTCCTTCAGGAACGTCTACCAAACCAAGCCCAGTGGCAGGGCCAAGCCTTACTCAATCGCAATTTCACCCTCAAAAACCTCAAAACTCAGTTAAACGAGCAAACCTACAATATTATTCACCTCGCCACCCATGCCGAATTTAATCCTGGCCAGCCCCGTCAGTCATTTATTCAATTCCGGGATACCCAACTTCGACTAGACCAAATGAATACGCTGGATTGGTCCCGACCCAGCCTCGATCTCTTAGTACTGAGTGCTTGTAAAACAGCCTTGGGCGACAAAACCGCTGAGTTAGGATTTGCTGGTATCGCCCTCAAAGCAGGCGTTAAAACAGCCTTAGGAAGTCTCTGGTATGTCAGTGATGTCGGCACCCTAGCCATTATGAGCGAGTTTTACCAACAACTCCCCCGCCACAAGACCAAATCAGAAGCTCTGCGTCAAGCTCAATTGCGAATGCTTCGAGGTCAAATTCGGGTCCAAAATGGACAACTCACCCTTTCCAACACTCCCTTACCTCTACCGAGTGAAGTCTCCGATATTACCGATATCGATTTCACCCATCCCTTCTATTGGTCAGGCTTTACGATGATCAGTAGTCCTTGGTAATTGACATCCTCTCCCACCAAGCTTTTAGCTATGGTTGGAGTACTGCGAAGACTTTTGATAGGTTGATGGTCTATGGGTAGTCCTTTACAAGAACGCCTCTCACAACATTTATCCCACCTAACCCGGGAACGCGACCCCTATCTCGCAACAGCCGGACATTTTTTCGTCAAAGAATACATCTACCAAGAACTCAGCCAATGGGGAACAGTACGTCGGCATACCTTTAGAACACTCAAAAAAGTTGCCAAAAGCGTTCATGAAAACCTAATCTTGTCCTTACCCGGCACCCAGTCCCTACCTCCAATTCTCATTGGAGCCCATTTTGATGGCGTCCCCGGCTCTCCCGGAGCAGATGATAATGCAACCGGGGTCGCAGTCCTTCTAGAACTAGCCCAGCATTTCCATCACCATCCGGCTCGTCATCCCATCCAGATTATTGGTTTTGATCTAGAAGAATATGGACGATTAGGGAGTCAAGCCTATGCCCAAGAACTAAGGCAAACCAAAACCCGTATCACCACCATGATCAGCCTAGAAATGCTGGGCTATATTGACTCAAGAGAGCATACTCAGCGATATCCGGCGGGGCTTGAGTATTTTTATCCTTCCACTGGTAACTTCATTGCCCTACTCGGCAATCTTCGCTCCATTCCCACCATATTTAAAATGTCCACTCACCTAAAACGCAGTGGCGCTCCTTGTGAGTGGCTTCCCATCCCCTTACGCGGCACTCCCATTCCAGATACCCGCCGTAGTGACCATGCCTCCTTTTGGGATTATGGGTATTCCGCGTTGATGGTGACGGATACGGCTGATTCAAGAAATCCCCACTACCACAAACCCAGTGATACCATTGCCACCCTCAATCTAGATTTCCTCGAGTCAATCTACAATGGCTTGGTTCAAGCTATCCAAACTGGAATATAGACAAGTCATTCTTGACCAGAAAATTTGACTAAATGGATAAAGCAGCATGAGAGTGAGATTATTTTTTAAACTCGTTCTACAGATAAATTCAGAGCACAAAGAGCCAAAGCAAATCTTAAAACAAGCATGCATTAAATCCATTTTTATTTGAGCGCTTGAATTTCATGCTAGCCATCTAACTAGATTATGTAAGATGGCTTGTTGTCGTAGCCTCACACAATAAAAAAGCCCAATATGAAGGTAGAAAATGAAGTTCAAAACTACAGAAAGAACCTCACCAATTCAGTCAAAATCCTCCGAAAAGCTAATATTCAATCCTTTGTTTTGGTGATTTTTATGCTACTCATACTTTAAAAAAATAAAGCAAGTAACTCCCTAAAATCTAAACACCATACAGCAATATTCACATCTCTATTTAGCTACACAAAAAATTAAATAGATTCATTGCCCTATAGCAGATTCAGAGATTTTTTCGAACCAATTTTGATCATTAAATCTCAGAGTCTTACTAGAATTTTTCCTTCATCCAGAAGTAATGGGGATGCTCTAGCGACAGGAATACTGTGAGAAATATAGCTTAACCGGTAGCCGTTCTATCACCATTCAATTTGAGTCTTAATCTGAAGAACTCTTGTCAAGCTATCAGACTAAATAAAATAAGTAGTATCACTGAGGCCAGCTAACTATTTTTATGAGATCAAGCGACTAAAGTAGTTGCTTCCACGGAGAGAATCGCGAGGAAGCAATATAAATAATTGCGTACTACTTCGGATATATTCCCCTTGATATTGCGTTATACCTTAAGACATTATTACGAAATCTAGGTTCATTCCAATGTATGCAGGCGGAACTCAAATTTTGATGATTGAGGATGATGATCAAGATGTAGAAATTGTTAGAGAATTGCTGAGTATCAACCAAAACTCAGTCACCCTCAAACATCGTCGGACACTTTCCACAGGGATCACGTTTCTGCATGAAACCAACACAATTGACTTAGTCTTATTGGATCTGTGCTTATCAGATACGCAGGGTCTCGAAACATTTCATAAGATTCACGAGATGTTCCCAAGTATCCCACTAGTCATCCTTTCTGGGAATACAGATGAAACGATAGCCATAGAAGCAATGCAGGATGGGGCTCAAGACTTTCTAGTCAAAGGGCGATTTAACAGCACCCTCCTCTCCCGCACGATTCAATATGCGTTAGAAAGACAAAAACAACAATTAGAGCTGCAGTATAAAAATGCAACATTATTAGCCCTTTCAGAACAACTAGAAGTTGCCAATCGTGAACTAGAACGCTTGGCGACCATGGATGGGCTAACACGAGTTTATAACCGACGTCAGTTTGATTCTGTTTTTCAAAGAGAATGGCATCGTTTATATCGCGAGGAACAACCGTTATCAGTGATTCTTGGCGATGTGGATCACTTCAAAGCCTATAACGATACTTACGGTCATCAAGCAGGAGACCAGTGTTTACAGCAAGTTGCTCAAGCCATTGCTAGAGTTGCTAAACGCCCCGCAGACTGTGTAGCTCGCTACGGTGGTGAAGAATTTGTAGTGCTGCTTCCTCACACGGATTTATCAGGAGCAATACACGTTGCAGAGGCTGTTCGGACAGAGGTTGAGGAACTCAATATTCCCCACCGTAATTCATCAGCTAGTCATCACATCAGCCTCAGTTTGGGCGTTGCGAGTCTTGTTCCAAGCGAAGATATTCCCCCCTCATATCTGATTGAATCTGCAGATCAAGCCTTATATGCAGCTAAGGATCTCGGTCGCAACCGGGTCACTGCTCATACATCTGATTGCACAAATCCCTTACAACCCACTAACCACACATTGTTGTGGACCAGAAGGATAGAGCAAGCTTTAGAAAAAGATTATTTCCGGCTCTATGCTCAACCCATCCACCCACTCAATCAGAATCGAGAGAAACAATGTTTTGAGATTTTACTTCGCTTATGCGATCAGCCTGGCACAGTCATTACTCCAGGTGTATTTTTACCCATCGCAGAACAAAAGGGCTATATGAATCAAATTGATCATTGGGTCATTGAGCATTTATTTGCAGATCTACATGAAATTCAAGCAAATATGCAGCAAAATGCTCAATTTTTCATCAATTTATCCGCTATAAGCTGTAATAATGGCCAGCTTATGGAATTTTTACAGCAACAGCTTACCCGTTTCGATTTACATCCAGAAGAATTTTGTTTTGAAATTACTGAAAGCGTTGCACTGAAAAACATATCCAATGCAGCTAAACTCAGTAACGAGTTGAAAGCAATCGGCTGTCAAGTTGCTTTAGATGATTTTGGCAATGGATTATCTTCATTCATGCATCTCAAATCCATTCCTGCAGATTATCTCAAAATCGATGGCTCTTTCGTCAAGGATATAGACTCTGATCCAGTTGCCATGGAAATTGTCGGAGCCATCCATAGACTAGCCAAAAGCATGGGGATGCAAACGATAGCAGAGTATGTGGAATCTGAGCCTATCCTCGACAAAATATCCAGTTTTGGTATCGATTATGCTCAAGGTCATTATTATGCCCAAGCCCAACCACTTATTGAAACCTTAGTGGCTTCCCAATCCATTCCATATCGTCAAGGAGCTGAAAATTAATCGTTCCAGTGAGGAAGGATTAGTATCTTACTTAAAAATACATCAAAAAATTGAACAAAAAAGAAAATAAAATCCAAGTCTTTTTAATTTTTTAATTAAATGCAGAGTTGCATTTAAGGGGGAGCAAATGCGATCAACAAAAACACATGTCTTAATGATTGAAGACGACGAACAGGATGCAGAGATCGTTCGTAGTTTTCTAGATAACTTGCCTCAACTACCATTAATACTTCAACATAAGCATACTTTATCGGAAAGCATCAATTTCTTACACAATAATGAGTCTATTGATCTAATCCTACTAGATCTCACGTTATCTGACGCTAAAGGTTTAGACACATTTCATCAAGTCCATCAAGCTTTTCCGCAAAAACCTCTCATTATTCTGAGTGGTAATTCAAACCAAGCCGTTGTTCAAGAAACACTGAAAGAGGGAGCAACAGATTTCTTAATCAAAGGTACTTTCGATAGTTCTGCTTTGTGTTACTCCATTCAACATGCTTTAGAAATTCAGAAACAAAAACTAGAACTAGAGCTCCAGAATAATGCCCTTCAAGCATTATCAAAGCAACTAGAAATAGCCCAGTCTGAGATCAAAAAGCTTGAAACGATTGACTCTCTTACCAATTTTTATAACCGAACTCAGTTTGACGACGTTTTCCTATCTGAATGGAAAAGACTACAGCGCGAAGAACAACCATTAGCCCTCATTCTCTGTGAGCTAGATCCGATTGAAGCTGAGATCGATCCAGTTTCTACAACCTGGGAAGATCATATTTTGCATCAAATCGCTGAGGTGATGTTCCACATCATTAAGCGTCCAGCAGATTGTATCGCTCGATATAGTGAAAATCAATTTGTGATCTTGTTACCCAATACCGATATTTTGGGAGCAACCTTCATTGCTGAAGCCATCCGCATTCAAGTCCAAAAACTGGGTGCAGATTATCTCTCAACCTCACACCATCAACCTACAACCCTCAGTTTTGGCATCACAGGCCATGTCCCGAGGTATCTAGAAGCACCCTCTTTATTGATTGAAGCTGCGCACCAAGCATTGATAGGAGCTAAAGCTCGCGGACGACATCAGGTCAATTGGCAAACGATTCGGGATGCTAAGTCTGAGTTATACACTCGCCAAACATTACATTGGGTGGGCAAGCTACACCAGGCATTACAAAACGATCTATTTAAGCTATATGTTCAGCCCATTCATTCATTGAATAGAGTAAGTAGCATAGAGAGTTTCGATATTTTACTGCGACTCTGCGATCAATCCGGTCGAGCTTGTGCTCCCGAAATGTTTCTGCCCATGCTTGAACAGTATGATTTTATGGCTCAGATTGACCAGTGGATGATTGAGCACTTGTTGTTAGAACACACACAGATTTATGCACATAAGAAGTTTGAGGCTATTTACTTTATCAAGCTCTCTGCTGCAACCTGTAAGGCGGGAAATCTATCTGAGCTGGTCCAACAACAGCTCAATCTATACGACTTTCCAGCTAGTCAACTTTGCTTTGAAATTTCAGAATCAGTTGCATTGAAAAATTTATCCTCGGCGGTGAAACTTTCACAATCCCTTAAAGCGTTAGGCTGTCAGATTGCTTTAGATGATTTCGGTGTAGATTTCAAGACTTTTAAACAGTTGAAACCTATAAAAGCAGATTACGTAAAAATCAATGGAGAGCTGGTTGAAGGTATTACTGAAGATCCCATATTGCATGGAATTTTAGAGTCAATCAAGCGAGTAGCTGATGTCATGAATTCCAAAACCATCGCCAAGCAAGTTAGATCAGAAATGACCCTTAACGCACTAGATAACCTAGGAATTAACTATGCCCAGGGAAATCATTTTGAGCGAGCCCTTCCCCTCAAACAGTATATGAGCATGCAACCTTCATCTATGGCCCACTAATTTACTTAGAATGTCTTTCACCCTAAGAGATATTTAGAAGGCAGCCAGTTATCCCCTTTCAATTCCGAAGAAAAGTCAAAAATTATGTTTGGATCAATTCAAGAGTATGAGTTCGATTACGGCCTTGTTTTTTTGCCACATATAGAGCTTGATCTGCCAGCTCAATCAACTGAGATGGGGCTATCGCTTTGCTTGGAATGATACAAGCTACTCCTAAGCTGAGGCTAACATAATGACTGACAGAGGAAGAGCTATGGGGAATACTGAGAGCTTCGATTTCCGATCTAATGGTTTCAGCGACATGAAGCGCTCCAGCTTGATCGGTGTTAGGTAGCACCACCACAAATTCTTCTCCACCATAACGAGCTACACAGTCTGCAGAACGCTTAGCTACAGCAGAAAGGGCTCGGGCAACCTGCTGTAGACATTTATCACCCGCAGGGTGTCCATAGGTGTCGTTATACGCCTTAAAGTGATCGACATCACAGAGAATCAGGGATAGAGGTTGCTGTTCTCGCATCATTCGAATCCATTCTGCCAGAAATATCGAATCAAATCGACGTCGATTATTGATGTGAGTTAAACTATCTATCGCTGATATTTTTTCGAGTTTATGGTTAGCTACTTTGAGCTCTTTTGAAATTTTTTCTAAGACCTTATTCTTCTCTCTTAATTCCAACCAAAGATTCTGTCTTTCTAGAGCAAATTGAATTGAGCAACGTAGGATGGTAGCATCAAAATGCCCTTTAAATAGACAATCTTGTGCACCTTGTTGCAATAGATATAATGCTCTAGATGGATCTAAATTACCACTGAGAATGATCAGAGGCATTTCTGGAAAATTCAGTTGAATTTGTTGAAAAGCTTCTAGATTACTGGCATCCGTTAAAGATAAATCAAGAAGCACAAGGTCAACGGCAGGTTCATGATGAAGTCGAGCTATCCCTTCTGCGAGTGAACTCCGATGCTCAAGAGCTGTAGGGAAACTATGACGGCCCTCTAGTAATTCTCTGATGATTTCTACATCCTGCTCATCATCCTCAATCATTAAAATCCGGGTATCACTGAGCTGCACCACCTTCCCCCTTGAATTAAAAATGACACATAGATAGCTGGGTGATTTCCCAAAAGGAACTATTTACTCACCATTCCTTTCACTTTAAGACTCAAACAGTTTTGACGCAATGATCGTTATTAACTATTCATCGAAAGTTATACTAAAGCTTTTAACTTTATAATTACCATAGGCTAGAGAATTTACCATTCAATTACAACATCGACAGTATTTAAAATTACGATTCTCAGAATCGCCATGATTAGATTTTCAAACACTACTGCTTACACTTTTCTGCTGTCTATACTCACTCAAAAAAACTTATAGATCGATCTCTACTATAAATTCAAGAAGACTCTGAAAACAATAAAATTACACGACAGAAATTGCAACTAAATCAAAAGCATTCAATAAGGTTAAACAAATTAAATAGGCTCAGAAAACCAGCCTATACTGCAAAAACAAAACACTCCACAAAAAATCTATAGCAAACAATATAGACTCGACAGGGAGCATGTCACCTTTGCAGATGCACAAAATTTGTAATCAGAAATTTGATGTCTGAAAGCAAGACTAGCAAGGATTTCTGGGATAAGTATAAATACTAGATTGCAAAGGTGACATGCTCCCATTTAGATCCCGTGTAAGAAGCTGGCAAGCTAAGTATTGAGCCCGTTATCTTTCAACACAATTTAGGTTACTGAAATATGAGAACCTAACCTAGAAATTTATTCAGCTACTTCTACCCAAATATCTCCTTCTTCCACACGGGTCGGATATACCTGTAATGGCTTTTCCTTGGAGATAGCCCCCAGGAGCTTGCCAATCCCTGGGGGCCAGGGAATCCAAGATTTGGGTGCCCCCGTGGTGAGATCAAACGCACTCCGATGTAGAGGGCAGACAATTGCCCCATCTGCAGTAATTTTTCCTTTATTGAGTGGGGCTTTTAAATGTGGGCAAGCATTCTTAACTGCACAAATGATTCCACCATAATTCACCAGAAGAATCTTTTCTTTCCCAACTTTAACGATTTGACGCTCCCCCTGGTCGAGTTCGCTTTCCGACAAAACCTTAACCCAACGCATAACAGCCTCCAGAGATTAAACAACAAATGTCTAGGGAGTGATGTGGTCTTGAATCCGCACGAGGTTATAACTCTGACCTGATTATCCCAGCCAGATCGAAAATGAGGTTTTTACTGCCATAAAAATCAATAGAAAGCTGTCACCCATTCCGTCTCATCTGTGATCGTGGTTAACACCAAGGTCTTGTTTGCAACGATCAAGGAATTAATAGGTATGAAGTCAGGAACGAGCCACTCTCAGACTAAATAGCCGATTGATACTATAAACAATCCATCGCCAATATCGGTGCATTCCCCAAATCACCAAGGGAGTCAACAGCGTTGCCAACAACATCCCACCTGCCACTAAGCTCAAATCAACGTTAAACACATCCCGAGCAATGCGAACGAGATCATGATCAATCCCTGCTTTACCTTGGTTATAGATAGCACGAGTCGTTTGGTCAAAAATGAGTCGCCAACTGAATTGAATATCGTAGAAGGTAACATAGGCCGCCAGCATGGCATACAGCGGGCGCTCGACAGAATAACGGCAGGCATATCCACTGATTGCCCGGGCCAAAAAGATTCCGGCAAAAATTAGTTCAAATCCATGTCCCATCGCAACAACAAAGAACTCATGGATACCTGTGAACGCAAAAAGCGTATATGCGATCGCAACTCCCAACAACACTCGCGCTGTCAAATAATTCTGCCAATACATATAAAACAGATACCCAAACCCGCAGTAAATCAAACCAATTAAAAACGGCATCCGCTCAACATTGAACGTAAAACCACCTCCATGCATAAAATCGAATGCAGGAATCGCCGGATATCCAAAGATCCAGTTGGTTAAGGTGTGGCCCAACTCATGGATTAACGTGATTACAGGGCTCAGAAGAAAGGTCACTTGTTGAGATGCAAAAATCAGAAGAGCTAAAACGATACCGGCTGCGATCGCTTTCCATCCTTCCGGCTCAATAGATTGTGGTACCCACAGATCATCTGACGAGTGGGTTGGCTCCCAACTCGTTTTATCCAACCTAGGCCGTCGCCATAGCTCTCCATTAGCCGCTTGATGCAGTGTTGGCATCTGTTCATCACTCGTTAAAAAGCTTAACTGCCAACACCAGGAAGACTCTCTAGCCCCGTCCTCTTGACCGGATATCAACAGAAATTGTGCTCCCGGCAAATGCCACTGAATAATTTCACGGCAGCACAGCATCACCGAACTTTTTTCATCCGGTGACCGTTCTCCTTGTAAATACACATGTAGTTCATCTCCTTCCGACCAAATTTCAGATTCAATCTGCTTATGAGCCAAAGTCTGATTTAAGAGCTGGGTCATCGCTTCTACGGATCCACTAGCAGCAGATGCTCTTAAATCAGCGAGTGACTCGGAAGACTGTAAACCATCAGTAGAGGACATAGGTGTCTGAATAAATGCTGCAGTTAGTATTCCCCAGACAGGCTATACCAGTGCTAACGATCACAGCTTTGCTGTCTAGTGGCTCACGAATTCATGCGATGGATATCACAGCAAAACAATATGAATGGCTAGAGAATACGACTTAATTCAGTCAGCAACAGACAAAATTATTTCTTGCGTAAAATGACTATTTACCACCGATAATTCCATAGAAGTCTTAACTACGTCAACAAATAATCAATCACTCTTTTCTCACTAAAAAAAGAGAAATATTCAAGTTTTTGTGTACTGTCTTATACCTGGCTTCAACTAAATAAAGAATGCTTTTAGCTAGGAAAGAAGAGAAATATTCTTTACCCGACAGCGGTCGATTTTCACCACTTCGACCTAGCTATACCCTACTCAATCTCCATATACAAAAGGGATAAAAGCCAAGGCTAGGCTAACACATAAAAACATCAGAAATTTCTTCATGGAGAAATCTATTCTTCGCAAAATACATCTATTTCTTGAACATACTTTGAGGGTAATTATGACAAACTACCAACCTGGGCAGGACTCTGATACACAGCCTGATCAAAGCTCTAATGTAATATCTGAGCGAGACTTCGATACAAGACGACACAAAGTCGGAAAGATCCGTGATCTTGCTCGTGACAATGCCCTATCAGAGTTCGCAACAGGGCAACCACCCGCAAATGGAGATGAAGCTAAATATGAGGCTCTTGGTCGTCCCGGCTTTGCATCTTTTTCGAAAGCTTTAAGTCATAATGACAATGGTTTAGTCCAAGAACTATCTTTTAATTCGCTACTTTCAGCCATTCAAACAGGCACGCAAGATGCCTTCGAAAGCGTGCAATTGGGGGGAGGTATTCGCAAGCTTGCGAACCCTCTCAATGCTTATTCATTCCAATTAATTGGAAATGATTCAAATGGAGCAAGAATGGCTGCAGCGCCAACTTTCTCCAGTCGAAATTCTGCAGTTGACTTAGTCGAACGCTATTGGATGGCGTTATGCCGGGATGTCCCTTTTGATCAATATGCCAGTAATTCCGTAATTGCTGACGCTTGCCAAGATTTGAATGCCCTAGGCTTTGAACAACAATTTGGGTTTTCATGCACTCCGCAAACTGTCTTCCGAGGCCCATATACCGGATGCGCTATCGGTCCTCATGTTTCTCAGTTTCTCCTGCAAGACTTCGATTTTGGCAATCAACCAATTCGACAACTACAGCGCTATCCCCAAAAGAAACTGGATTACCTCACTGACTTTGATAGTTGGTTTCAAGTCAATAATGGCAATGTTGATCCTACTGGAAGCGACCTTTTAGTGGGCGAACGCCGTATCATAACTCTCAGAGATGCAGGGCAATGGGTTCACATCGATTTTCCTTACCAATCAGCTTTGTGGTCTACTATTATTTTGCTTGGCTTAGGAACTGGTATCTCCAACGCAAGTCCCTATGTAAATGGGGGAATAACCACCGCTGAGCCATTTGGGAGTTTAGGTGGCCCAGACGTAACGATTCAGCCAGCTTTAGCATCTGTATATGCCTTAAAACATGCTTGGTTCCAAAAGTGGTGTGTCCATCGCCGCCTTAGGCCTGAAGTTTATGCCCAGCGTCTCGAACTATTCCGCAGAGGTTTATTGGCACCGTCTGCAGCCGACCCACTCAACAACGATTTATTCAACCAACTATTTGGAGAAGGCGCAGAGGTATGGAGACAGTCTCAAGTGCTGGATCGCATCTTGGCGCATAACCAGACACAAAATAGAAATAACTGCCGTTCTGATCAAGAGGGTACTTGGTTACTTCCTATTGCTTTCCCTGAAGGCTCTCCAACCCATCCCGCGTATCCAGGTGGTCACTCAGTCTTTATCGCAGCCGCAGCCACTACTGCCAAAGCTTTATTCCAAGATGGTCCATTTCCAAACCCAGTGATTCCCATCGCTCAGGGTCAAGACTTAATGCCATACAACGGAGAAGATTTGACAATTCATGGAGAGTTAAACAAATTAATTGCAAACATTACCCTGTTTCGGGATGCAGCAGGGATGCATTGGCGCACAGATGGTACTGCCTCTGGTGTTAATACCCCACCAGATCGTGACGGTTTAGGCATACCAACAGGTGGAAACCTATTGGGTGAACAACTAGCAATCAGTATGCTAAGGGACATCAAACAGACCTATCGCGAGGAACTAGGTTTCTTTGAGTTTCAAGGCCTAAATGGCAATACTGTGCAGATCTAAATTTACTTGCTTGGCCAGGTACTACCCATTGAACAAACTCTGGCCGGTCGTGCATCAAACAATTGTGGGGTAGGTGAGTATGTCATCCCAATGCCAAGCTCGCGAGGCTAGATCAGCACGTTGTGCCGCCGTTGTTTTAAGCCGACTGTGTGTCCAAATCCAATTGAAATAGCTGACCACTAATCGAGCAGTGACTTTGGTTTGCGCCCACACTTTGCCAAATTTGTTCTGGCGTCGATGCCATCGACCACTGTGCTGTCGAATAATGCCATTGGTGCGTTCGAGTCGTTGAGTTCTGTCCTTGCCAATGTAATGGTCAATCTCCCAAGGCAACACTCTTTCGTACCCCCCCCAATCGTCGCTATTCCAGTCCTTGCAATCGGTCTTACCTTCAGTGCTAGTCACCAGTTCATTCAATAATGAATCGGTGTGCTTGCCCACACGACACGAGAGGATCACGCCGCTTGTGTTTGCCAAGGTAATCGCCATCCAACAATCACCCATCTCTAGCTCATGGGGAAGACAGTGTTTTTGCTTTTTTTCACAAAGGACCACATTTCATCTGCACTGACATCCTCCGTTTCAACGGCTTGCACTTGGCCATTATGGAGTTGCTGAGATCGTTGGCTAGCAGCTCTTACTAGAGAGACTACAGTGTTGTAAGCCAGGCCACTGGTCCGAGTGATACCTCGAAGACTACTCCCTTCTGCATGGGCTTGGAGAACTTGTCGGACCTGCTCTGGACTCACCTGACGACGATAGTAAAGGGTATCAAAGCGTTCAGTAAAGGTCTGCTGGCACTCAGGACAACGGTATCGTTGAAGCATGTTGGGCATCTTGCCATGCTTGTGTGCTTTGGAATGACCGCATAGTGGGCATTGCATGGGTAGGTTAGAAGCTGAGCTGAGCCTCTAGTATACTCAACCCACAATTACTTGAGGCACGACCCTCTGGCCTTATTGAAGTAGGTACTTCACACCAAAATTGTCGTCCTACCGATTCTTCCCTTGTAGATAAACTACAAGGGATTTTTATGAATAAGTCTATTCTTAGAGTTGGTGGATACAGGCTTCATCACCAAACTGACTAATACGTCCAGGCCAGGGAAACCTGCTGTTGGCAAACAATCATGTCTCCGAAAATTAGGCTTCTGCTTCAGTTTTCAAATCATCAATTAGTTTTCCCAGCTGATCACTAGTAGTCTGATAGACTTCACCACAAAAATCGCAGGTCGCTTCTGCCCCATCATCTTTTTCGATCATGTCCAACAATTCATCTTGACCCAGCATTTTCAAAGCTCCTAGTACTCGCTCAATTGAGCAGCGGCACTGGAACTGAACCATTTGAGTATGGGGAAAGATTTTGAGCCCCATATCTCCTAACAAATCAGCCAAGATATCGGGAAGGGTTTTGCCAGCCTGCAATAGGGGAGTAAATCCTTGTAAATGAGCAAGGCGAGACTCTAGCAATTCCACAAGGGCTGGATCTTCGGCTGCTTTAGGTAAAACTTGGATCAAAAGTCCTCCAGCTGCAGTTACCCCCTGAGCCCCAACAAAGACCCCCAAAGCGAGAGCAGAAGGGGTTTGTTCTGAAGTGACTAGGTAGTGAGTGACGTCTTCTCCTATTTCACCAGAGACTAATTCAACCGTACTGGAATAGGGGTACCCATATCCCATATCCCGAACCGCATAAAGGAATCCTTTGCCTACGGCTCCCCCCACATCCAACTTGCCCTTCGCATTGGGGGGTAATTCTACTCCAGGATTTGTCACATATCCACGTACCGTACCGTCTACACCTGCATCCACTAAGATGCCTTGCAATGGCCCATCCCCACGGATACGAAGATTAATCCTTGCTTCCGCTTGTTTCATACTGGAAGCCAGCAATAATCCGGCAGACATGGTCCGGCCTAATGCAGCTGTAGCGACATAGGAGAGATGATGGCGTTGCCTTGCTTCTTCTGTTAAGCGAGTGGTGATCACACCCACTGCTCGGATACCATCGTCGGCGGCTGTGGCTCGAATAAGTTGGTCGGCCATAGAATCTCTACAGGCTCTTAATAAATCTTTTTAATTGTACTGCAATGAATCCAAGTCAAGTCTTGAAAAGTAGATGTACTGGAGAGTTTTGTTTCCAAGATCACCATAGATGATGTTTACATTGGTTAACATGGGAGAACTGAATACAGGGTAAAAAGGAATCGACTTCTTTTTTGCTGCATCAGGGCACATTATTAGTTAGTGATTAAATCAGCGGGGTTCATTTGGACATCATCCTTAGCAAAGTTGTAGGATCGCAAGGTGATCTGTGTTGTTGGGTATTGCAGACCTTAGTCTTGTAAGTCCAGGATGACGACTGATTCTAAAACCAATCTTATTGCCTCTTCCATCAGCTCAGAAGCTGTGAGCCATCGAGGTGCCAGCAGATTTAAGTTTTTAAAATATTGGCCCATTTGGGGCATGGTTGCGATTGCGCTATCAGGCGGGGTTGGTTTTGGATCCTACCGATTGCTCTTGCATCAGCCAGCAAAACCCAACTGTGCTCAAGTCTTTTGGCCCTTCGCATCCGGTTCGTTGCGGGTTTACTGTGCCCAGGAAAAAGCGAGTAAACAGACCTTAGAAGATTTGTTTGCTGCGATCGCATTAGTGGATGCCCTCGATACCAACCATCCCCTTCGCCCAGCGATCAATCCTTTAATTGAGCAATGGTCCACCCAAGCACTGGATCTAGCAGAAAATGCCTTTCATGCGGGCAAGTTAGACCGCGCCATTGAATATGCCCAACGCATCCCCGCTCAAACCACCGCCTACAAAGTCGTCAAAGAGCGTGTAGAGGAATGGCAGCAGATTTGGGCCGAAGGAGAAGACATCTACAATCGAGCCGAGGCTGCCCTCGATAATGAGGAATGGCGAAAAGCCTACGGCATTATGATCAAGCTGGTTCAGATCGATAATCGCTACTGGTCCGGCACTCAGTTTGATTCCATGACCGAGAAGATTATCGTTGCCCAGAAAGATGAGCGCAAATTGGTCAAAGCCAAGCGTTTAATGCGGCGAGGAGGACTAGATAATCTATCGGAATCCCTAGGACTCGTCCAAGAGCTGATTTCAGATAGTGTCTATCGACGATCTGCTCGGAAGACCCAAAACACTATAGCCCGCAAACTCGTAACGATTGCGGAATATTCATTAGAGCGGCGCAACTACCATGCCAGCATGGATGCATTGCAGCTGATTCCGCAGGATACGCCGGTCTGGACGCAAGCCCAAGACTTTATGAAAATTGCTCAAGCTAGCGCCTCTGCTTGGAATGGCACCATCGTGAATCTAGAAGAAGCCATTAACCAGGCTAGTAAGCTGGATATCAACAGTCCTCTCTATGGAAAGGCCCAAACCTTAATCTCCCACTGGCAAAAAGAAATTACCAATATTCAACTGCTGCAAACGGCCCAGATGCAAGCCCAAACCGGAGACATCGGCGATTTATCCTCTGCAGTCGCTCAAGCCCAGCAAATTTCATCCCAGAGCGACCGTTGGCAAGAAGCCCAACAAGAGATTGACCAGTGGCAATCTCAAATTCAGTTCCGGGAAGATCAGCCCATTCTCGACCGAGCCGATCAATTAGCTTTACAGGGTGGTCCAACCGCTCTACAGGCCGCTATTCAAGAGGCCCAAAGAATACGGCCCGGGCGAACGTTATACGATGAAGCTCAACTTCGGATTTCTGATTGGCAATATCAACTCCAACCCCCAGAAAGTACTCCTTTAAATGAGCCTCTGCAAACGGTGCCTGCAAATGGTCCTGATCAACTCCTTAAAAGTGCAGAAACCATTGCCAACAAGGGAACCCCCAAAGCCTTAGCAGCAGCGATTGAGCAAGCCAATCAAATTGATCCAGAGTCACCATCCCAGTTTCAAGCCAAAGTTTCCATTGATAACTGGTCTGAGCAGTTGCTAGATATGGCCCGAGGACAAGCACTGGCTGATCGGGATGCAGCAATTGCGATCGCACAAAAAATACCCAGTAATAGTCGCGTCTATGACTCTGCTCAACTCCAAATTCAGACTTGGCAACAGCAAGAATAAATCCCATCATTCAAAACTCATTTCCAACTCATGTAGCCTTCTAGAAGCTTGTGCTAGAGTGGGCGTACCTCACTGTCCCTCTGTTGTACACAGAAGGGGATAGTGCCTCACGAAACCAATTGGGTTAGGCTTATGGCGAATTCAAAAGACGGACTAGTATTAGGAACAACAGCCCTTGTTGGAGCGGGTGTTGTCGTCATTGGTGCAAACCTTTGGCAGTCCAGTTGGGCCGTGTTCAAAGAAAGTCCGAAAGAAGTGGTGGACGAGGTTTGGCAAGTCATCAATCATGACTATGTTGACGCCACATTTAACGGCAATGATTGGCGTGATATTCGCAACAAATATTTAAATCGCAACTATACCTCTCGGGATGAAGCCTATAAAGCAGTCCGAGAAATGCTGGACAAGCTTGAAGATCCTTACACTCGCTTCATGGATCCAGAGCAATTCAAGAGCATGCAAATTGATACCTCCGGTGAGCTGACTGGGGTTGGGATTCAAATTACCCAGGACGAAGAGACCAAAAACATCACCGTTATTTCCCCCATCGAAGGAAGTCCAGCCGCAGACGCTGGACTTTTATCTAAGGATGTCATCATCAAAGTTGACAACAAAAGCACCAAAGGGATGGATATTAATGGTGTCGTCAGCTTAATTCGGGGTCCCGTCAACACCGACGTTACCCTCACTGTTCTACGAGATAAAGAGCAACTAAATTTCAAGATCAAGCGAGCCCGAATCGAGATACATCCTGTTCGCTTTTCCAACCAAAAAAACCCAGCCGGTAATGTAGGCTATATTCGCCTCAATCAGTTCAGCAACAATGCCTCCTCGGAAATGCGCGAAGCGATTCAAGCCTTGAACAAACAAAAGGTTGAAGGCTTTATCCTTGACCTGCGTTCTAATCCAGGGGGTTTACTCTACTCCAGTGCAGAGATCGCTCGCATGTGGATGGGTAAAGGCACCATTGTTTCCACAGTGGATCGTAAAGGCGGTGAAGACAAGCTCACCTCTGGTAAAAACACCCTCACAGATAAACCCCTTGTAATCCTTGTAGATGGAGGATCAGCTAGTGCCAGCGAAATTCTAGCTGGGGCCTTGCAGGACAACAAACGGGCCGTTCTCATTGGCACTAAAACCTTTGGTAAAGGGCTGGTTCAATCCGTGCATCCTTTAGAGGATGGTTCAGGTCTGGCAGTGACCGTTGCCAAATACTTTACCCCTAGCGGTCGAGATATCAACAAAAAAGGGATTGAACCAGATATCGAGGTCAAACTCACAGATGATCAGCGGGAAGCCCTTTCTCTAGACCGAGAAAAGATTGGCACCCTCGCCGATCCTCAATATGCCAAAGCCCTCTCTGTACTGAACGAGAAAATTCTGGCCAATAATAACGGCAGCCTGCAATCATCTTCCCAATAGCTATTTTGGCAGCTATTCCTTTGTTGTCCCCCATTATTAGAGACACTGAATGCCTCCTAAGGGAATTTTGTGGTGAAAATGTTTCCGAATTGAAAGAAAGATTCAGGGTCTATACGGGGCAAAGACTGGACCGATTTTGAAGTCAAGAGAATTTTATGGTTGCCAAGTGGTAATAAGTTCGCTACGATGACAAAGGTCAAAAGTTACTAACCGCGCCGGGATAGCTCAGTCGGTAGAGCAGAGGACTGAAAATCCTCGTGTCGCCAGTTCAATTCTGGCTCCTGGCATTTTTTTATGAAAACAAAACTACAGCCAGTTCCCTACCAGCACAAATGCTGACCAGTGGGCTGGGTGACGGAAGTCTGGATCGCTGATCATAGCGACCTGGGCTTTTTGTAGGGCTTTGGCCTTGGAGACTTTAGATTGAACGAGTTCGTCATAGAACTCTCCTATAAGGGAGGCAGTTGACTCATCGTCCAAACTCCATAGGGAAGCCAGGGTGCTACGTGCTCCTGCTTGAACTGAGACACCCGCTAACCCTAAGGCAGCCCGGTCATCTCCAGCAGCCGTTTCGCAGGCGCTTAGCACTAGAAGCTCAATGGGTTCTGGCCGGACTTGTTCACTGCTACGCAATAGCTCATTAAGCTGATTGACGTTGATTTCTTTGTCCCAAGCCAGCAGTATGGTTTTCTCTGCTTCTGAGCTAAATTTACCGTGGGTGGCAAGATGCACAATGGGATAGGGCAAGGACTGGATCTGTTCTCGTAGTGAAGTACTAGTAAAATCACGATTCAGCAGCACTGTACTAGTAACCAATCGGCTAATCTTATCTAATTCTTTTTTGACATTTTCCAGGGGTGGATAAAAACCTCGTGCTTCGCTAATCCCCGCGGCAATCACTTGGAGTTCTCGCCCTTGCAGAGGCTCAGTATTGATCAGCTGCATGCCTGGAGCCAAAGCCAGAGCATATTCTTCGATCAGGTATTTCTCGCCATCATATAAGGCAGCCAGAGGAAGGTTACGGAGTGCCCCATCCAGCACAAATACTAATGTATCGGCCTGGCTTTCCTCTAATTCAGCTTGGAGGGGTTGAATCAGCCAGTTGTAGACAACTTGGCCTAACTCCTTACTTTCAATAAAGGTGTAGGGTTTTTCGATTTCCTCACGAAAAAGCTTGATGGTCTCTTCTACTTCAGACTGGGGAATAGGAATCGTTTGATGCTTTAAGCCTTCCTGCTGAGGCAAGCTGGTGATCAGTTCAATGCGATCCTTGAGCAGAATGGGGTACACCACTGCTGCTGACTGTTGGTCAATATCTTCAATACTGATAATTTGACCATCCAGGCAAGCAGACCGAAAGAAATTATCTAATTCCGTTAACTGCAGAGATTCCATCACTGCACGAGCCTGTTTCAGATTCTCCTGACTCGGATTGTCCCCCCGCAGCAATAAATCTACGAGTTCTCGATACACAGGCTCCACACTTTCACGGAAGGAGAATTGGGCTTCCGGATTAGTAGCAACCAGATCTTTGCGGAGATATTCTAAGGTCTGAAAGGCTCCTTGATAAGCAGAGGTGGCCTGATCGGTTTGCTTTTGGGCATCCATAATGCGCCCCAATTGCCATTGCCACTGGTAACTGATCTCACTGGCATTATTCGCCTGGGCAATAAAAAGAGCTTGCTCCGTCAATTTGCGAGCTTCTGACCACTGTTCACCTAGTTCATATAAATTTCCTAAATTTCCTAAAGCATAAGCTTGGGCACGCGGATCATCAATATCATAGGATTGCTGAACTGCCTTTGCCGTAATGTTGGCAATGTCAGGAATAGAGGGAGTCTTGCTAGATGACTCTTGATTAAGCTTTACCAGGCTTTTGACGAGGTTAACCTTGCTGTAGATATTGCGGCGACTGGGGGGTTGCCCACTTAATTCCGTTTCAATTTGAGGCCAGAGCTGTTGGGCTTGGGACCAGTCCTGTTTCTCAATTAAGACGCTGAGTAGATTTAGCCGAGCCTGTTGCTGGGTCGATGGAATAGGAGACTGGGCTGCTTTTTGGTAATAGTCAATAGCAAGGTCAAAGGATTTGCGGGCACGAGCAGTATTTCCCAAACTGAGTTGGGTCATGCTCACTTCTTGGGGAGCGTCGGTTGCTTCGGCGTTCTGTAAACTCAGGAGTAGAGATCTCTCTGCTTCTTCTAGATCACCGACTAAGCGTAATACATTACCTAAACTGCGGTAACCAGTGGCCCGAATTGCAGGATTAGCCTGTTGGTCCAATTCAGCGGTGACTTTTTCCAGATTCTTTCGAGACTGAAGGTAGAGTCCCATGACTTGCTGGGCTTGGGCCTGATTAATCAGGCTACCAATGCGACCAATTTCATCTCCAAGTTGAGCATAAATTTCTGCTGTTTTACCCCAGGTGTCCAAGGCGCTTTTGGGGTCGCCTTGGGACAAATTTAAACTGCCTTGGGCATTTAGTGCTTGAGCATAGATGGACAAATTCTGAGGGGCTGGTGGTTCACCAACTATCTCTAGGCTTTGGCGAATACTATCTTGGGCTTTTAGCCATTGACCCAGTTCTTGCTGAGCAAGACTCAGCTGATTGAGGACGATGGCTTGATTAAGGGGTTGACCTTTATAGCTTTGGGCAGCTTGAGACCAGGCTTCTGCGGCTGCGGCATACTGTCCCCCTTGGTAAAAGGCTTTCCCTTGTTCCACCAGTTGGGTCGGGTTGCTAGCTAGGCGTGGGCGAGGAGTTGTAGGAGCGTTGATGGTCAGTTGGTTCGCGGTAGGGAGGGCCGAGGTGGAGTGGGCAGGACGTTGCTCAAGGCTTAGGCCAAGGACTAGGCAGGTACTGCAAAGGGCCACTCCCAACCAGCGTAATTTTCTACGAGTAATAGGCAGTAGTCTTCGAGCCTTTCTTTGAAGCATTAATGTTCCCTTCCTCACGGTTGTTGATGGTGTGATGCTTTTCCAGATTCTTTTGCCCATGTTCACAAACGAATGACAAATGCCCAGTTTCCCGATTTAGTCATTTATTTTCGGTCAATCTGGGGTGTCTAGCAAGTTGCAATGGGTTGGAGGCTCTGGGCTGGTTGGGGAACGTCGGCAGTTAGGTAAATACGGCCTTGGGTGTCTTTGGTCCAGCCTTTGGCTTCGGTGATGTTGGGGGGCGGGGAGGGGATAAGGGAAGAGGGTGATGTATCGGTGGTGCTGATGGAGGTGGGTTGGAGGTTGTGAGAGCGAAGATCTTGCCAGACAGTGGTGGGGGTTTGGGTGTGGTGGGGGCTTATAGGGAGTCCACCGCGACCCACGTGGGTGAATGTGCTGCCACCGAGGGATTGGCCAGGTCGGCAGCCTTTGGCAATTTCTTTCGGGGGTTCTACGACTTCAGGTTGCTCAGATAGATTTTCACTTGGGTCGACTTCTGGATTAGTGATTTCCACAACCCCATTCAATTGAGTATTTTGTGAGAAAGCGGTAATGTCGCTTAAGTCAGTAAGTTGATTTCTTTCCTCTAGCCCATAAATCCCCTTAGTAGTAATAGTAATTTTTCCACCTTTCCCATTCAACGCATTGGCAGTTATATCATTATTTTCAAATGGATAGGCAACTATAAGGCTGGCTTTGATATCAATATTTCCACCTGTGCCATCGCCAGCGGCAGTAGTTGATATCTGGCTGTTATTGCGCAGTAATAAAATATTATCTATTAAGAGAGAGATATTACCACCAGAATTACTATTAGATGTTGCAGAGATTGTTCCGTTATCAAGAGTCAAATCAATCGATTGGAGAAAAATATCACCGCCTGGTCCAGAGCCAGCGTTATTAACAGTAATATTGGCACCATCTTGAATCAAAACTAATCTGGGGTCAATAGAAATATTTCCAGCTTTACCAGAAGCACCTGAAGTCGCACTAGCATAAAGACCACTGTTAGGACCAATGTCTCTTAGGCTATTGATCCGGTCTATAACTAAATTTTTATCACTACCAGCTTCAACTAAAAAAGTTTCAATCAATTTAAGGCGGCGATCAAAATTTGCATCACTACCAGCTAATTTTATCTCTCCTGTCACATTAAGCTTAATAAAACCTGCATTACCTTGATTAAAAGTTGCGGTGCTAATTCGACCTCCATTAATTACTTCAAGGTTATTTGAAAAAATTGTAATGCTTCCACCATCACTCTTATTAAAAGTATCTGTGTTTAACAATGCTCCATCAACAATACTAAAGGTATCAGTTTTTATAATTATATTTCCTGCAGGACCAATAGCGCCCTCTTCAGTAGCGGCTAAAATGCCGCTGGGGAATCCGTTCGTCTCATCGAAACCAGATATGTTAATACTTTCAGATGCCTCAATATGTATATCTCCACCTTCCCCAATTCCACCAGGTGTACCACCTACTGCCCTGAGGACAGATGAGGCAATTTGCGATCCACTTTGCAAAGTAAGGGTATCAGTGAATATTCTTATTTCCCCACCTTGTCCAATTCCACCTGTTTCGACACTACTAAGTATTCCACTAAAATTGCTTAGAATAATATCACTAGCATTGATGGTGATTCCACCAGAATCACCTGTTCCGTTAACGTTCGCTGCAAATTCGGCTTCATTTTTCAAATAAAGCTTATCAGTTTCTACAATTATTTTTCCACCATTACCTGTTGCCCTAAAATCTTGAAAAGTTGCTACGCTATTAAAAATAGACCCTGAATCTAACAATATTTCTTCTTGAACTTTTAGAATTACATTACCTGCAGATGCAATTCCAAAAGTATTTGATCCTACTTGTGAATTTGTAGTCACATATAAGCTTTTAGAATTAATAACAACATCACCACCTAAACCTTTTGCATTAAAAAGTGGTCTATTGTTAATATTACTTTCACTGTGAATCGTTATTGATTCATCTGCTTTAAGTGTAATATTTCCAGCTTGGGTAAAACTGGAGCCCAGGTCAATCCCTATACCTGCCAGTAATCTGCTTCTTTCAATTTCTATCTCACCTGCATTAATTGATAGATTACCTCCACCCTCACCTGTAACATCAATTCTTGCGTTAGTAAGTAGTACGTTAGACTTCAAATTGCTATCAGGGAATTTCAGGGAAAAACCTTCTTTATCCGGTAATATAGTCACAATTCCAGATGTAGCTAGCCCCCCCAACTCAACTCGACCACCAAAACTATTGATTCTTCCATTGTCTAGGATTACATCACCACCAATAAGGTGGAGGCTATGGCTGGTAGGTACAGAAAGTCCCTCACGAGAACTATTTACAATTGCGCCACTAGCTTCTTGAAAAAACAATGCTGAAGGGTTAATAGAAATCCTTGGAATGTCAGATTTAGAAACGCTCAAAATGCCTTGATTACCAAATTGAATGGCATTCGCAGTTGTCGCTATAAAAGATCCGTTAAGACCTAAGCTAGCTTTTTCTCCAAACAAAATTCCATTAGGGTTTACAAGAAATAAGTTAGCCTCGCCACTTTGTACTCCTAATGTACCTAAGATATTGGAAGGATTGTTACCAGTCACACGGCTAATGATGTTTTGTGCATTTGGATTTACAAATAAGACTGTTGAGTCTAAGTCCACATTAAATTCTTCAAAGCTATGAAATAAGTTATTCCCTTGACGCTTTCCTCCTGAAATAGTGCAAGTACCTTGGCATTTTCCAAATGCTGGCAGATCTATCTTTGTAGGCGTTGTTCCATCAGCTTGAATTGATTGACACCGAACAGAAAAAAATGAAGCTTCTGCTAAAAATAGTGTCAAATTTAGAGCGATTGCTAATGCTGGGATAAAATTCTTCATAAGTTAACTATCAAGTAACTTAAGTGCAATAGTCAGATTTCTTTTGTAAGAAAATCTATACTATAGGATTGTTTGATAATTTAGAATATTTATATAGTAGGTCATAGGAATATTAGGTCATAGGAATTCCAGTTTAGGGATTTTAAAAAAAATCTCTACTACTGTGAAAGCTACATACTTTAAAAATTTTAGTATTGGGGTTGATGGGATCATTTTTTTAAAAATAAAAATGTTAGAATCTGTTTGGAATTTTTCCAGAAGTCTTATCCAGTATTTGGTTATGGCCGAAATAGTTAAACCGCTGAAAATTAGATTTGACGAGGGTTTCCAAAGACTTCTAAAATAGATTCTTAGCTAGCTTCTTTGATTTGAGAATCCTTAAAAGTGCATTTATATAAGATTTATAAGATAGAAGCTATCGTCACAAAGTATTCTCACAAAACTATATGCCTTTATCTCAATGAATTTAAATAACTGACTGTAGGTAGGTGGGGTTTCTAGCTTTTGATATGTGCATAGACTTAGGGAAGAGATACCTGAGTAAAATTGGTGATAATGAAGTCTCGGCGATTTTTATTTTTGGAGTATTAACAATTCTCAAACTACGTTTAATGATAGAAACAACAGTTGATCCTTATTGGGCGTTGCAAAATTTGAAGAAGACTTTAAAAAACGATATACCTTGAAAGCTTTGCAATACAAAATATCTCTGGATATAGATAATATTGGAGTCATCCTGGCATATAGCAACGCCTTTACTTTGGCCGTTTTATTGCTTTACTGTGCGCTTAAGACTAGAAAGGATTCGGATTGCCACCATCTTTAGTTATAAATGCAGCTTGGGCAGCATTTTTTGCGTTGCACTTATTGATAACCAATGTAGCTAAAGTTAAATTTTTGCCATTTGAAATGGCAAAAATTTCATGGCCGAAGTCAGCAGCATTTTTAAAGATTCTCTCAAAATCATTCAAATTTTCAGCAATACAATCATCATTGTTAGAGCGAGTTTTTTTAATCGATTTAGTTTGACCAAAAATATCCCTGAGTAAAACTTTCTGAAGTTCTGGAGGGTTACATTTTTGATCATTAAGATCAGGGATATAGCTTAATGCTTGAACACAGCCAAAAACTATATTTACAGAAGAGGAATTAAGTGCTTTAAGTTGTTCGCAGTCTAAATCAGTTCCCACAGCAGATTGTAGGATCCTTACAAATTCCGGATTTATGTCAATTGTATTAGATGTCATCGTATCAGCTCCTTGGTTCAATGTAGAATGAATTAAATCTAACTATAAAAAGATATACTCGTGAATATATCATGAATTATTAGTGTGATATTCATATAGGTTTTCTGTGCTGACTTAAATTAGTATTTGTATCTCCTTCGCCCATGATTAGTCATATTATTTTACAGAGCAGTAGAGGCCAGAAATGCCTTGAGTACTATCATTTAGCTTTTTCAGTCTGCTAAAATTTTTAATGGAATAAAGATCGGCTGCATCATAGTTAACTTGATAACCAATATCTTCCAAAGCTGCTATAGTTAATCGGCTAATTGGGTTTATTTTTCCATCTACCAATCCTGTCATTAACTCATTTCCAAACATGGATTCTCGCCAATGAAAATCTCTAGTACCAAAGCCACCTCTATTCTCTAGCGGAACAGGAATAGGAGCCGTATAACCTGTCAGCCGAGCATATTCGCTCATGGTTTTTTGCCCCACAAATACTGGATTACTGCCTCCAATACCTTGTGTTAATCCTGATGCCTGCCAAAGGGTCCCTAAACCTAATAAATGTCCAATCTCATGCAAAATTACATCAACTAAAATATCCTGATCATCCATTCGCTCAATATCACTAGAGTCTAATATCATCCAACCAGCGTTAGGTAATCTCCAACCAGCCCTAATATCTATTGGTTTGGCCCCCCCCAGAATCCCACCAGGACCATCAATAAATGAAGTAAATACCTCAATAATCATACCTTCTGATTTGGGAGCATTAATTCCAATTTTTGGATATCCTCCGACTACTATTTGTGACCATCGTTCTGCTGCTGCGTCAAAAGCCTCTTGATGACGGGATGCTAGTTGGCTATTACAAAAAACTTCAATAGGGATACTTGCGTTAATCGCAAAATTTGATGCCTGGTTGATTGTTTTTAGACTTCGAGATATTTTTTTCTCTGCAACAGCTTCTATGCTTACCAAAACTTGCTCTCGAACTGAGATTACAACTCTATTCAAGAGACTAAAATGATTCTGACTATATTCATCAAAAAATTGCAGGCTTTCCAGACTCACTAATATATTTATGCTTTTTGAACTGGAAGACTCTTTATAGTGATTGCAGAAAGTAAATATTTCATCATCATCTGTTGTCAGCTTGAATAAGCTGAGCTGAACTTTTTTCTTGTCTGATGTCGTCTGATACATCAGCAATGTGATTTCCCCTTCAATCTTTATTCCTTCATTTGATTGGTATTTAGGGGATTCCATCTGAAATCACTCAACCTACATATTTGACTTATACTTTCTTGACTTAAAAGAAAAAATCGAATTAGTAAAGATCATATGGGATGTGCTTATTATCTATCACAGCTAGCCTATATTTTGCGATCACTAAAAAAGATTAACAAGTCAAGAATCATCAGTGATGCTAAATAGCAACCCAAATGACAGGATGAATGGCGAACTACCCATTTATCAGAAAAATAGCTGGCATTTGTGCAGAGATTTACATAAGTTTGTAATTCAGATTACAGCAGCTTACGCTATTCCCTTTCAAAGCACTAGAACCTTTCACTGACAGAGAACATGAACTAGCAAGAGGGCGCGGGATGCAAAGTGTTTTGATTGATTGAATTGCCCACAAGCTTCACTTTCCCATTAGGTAACCTTTGCCAAGCTTTGGCTTCTACCCATTTGAATGGAGCAGCAACAGGTGCCTGTGGAGTGGATTTGGGTGTCATTTGACTAATGGATTGCACAGGAGACTGTATTTCTTGCGCACGTAGATCCTGCCAGATAGCTTCACTACTCAAAGCAGTCGCTGGATTGTGGGGCAAGCCCCCTCGCCCCTTACTCACAAAACTACTACTAGCCGTTTGGGCGTTACACCCCCTAGAGATCTCCGTCGGCTTTTCAACGGCATCGGGTTGTTCAGATAAGTTTTCGCTAGGGTCCACCTCAGGAGTGATGATTTCGACAATGCCGTTGAGTTGGGGATTAGTCTGAGAAAACGCCGCAATATCACTGGAATTCGTAAGCGTGTCTCGGACCTCTAGGCCAAAAACCCCTTGAGTCGTAATGGTAATATTGCCACCTGGACCATTGAGGGCATTAGCCGTAATATCACTATTCTCCGATGGAAATGCTGTAACGAGTTGAGCATTGATATCAATATTGCCCCCCGTAGCATCCCCACCCGCAGTCGTCGAAATCAAACTGCCATTTCGTAATAGTAAGAAGTTGGCAATATTTAACTGAATATCCCCCGCTGGGGCCACTGCTGCTTCAGCCGTAATTTGGCCCTGGTCTAGGGTTAAATTGCGGGCGCGCAATTGAATATCTCCCCCTTTACCCATACCTAAGCTAGTCGCTGATACCGCTGCACCATTGGTGATCAACACTTGTATCGGATCGATAAAGATATTGCCAGCAGCCCCAGTAGAATCAGGTGTAGTGCTAGCAAACAATCCACTATTGGCCCCAATCAAGGTGATGTTGTCGCGCACTTGTAAGGTGATATCCCCTGCTGGTCCCTGACCCGATGCCGTAGATAGAAGTTGACCTCCTTGACGAGCTGTAAAACGATTGGACCGGATAAAAATGCTGCCCCCTCGACCATTCCCAGAAGTACTGGCATTGACAACAGCCCCCTTCTCAATCAGAAAATTTGGGGTAAACAATGAAATAGTTCCTCCTTGTCCAGTATCAGTAGTGTTAGCAAACACTCCGCTTCCAGGATCGATTAAGGTAACTCCTTGTGATGCCCTAATATCAATCTTGCCAGCAGCTCCAAAACCAGTAGTAGAGGTAGAAATTTGGCCACCATTGTCAATGACTACTTGGCCTGTACTTAAGAGTAGTTGACCGCCTGCCCCAGATGCTCCTACCTCAACTATGGAAAAGATGCCACTAGGTTGGCCTGCATTTGGAGTATTGCCCGAAATATTAATCTGATCAGATACAAAGGCAGCAATATTCCCCCCCTTTCCTGAACCAACTGTTGAAGCCTCAAGTCTGCCACCATTTGTCAAAAGAAGCTCTGATGTATTGATTTTTAAATCTCCAGCATCTCCAAGACCAGCAGTAGAGGTAGAAATGGAGCTATTGTTTATTTGAACAAACTGAGTTGCAAACAGGTTGACATCACCTGCATCACCTTCGCTGCCAATTTCTGCTACAGAATTAATCGCTGGGAATAATGATGATTCTCTAGCAACCAGACGACCTGTTTCAATATTGATCAGACCAGCATTCCCTGGAGTATTCGTTGTTGTCGAGATCTGGCTATTATTGATTATTTCAACTGATTCAGGTGCAGTGATATAGATGTTGCCACTATTTCCATTAGCTCGCATTAGAAAAAAACCAAGATTTATAAAAGCAGAATCTGTGGCAATAGCTGCATCATTTTGTAAAAATACTTTGTCAGCCTTGATCAAAATATCTCCTGCATCACCATCTGCCAAAGTAGAGGTGAAAATACCGCTCCCGTTTCTAATCTGTAGAATTTCAGAAGCATCAATCTCTATGATGCCCCCTGGTTCTGCTCCAAAATTTACCGTCGCAAAAATCCTTGAATTATCATCAATAACAATATTTTTACCCTGCAAACGAATCTCACCACCTCCAACTCCATTAGCAGCCACAATTGACTGCTTGTCTACCAAGATATCTCTATAGTTTTGGATTTGAGAGTAGTCCAACTTCCATCCTCTGAAGTCAGGTTGTAAACCCACCTCTCCATTAAGCACACCGCCCAGTTCGATGCGGCCTTCCGGTGCTCCTACACTCCCTCCTTGAATAAGGATGTCGCCACCAACCAATGCCAAAGTATTACCAGGCATGACGTTTAATCCAAATGTTGGCAAGGGAATGATATTAAAAGTAGCTTGACTGGAAATAGTAGATTTAGGGGAAGAAATCTGTAACCCTGTCGGTACATTAATTGTCAATAAAGGAGGAGCAGTAGGGTTAACTGTGCTGAATTGATAGTCATCCCCAAAATTTATTGATGTTGCAGTAGAAGCGAGAAATGAACCATTGAGGTCCAAAGCTGCTTTGGGACCAAAGGAAATTCCACGAGAATTAATGAAAAACAAATCAGCATTACCCAACGTTCCCGCTAGACTGTTCCACAGCCCTAGCGTTCCATTGATATCGGATGGGCTAATGCCAGTCACTCTACTGACAATAGTCTTAATTCTTGAAGGATTATCAAAATATATGGCTTGGCTTTCAGATATGCTAAATCTTTCAAAACTATGAAACACCGTAGCAGCATTACGGACTGCACCACCTTGGACTAAACTTGCAGGCCGGCCATTTATATTTTGATTAGGTATAACAATCGAAGCTTCTATGCCTAGGGAACTATCCGGTATAGCTTCAGCCTTAGTTTCTTTGATATTAGTAGTAAAAATAACCCCGCTAAGTATAAGTACAGTACTGCCCAGCTGCAAATATTGCTTATAAATATTGATTACCATGCCAGGATATTAGACTCCCCCAATAAAAAGACGTAATGAATATTGGTATTCATTACGTCAAAATAATAGTTTATTAGTGCTTAAACGGATATAAACTTTTCGTAGACAGTTCTAAGTAAATCTTGGTTACAGATCTTTAGCTATCTACAGTCCCAGCACAAACCCCAAGGTGAACAAGGATCTAAAGGATTGGGGGGTGGATTTTGGCAAGCCCAACATCCCCATCTACAATACAGACTTGTTTTCGTTGTTCTTGAAAGTTTCTCTTCTGCATCTGCTTTGGTTGATATATCAACAACAAGGGCTTGTGTTGAAATCTCTTTATCCTGAAAAAATTTACCAAGAAGGGCAGAAAGTTCTTTCTTCTCGCCATCAGTTAATTCAGTTACTGGTCGTTCAGCCATAATTCATCCTCAATTCCAGTCTTTATACAATTAATCAGCATTTCTTTAAGATATTGGGGTTGTTAGCTAAGGGCATAAGTATGGCAGTACCAATAGCACTATTTATCTCTCAGCACTAAAAATACTATGGCCTACCAACATAAATTTGACCTAACTTAAATTCCCTATAATTCCTTATTTGAAGTGCTACTCTTTCTTCAGAGTCAATAGAAAGAATTACGCAATATTGACCAACGAATAACTATCAAATTTAGAATAGCTATTTCTTTAGGGGTAATTATCGACTCCCTATTCCCGTCTTACAGCAAACGAAATTAGATACAAACATTTGTACTTCCACTAGTAAAATGCTAATCGATAGCCGATTAGCCCTCCTCACCCAGCAAATCCACTAGATTCTCTTCTGCCAATAATTTATTCAATCGACCATCTAATTTAATCTTTCGAAATAATTTTATAGCTAGAACTTATTCAATAGTCTAGAGTCATAGTATCCAACGCCCTGATTGACAGCCCCTAAGCTGATCATCATCATGCCTTCAGCACCTACTACCACTCACCCTCTTGGAATCGTCCTCCAACAAGCCGGATTAGTCTCTGCCGCTCAAGTTAGTCTTGCCCTACAAGAACAAACTATCAATCAACATCGCCTCGGCGATCTCCTCTGCGAACATGGCTGGCTCCACGAACCCACGGCTGATTTCTTCGCCGAACAATGGCCTACCCTCTTTCACGATCCGGATCTGTTACCTATCGGGCAATATCTACGCCAAGCCCACCTACTCACCGACACCCAAATTGACTACCTCCTAGAACAACAAAACCTAACTCAACTCCGGTTTGGCGTCTTGGCCGTAGCCAATGGTTGGATCAAACTCAAAACCATTAACTTTTTCCTAACCCATCTCCAGGATATCCCCCAATCCCAACCATCCGAAACAGATCAGGCCATCAATTTCAATACCCCAGAATATTGGCAGCATCTGCGGGAGTATTTATTAGAGAATGAACTCGCCAACCCTTACTCCCTCCTCCAAATTTACGAACAAATTCTCACCCAGTACGACATTCCCTTCACCGGAGACCTAGAACAAACAGCCCTGCTTAACCTAGAACTAGTCACCCTTCGCAACAATCGCCTCATCATTGCCCATCCCCTGTTTCGGTCCGTTTTTAACCCTGAGTGGATTCAGAGAGAACGAAAAAAACTCCATCCCTACGACAAGATCAGACTCCAATTTCTCAATCTGAGTAAAGCTGGAGCCTATCCCTATCGGCTTTTAGAAGCCATTCTCACCTGGACCAACAATCACTCTGTACTCAACCAAAAAGTCGCTCACCTCGTCCGCACCGGTTCCTTTGTTAGAGCTGGAGAAGAATCCGCTGTTGTTGAGCAGCTTGTTCAGAACCAAATTATTCATCATTGGCGATCAGGCTTTGCCACCAAACATCTCAGCAGCCTTGAAGCACAAATTCTTCAGAATTCAACCTGTGATCCCATTGATTTATTGACCTACTATCAAGTCGTTTGGCATCAGTTACAAGCCCAATCTACCCAAGCAGAAGAAGAAACCGAGTTGTTGCGTTTGGGGCTGCTCGTTCAGGACGGCCAGCAAGTTAAAGTGGCCAACCAAATCTATCGATTGGTATTTGATCAGATTTGGCTAGAGCAACAGATCTCTCAAATCCTAGATCCCCTAGAAACCGAAGATTCTCTCTCAACAGCAACAGTCTCTGAAGCGGTTTCCCTGCGTTCTGAACAACCCCCAGGAGCTGATTCTGTGGGACCAATCAGCAAGTATTGGAAACCCATAGGTATCTTTCTGGTGGGTGTTTTGGGAATTAGTTGTGCTCTTTGGGGGTTTTCTAGACATCGCCAGCCCCAAGTAGAGCTGGCTCCACCAGAAGTTCTAGTCCCAGCCAACCAACCCTCAAACTCACCTCAATCTCCTGTACAACCAACCCAGACCGAGGAGCGTCCATCCGCCTCAGCTCCTTCACCTAAACCGACCCCGGCTCCCATAGAATCAATGCCACCCAATGCTTCTGGTGGCGTTGTATTGATTGCTGAAAACAAAAGCGTACCGGTTTTTAGTGTCGGGGTAACCGAAACAGATATCCAGGCTGCATTAGGTCCCCCAACCTTGAAAAGTCCAGGTTACTGGCCGAATAGTTATGGACTGTTGTACAAAAACCTCCAACCCCATCAAACAGACTTTGGCTTCTTGTTGGATGCGGATACCCAACGGCTGCGACAAACTGAAGCAGCCTTTGCCCAAACAGTAGGACTCAGCCCCCTCCGATTAGCCCTGCAAGGAATGCTCAAAGACCGTCCCCCAGCAAAAGTGGTAGAACAACTGACTTTGATTTACCAAAGACAGGCCCAGGAATATGAGTTTCGGGTGGGTGAGCTAAAAGGTATCATTCAACGCAATGACAAAGATCGGATCTACATCGGGGTATGGGAAGCCGATTTTCATGAGTGATTTAGCCCCGATGACGCTCTAACAAAATCATCATTAACAAGCTTAAAACCACCATTTGCTGTTCATCTTCAGTCATCTGATCAACCTGCTTGATCGTAAAGATGCGAGACAAGAAGGCAGGTACTTTACTAAAGCGCATTACCACAGTGCCATCGGGTCGAGTCACTAAATAAGTGGGGTTAAAAAGATAGCCCGTAAACATACCAATAATGGGAATTTCGGCAAATAGCGCATCCATGATTTTGACCCAGGGGTTCTCCTCATGGATGGATAGTGCCGGGACTTCTGACTGCCCTGCAGCAATATCGTAATGGGCTTTCCAGATAGACTTCATGCCTTTGCGCTTGACGGAGCCGAGTTCTTGGCCTGTGCGATCGCGGAAATGATACCGAGCCGAGAAATCGATAATCCGATCGGCACCAATACTATAAAGCTGCTGGGTTTGAGCCTCATCTGCACAGACAGTAATTTGCTCTTTTAACTTAAACAACTTCTGTTTAACATAAAGGACAAGACTGCCCGTATTATCAGTTACAAAAATCTGAGGGGCGAAGGCCCATAGCTTGAATTTAAGAGTTAATGGGTATTGCATGAGTTGATAGAGATTACGCCAGCAGAAACAATCCAACAAACTTGGAACTGAGATAGGTCAGAAAAAAAGCAACTATCTCATCCACATTCCAATAGGGATTCGGCTCTATTGGTACCATCAAAAGTGATAAAAATGTGGACGTTTAGAGTATGCCCGCAATCATGTTGGGACTAAGCATCAACGTGAGCTGCCATATTTGACCCTTAACCAAACCTAAGCCAATCGATCACGGTTCTCCTGGTGTGGAACATGCTATATCTCTTTTGACTTCCAACAAGTTTTGGTTTGTTCAATTAGACCTTGAGACATGCTGAGAAAAATATTTCTTTTGGCTCTCCGACAGTGAAACATACAGAACTCAATAAAATTCATTGACATTTAATTTATGTAATTAACTCAATGGGTACAAAGCAGATCTGAAGATTTTGACGTACCCTTGAAATAATCTAAGGAGATTTAGCGTTCCTATGGCAGAACCTGCAAGAACCGTCAGTATCTTTCATAAAGCCGATGCTCCCCTGTTTAAGAAAGCAGGAGACACTATATTTGCAGAAGGCGAAGCCGGTGAAGTCATGTTTGGGCTATTAACTGGAAAAGTAGATTTAGTCGTCAAAGGCAAGGTCGTCGAAACCATTCAGGCAGGAGATGTCTTTGGAGAAGGAGCGTTAGTTCAACCCTCTGGAACAAGAGCCTCGACTGCTATTGCTCGAAGTGACTGTAGCCTGGTGTACTTGAATCAGGAGCGATTTCTTTTTGCGATCCAAAATACTCCTATGTTTGCCATTGAAGTAATGCGGAGTTATTCCGATCGACTTCGTCGTCTGAAGCATTTAATGTAAAACCAATTCCAGAGCTAGTCCTGATACAGATAATTGATCACAGCCGTTGCCAAAGTATGTGTCCCATCTTTGGGCAGGGATGTTTCTTTCCGCGGTGGCAGTAAAGGCTGAAACAAAAACTCCCACTGGCTTTCAGTAAACTCATTTTCTGCCAGTAAATAATGATGGTTATGGTCTTGTAGCCCCGTTAATAGAAATTGCGCTTCAGCAAAATCATCCCGAGGGATGGAAATAATGGGAATGTCAAGCCTACAGGCTTCAGCAAAGGTGCCATAACCCGGCTTGCTGATAATGCGACTACATAAAGGCATCATATCCACTGGCCGATATTTGCTATCCGTAACCTTGATTAGGTTGGTATAGATATCTGGGGCAAGGCGATCAAAGGTAATAAATTGCCAATCTGGAAACTGCTGAAGATTGCGGTAGGGAATTTTAGCGAGCCCCAGTCCACCAAAGCTGAGCAGAACGGTCTTTTCTGGGTCAGCTGTAATCCCAAAAACACGGCGCAATTCAAGGGTGGTATAGCGAGGTGAAGCCCCTGTCAGGCCGATATCTGTAATGTTGGAGAATGCTGACATGGGCTCGTGAAACGGGAGGCGAAATAAGCGATCGCATTTGCCGAAACACTCTCGCACCCATTCCACAATTTCCGCAAAATCCTCTCCCCACTGCTCATAGATCAAATCCCAGCCAAAGTTGCTGGCCATCCAGCAGGGAATCCCTGCTTTTTCAGCAATCACACTCGCCAATGGGGGAATATCGGCTAAAACAAGCTGGGCGCCGGTCTGCTTGATATAGTCCACTTCACCAGCAACTAACCGTTGTTGATAGGTACGAATTGCCTGCAGCTGCGTCAGGGTGGCAGGAATATTCATATTCAGACCATCCTTCTGAATCACTCCTACATCAAAGACCCGAGAACGGTAAATAAAGTCTCCAGGCAGATAGGACTCAATCAGCCATCGAGGGGCACTCGTGACCACAATCAGGAGCACATCGGGGACCAACCGCTGAATTTCTGCTAAGACCGCTGCAGTGCGAGTGGCATGACCAAAGCCATGGTTGGTAATCGCTGCATATAAAGTGGGTCGGGCCATCCTCAACCTTTAGACTCTTGTCAACACAAAGAGGCTATCATTATTGCCCCGGCCAATGCGCAAGTCCTCGTCTAAATAGGTCGTTTCTAGCCAGCCTGCTGAACGATCGGCATCTAAGGGCATTGAGAGGGCTGCAACTGGGCTCTGAGTCTCCAAACGAGAAATCAAGACATCCAAGGAAGGATAATTCATTAACCCCTTCACCCCCAAAATAGAGCGCTCAAAATTGACTTGGACCCGTCGCTCTGATACGGGGGTCAGCCGAGCTGCCACACAAAGCACACCCTCTAAGAACGGGATACCCTGCAACTCCAAAACGTTATACAGCTTTAGTTCCTGACCTCGAATACATTGATAAATCGGCCCTGCAGGCACCACGGGTAGTCGTGCCAAACCCAGCAAATCAGGACTCGTTGTATAAATTAACCGCCAAACACCACTGAGTAGTTCTTGTTCGCTTAAGGGTTGTGGCGTAGGATTTTGAACTTCGAGCTGAACGACTTTATCCAGAACTAAACTGCGATTGGCTTCTGTAGTGATCACACCTCGATTTGTACCTGCGATCGCAGCCAGTAACTCTGCTTTGGCAATCATGTCTCAGCTCCCCAGTATCAACACGATAGTTATTCATTACCCAAGATATCGCTCCCCGTCATTGTAACCAACCTCACCAGCGCACTGTTTGACCCGATAAGCTCCGCCATTAATCACGGCTGCAATTGCTGCAATAGCTGCTCTGTTCTGCGGGTAATTGCTGGCCAATCCCCAGCTTGGAGTGCCCCCTTGGGAAATAAGTAACTCGATAACCCCACCCCCACAGCCCCTGCTTCAATCAGGGCCACAGCATTCTCTAACGTCACACCACCCGTGGGTATCAAAGGGATATGTCCTAGGGGACCTTGCAAACTCTGGATATATTGGCTTCCTCCCATCGTTGCCACGGGAAAAATCTTGACACTACTAGCTCCGGCCTGCCAGGCCGTGACAATCTCTGTGGGGGACAATGCTCCGGGGATAATGGGAATATCATTAGCCACTGCCGCCTGAATAATATCTAGGTTGACATGGGGGCAAAAACAAAACTGTGCGCCAGCTGCGATCGCAACTCGTAACTGATCAACTGTCATAATCGTTCCCACACCAATTTGACAGTCTGGTAGGGCTTCCCGAAGCTGAGTCACCAAGGTAGCGGCTTGGTCACTATTCCAGGCAATTTCGATCAGCATCATACCGGCTTGGGCAATCGCCTCAGCCATGCGAAACCCCAAGGCCAATTCAGAAGCCCGAATCATACCAATGGCCCGATGATGTCTCACCGTCTTTAACCAGCAGATCTGCGTCAACGTTATAAAGCTATCGTCACCTACCGCTGAGCATAGGCTGTCATGGGTTCTTTAATCCAGCGGATATAGAGATGCTTGAAAGTCGACCGTAGAACCCGAGGTGCCCCAAAATCAATGGGCATCAAATGATCTGGCAACCGCCAATCCGTGACCTGCAAATCATGGGGATGACATAAAAGAAACTGAATATCTTGCCAATCTGGACAATATCCCAGACGAAGAGCTGCTGCCATTGTGGGCACTTGTTCTGGTTCCACCTGCAACATCTTCAAAATAGCTCGGTCTAACGCAAAGACATCCTCAGAAGCCGCCATTATCCCTAAGCGCCTAGGATCACCGTTACTAGGGCCATTACCTTCATGGGCAATGATGCCATCCACAATAGTCAGGTTAGGAGCTAGGGTTCGGGCTGTTTCGACCAGCATTTCCCCAAACCGATCCACATCCTTCCCCGCCTCCATATGCCACCAGGCTTTCATTTTGCCGGGAACACAGCCAAATAAATTCTTGACCCCCAACGTCATCGTGAGCTGGACATGGGACTTCACCTTCGGCAGATTAATAATCACATCCGCTTCCATCGCCTCTTTCGACAGTCTCAGATGATCAAAGGTCTGGCTCTCTGTGGGATAACGACCGCCATGTAACTCCACAATGGGGATATCGAGGGCCGTTAACAGAGGTTCGTAACCATTGGCTTCTGCAACACCCCGAGCACTCCCAAAAGCCGGACTATCACCAATAAAAGGATGACCACCAGCTGCTATGACCATCTCCGCCACCCTCGCAACCAATTCAGGCCGAGTCGTACATTCGTTCTGGGGACGTCCCCCCGTTAACAAATTAGGTTTAAGTAAAACCCGATCACCTGGAGTGACAAATTTTGTCATCCCTCCCAAAGGGGCAAGAACCGATTCTAAAGATTCCTTTAGAGAAGATTGCTCATAGCTATGGGCCGGAATAAGGCAGACAGATGCGGTCATGGTATTACTCCGTTAAGACAGAAAATTAACTGGAGACCTCAGACGTAGGTTCAGAATCTGGGGTACTAGCCTCGGCAGCAGGTGTATCATCAGAACCTTCTTGCTTAGCCTGGTCTGCATCTCTACGCTTCTTTTGAGCTTCCAAAATATCATCCATGGCCTGACGAACTTGGGCAATTTTGTCCAAATTCCCTCGATAGATTTCTAAATCCTTTTGCAGCTTACTCTCAGAAATATTGAGCACTGTACAAATATTAGGCAGAAACTCTGCCAAAGATTCTTCATCTTGAGTGATGTTCCCTTCACTGAGTTCTAAAAGGGTAAACAACCCAATCGCAAACAGGCGGCTGTACTTAAACTTAGGATTTTGAGCAATATTCCTTAGCTGCCACTGCAGCTCATCACCCCCGGAATTAGCCGCTTGGGTAATCCAATCCAACATTTCCTGGGCAGATTTCGACTGGGCCAATTCTGTTAAACGCTGGCCATCCTTCTGCATTTGCACTGGATCGGCTTCCTGGGCCTTACACAAAGCGCTAAAAATTGTGTCTTTATCATTCTCAGGCTGATACCCATCCATAAACCGGTCAAAGGAGGTGGTCACGCCCAAGGCAAAAATAGGATCGTAGCGAAAATCTTCATTTACCCGCAGTAGATGCATCTCTACCATGAGCTCCTCCACCACCCTTCGATACACTGAATTCACAGGACGGGTATGGATAGAGTAAAAAGCTCGTTTTGTGTCAGAAACAGTACGCAGGTTATTCACAATAAGGGAAAAAAGAAAAACTACAAATATTAACTCAGCGAAATCGGTGGATCGCTAGCCGAGAAGAAAACCATGAGGTCTTAAAATAATAAAACTTCAGTCTTTCTACATCAGTGTGGTCAATAACCTAGATTGGCTTTAGAATCTGGACATACAGAGAACTAAATGTCCATTTATTCTTGTTGGCTATCGTCTGTTAGGTTAACAGATACTTGTGATTGAATGTTTAACCTCTCGAGGGAAACTAATCCAAGGCGGAATTCAGTCACCATGACCCACCATATTGATGATATTTCAAGAACTAAGATATTTCACACCCTGTAATGGGTAGGATAACTATAGGTGAGAACAGCAAATCTAGGGTAGAAATTTGTAGTGGACGTTGATCAAACAAAAATTCTGAAGCTCGCTCAACAAGGAAATCAACAAGCTATTGCTGTCGTACTCAATCGTCACCTGATGCCCAAAGGTGCTCACATCAAAGTGAAGCATAAAGACGATTGCTTACAGATTCTCTTGCATACCCCTCAAAAGGCACAGCAATCTACGTTGATCCAAATGCTCCGGGATCAGCTATTAATGCTCCATCCTGCTGGGTTTAGTTCAGTCAAGATTTATAACCCACATCCTGGGAAAAAGACAGCCAGCCTCATTCACGAGTTTAGATTAAGTAACTCAGCTCCCTCACCCACCCGTAACGCCGCTCGTCCAGATATTCCTGCCCCTTCTCAATCTGTTCCACCCCATCGTCAGGCTCCACCAGCACCCCAGAGATCGTCTGTCGCTGAAGTATTGCTCCATATGAGCAGCTTGGAGGATCTCAAAGTCCTCAAGGATCATCCGTTCTTTACAGGCAAGTGCCCCCGGTGTGGCAGCCCCTATATTCAGCAAGACCCACCTCCCGTTTATTGGGATTGCCAAGAATGCGGCTGGGAAGATAATTTAAGCCAGCTCGTCCCTCAAACAAACTCAGATAACGCCAACCAAAAGAACTTTGCCGATAGTAAAAAACTCGGTAATTATCTTATGGAAGCGGGTCTATTAACCTCAGCACAGATCGAAGTAGCCCTGGCTGATCAGCAAATTACCGGTATGCGACTAGGAGAAGTACTGGTTCGTAGAGGCTGGGTCAAAGAAGAGACTATTGAGTACCTCATGCAGAAGGTCATCTTACCGGAGAGAACCTCTTCGCAGGATCAATCTACTTCCTATATGGAACTCAGTCGGAAGCTCTTAAAAACGTTGATGAGCCAAGCAGGACCCACTTCTAGCGAAGCACCAGAGCAAAACAACACCCCTGCACCTACCCCTGAAAAGCCCAAAGCGCCCATTGCCAGTGAACGGGCGACTTTAGTCTTACCAGATGCCGATGTCAGCGACTATCTCGATGACTTCCCATCGATGAGCTAAGTCTTGCTACGGCAAAGAAAGACCTGCTGAAATAATTTAAGAGGCTAAGGCAACCTCGACCAACTGCTGCAGCTCACCCTGCTGATATAGCTCGATCAAGACATCAGAACCACCCACAAACTCCCCATTGATATAGACCTGGGGAATGGTTGGCCAGTTGGAATACTCTTTAATTCCTTGGCGAATATCGGAGTCTTCTAGCACATCTACCGTTTCGTAGGGTGCGCCAAGACTATTAAGGATCTGAACCGCATTATTAGAAAATCCACATTGAGGCATCAGCTTAGAGCCCTTCATAAACACGAGGACTTTGTTGGTTTGAACTAAATTATCAAGGCGTTCTTTCAATTCAGGTGTCATAACAGGATCCAAAAATTACTTCTAATCAGGGGGTTTATGATTGATGTGATTCAGTCGTTAGGAGGACTGCACCACATCTGCTTGTTGGGCCTGCCACTTTTCAGGCGTGAATGTTTTCAGCGCTAGGGCATGCAACTGCTCACTGGCCATCACTTGATTGACTGAGCGATAGACCAACTGATGTTGTTGAACCAGGGTTTTGCCTGCAAACTCGGCAGAAATGATCGTTGCTTGATAATGATCACCACCCCCAGTTAGATCCTGAACAAAAACTTCAGCCCCAGGCAAACCAGCTTGAATCATTGCAGTAAGGTCATCCGGGTTAATCATCTAGATGCTTGAAGAAAATAAGAACGTCACTAGTTTAGCTTTAAACTATGAGTCCGTTATGCAACCTCAATACTTCAAAAAGCAGATGAGAAGAGGATTTACTTGGGCTGTGCAGGCGCTTCTGGAGACGTTTCAGGTGAAGTGGAGGTTTTAGCACCTGGAGTGCGGGGGTAGGGAATGTCAGAAAAACCTAATTCCACCAACTGCTGGTAGGATTTCTTACCCAAATTTCGAGACGGGTTTTGGCTACGGATAATCTCAATTAACAAAGGAATTGCTTTCTCGGGCTTATTTTGGGCTCGATACACCAAAGCCAGCTGATAGGTTGATTTATCTCGAAGTTGTGCTGTTTCTAGTGCTTTTTTCCGGTGACTTTCGGAAACCCGGCGGTCAACGCCTAGAAAACTAGAGGTCAGGGTTGAATAGAAGTTGGAAAGCTGGTTCATGATTTGACGGGCATCTTGAAGCTTGTTGGCCGCCAAATCAAAATTTTGAGAACTGTAGGCGCTTTCGGCCTCAGTCATCAAGCGTTTTCCCGCTGGAATACTAAATAACCCCCCTGTAATACTGGGACTCAATACTTCAACATTATCTAAATCAGAGGACTGGCTAGCACCAGAGCCATCTAAATCTCCTGCGCGTTGAGCTTGAACTGATACAGGCAAGAAGGAGACAAAAGAGACAGACGCAACCAATAGGGCTAGATATCGGTTACCGGGGATGAATGAGCGGGAAGGTTGCATAAACACTGTTCGATAAACTCTGTAAGGACGCTGACGTAATCAGTTCAGGTTCTGGCCATCTTATCATTTGCCGTCGTAGCAAAGATCTCTTGAATCCTTGACCCTGCACTTCAACAATCTGCTTGACGATCTGGGTCTATAGAATTGTTCCGAACGGAGCAATTCAGTTAAATACAATTACCAACCTATTCTTGAGGTGACTTTGCAATTATGGTAATTTTTACTATAATTAAAACAAGCGCTTCTAAAATGAGTTTTAGTTCATCTTTAGACAATCGCTGCTCCCTGATTCCACAGGGGTTTCATTGATATTTACTAGGAGTTCAGCGATGTTAGGACTGGTTAAGCCCCCTGAGGTAGCCGATCAATCTTTAAACCTCTCTGCCAGTGACTATAATCTCTTGACCGATTTATATCAAGCCACCATGTCTGCTTGCTATTTGAATGAGAATCTTGCAGAAATACCTGCAAGCTTTGAATTAACGGTTCGGCGCTTACCTGCCAAGTTTGGCTATTTAGTCGCGATGGGTTTAGCACAGGTTTTAGATTACCTACAAAACCTAAAATTTACGGATCAGCAAATTCAGTATCTCCAAGAAACTGATTTATTTAGTCATGCCCCCACCCAGTTTTGGAGCATGTTAGAACAGGGTCGATTTACCGGGGATGTTTGGGCTGTCCCAGAGGGAACACCGATCTTTGCCAATGAACCCTTTTTGAGGATTGAGGCTCCTTTGTGGCAAGCCCAGTGGGTAGAAACGTTTATCCTTAATACCATCAACTATCAAACCTTAATCGCCACCCGTGCAGCTCGATTGCGAGACGCGGCTGGCCCCGACGCCACGGTCTTAGAATTTGGTACCCGCCGAGCATTTGGGCCCCAGGCTTCGGTCTGGGCAGCCCGAGCTGCCTTAGCTGCCGGATTAAATGCCACTTCCAATGTCTTAGCAGCCCAAAAGCTCGGCCGAACACCCAGTGGAACCATGGCCCACGCGTTAGTTATGGCTATGACTGCCACCCAAGGGACCGAACTTCAGGCCTTTACTGCCTTCCACCGGACCTTTCCCCAGGCCGCTTTGTTGATTGATACCTATGACACCCTCGCAGCAGCCCAAACCCTGGCGGAGAAAGTTAAAGCAGGGGAACTAGAGGTACCCGCTATCCGCCTTGACTCCGGAAATTTAGTGGAATTATCCCAACAGATTCACCAGCTTCTGCCCAAGGCCAAAATTGTGGTCAGTGGAGATTTAGATGAGCAAGAGATTCTCCGACTCCGCCAAGCTGGAGCCTACATCAATGGCTATGGCGTCGGGACTAAGCTCGTGACGGGCAGTCCTGTCAACGGTGTGTATAAACTCGTTGACATCGATGATAAGCCGGTTATGAAAGAGGCCAATGGCAAAATTACCTATCCCGGACGCAAACAAATTTTCCGCCAGTTTCATCAGGGGCAGGTGATTCAAGATCAGCTGGGCTTGATCAACGATGCGGCCCCTGTGGGTCAACCCCTCTTACAACCTGTGATGAAAGCAGGGCAATGCCTCACATCTCCAGAATCTTTGGAGACCATTGCCCAACGGACCTTGGCTTCCGTGCAAAGCTTGTCAGCAGAGGTTCGTTGTGTGGCGAATCCGGTCTCTTTGCCCATTCACTTATCTACCGATTTGCAAGCCTTAACAGCAGCTACTCGCCGGACATCGGAGGCTGCCTAGCCCTCGGTCCCCCCGCCTTCTCGCCCCGTTCCCTTAGATGATTTGCTCTATGAAGAAAATTGCACTTTTCGGCACCAGTGCTGACCCACCCACAGTGGGGCATCAATCCATTATTGAATGGTTAGCTGGGCTTTACGATTATGTGGCCATCTGGGCATCAGACAACCCCTTTAAACAGCACCAGTCTGTCTTGTCTGAACGTCAGCGGATGTTGGCATTGCTTATTCAGGATTCGCAACAGCGCTGTGAACATGTGGGGTTACAGGCTGAGTTAAGTCATTCCAAGACTCTGTTCACGGTGCAGCAGGCCCAACAGCTCTGGCCCCATGCTGAACTAACCCTAGTGGTCGGTTCAGATGTGGTGACAACGTTACCCCATTGGTATGGAGTCGAAACCTTATTCCAGCAAGTCCAGCTCCTGATTTTGCACCGACCGGATGCTCAGCTCCATTCTGATGCCTTAACAGCCCTCCAAAGGATGGGAGCACAATTGGCCATCGCCAATTTTCAAGGCCCACCCGTATCATCCAGTCACTATCGCCATACGGGGGATATTAACGATGTCCCCCCCGCCATTGCTGCCTACATTCAACAACATCATCTGTACTCATGGAACGCGCCCCATCCTCATCTCGACGAAACTCCACAACCTCTACTCTTGACTACCCCACCCCAGCCCTAGCAGAGTTCAAGGTCGGCGTAGACAATGTCATTTTTTCCGTGGACACGGCTCAAAATCGTCTGCTGGCCCTGCTCGTCAAGCGCCACAGTGATCCCTATTTAGGAGACTGGGCTTTACCCGGAACCTTGGTGCGAGAAGGCGAATCCCTGGAGGCCGCTGCCTATCGAATTCTGGCGGAAAAGTTACGGGTGGAGAACCTGTATCTTGAACAGCTCTATAGTTTTGGTGGTCCCCATCGAGATCCGCGGGAAGCGCCGGACAGCTTTGGGGTGCGCTACTTATCCGTCAGCTATTTCGCTCTCGTCCGTTATGAAGATGCCATGCTGATCGTGGACGAAGGCTGTGAAATTGATTGGCATCCCGTCGAGGCATTACCCAATCTCGCCTTTGATCACCCAGACATTCTCAACTATGGTCATCAACGGCTATGTAACAAGTTGGAGTACAGTCCTGTCGCCTTTGAGGTGTTGCCAGACTGCTTTACCCTGGCAGATCTCTATCAGCTTTACAGCACTGTTTTGGGGGAGAACTTCACGGATTACTCTAATTTCCGATCTCGACTGTTGAAGTTAGGATTTTTGGCCGATACGGGGGAGAAAATCTGCCGCGGGGCGGGTCGCCCTGCCACTTTATATCGCTTCGATGTCGAAGCCTTTGCACCTTTTCGGGATAAACCGCTAGTTTTTGTGTAGGAACGAAAAATGAAGATTGCGATCGCACAATTGAATCCCACCATTGGTGATTTAGTGGGAAATGCTGCGGCTATTGAAGCGGCGGCAACCACAGCCGAACAGCAGGGGGCGACCTTACTCTTGACCCCAGAGCTGTCCCTTTGTGGTTATCCCCCAAGAGACTTGTTGCTCGACCCTAGCTTTGTGGAGGCGGCCCAAACCGCATTAGAACAGCTTGCCACCCAGTTGCCAGCCAAACTTCATGTGCTGGTGGGCAGCGTGCAGCAGAACAAGGCTCAGGGGGGTAAACCCTTATTCAATAGCATTGTCCATTTGCATAAGGGCGAGATTCAACAGTGTTTTCATAAGCATTTGTTGCCCACCTACGATGTGTTCGATGAAGATCGCTATTTTGAACCTGGCAACCAACCCAATGTCCTGGACCTGAAAGAAGGCAAAATTGGGGTCACCATCTGTGAGGATCTGTGGAACAATTCAGATTTCTGGGAGAAACAAGCCTACGCGGTTGATCCGGTTGCAGAACTGATGAGCTACAACGTAGATTTGATTATCAACTTATCCGCCTCTCCCTTCTGCGTAGGCAAGCAAGAACTACGAGAAGCGATGTTGCGGCACCATGCTCAGCAATATCACTGTCCCTTGATCTATGCCAATCAGGTGGGAGGGAATGATGACTTAATTTTTGATGGCCGCAGTGTCGCCGTCAATCGCCAGGGAAACGTGGTCGGTCGAGCTAACGGCTTTGCCCAGGATTTATTATTCCTCACCTACGAAGCTCATGATTTACTGTCCAGTCGAATCGAACCTACCGTTACTGATATCAATGCTGAAATCTGGTCAACCTTGGTGCTGGGATTGCGGGACTATGCTCAAAAATGTGGGTTTAGCCAAGCGGTTCTAGGGCTCAGTGGCGGCATTGACTCTTCCTTAGTCGCCGCCATTGCTGCTGCCGCCCTGGGTCCGGAGAATGTCTTGGGCGTATTGATGCCTTCACCCTATAGCTCTGACCATTCCATTAAAGATGCGGAAGATCTGGCTCAGAACTTAGGAATGCCCACTACGCAGTTAGAGATCGCACCCGCGATGCAGACCTACGACGATATCCTAGGCTCCGTTTTTGCGGGTACAGAATCCGGTGTAGCCGAAGAAAATATTCAAGCCCGGATTCGCGGCAATTTACTGATGGCCATTGCCAATAAATTTAGTCGTTTGCTGATCTCCACAGGCAACAAATCGGAAATGGCCGTCGGCTACTGCACCCTCTATGGGGATATGAACGGGGGCTTAGCAGCCATTGCAGATGTACCTAAAACCCGTGTGTACGAGCTATGCCGATGGCTTAATACCAACACCCCGCCTGAACTGGGAGAGCAGAACATCATCATTCCCGAATCTGTGATTACCAAGCCCCCCAGTGCTGAACTCAAACCCGGACAAGTGGATCAAGACTCCCTGCCTGACTACGAGGTGTTGGATGATATTCTCTATCGCTATGTCGACAATCATCAATCTAGCCAACAAATAATCGCAGCAGGTCACCCTGCTGCGATCGTGGACCGCATTATTCAAATGGTAAAAAGGGCTGAGTTCAAACGTCGCCAAGCACCGCCGGGACTCAAGATTACGGATCGAGCCTTTGGCACGGGTTGGCGCATGCCCATTGCGGCTCGAACCACCCGCCCAACCGTAACGGCTCATCCTGTGTCCGTTGAAACCTAATGGCTAGCCAGCGGAACGAATAAACCGTTGACAGGAAAACTAACCAATTCCAGCCATAACCAAGGCTGCCTTTGCTGTTCCACCAAAAGGTAGGAGATGATTAATCACTGTATTCAATATGGTGAGTAGGATGGATCCGACGATGGGATCTAAAATCTTATTTTTCAGGCTAAACCCAGGCACCAATGCAGCGGCCAGGGCAAAAATAATGATATTCAGGACAAAGTGAATGGGGCCAGCAATCACAATATCAGTCAGTTTTGGTCCTAACTCCAATAGGCCAAACAAAGGCACGACCAAAGCATTCAGGATGCCGAAGATAAAAGCAGAAAAGACAGCCTTACCCGGGCTATCAATTTCTACACCCAAAAATGGCAATTTGGAAATGATGAAGAGACTAATGGCGGTCACAATCAGTTTTAGGACTAATCCTAGGATTGTGTTGACGCCCCATGCTAATGGAATCACTTGTCTATCCTCCTCGGGTAGAGTATTGGTTGATGACTAGCAGAGTCACTCGTAATAAGTCCCCCCGTGGATTACTCCACACTTAGTGACTACCGTTTTTGATTCAGATTCCTAATACTCCTACCGTATTATTTGCTACTAACCCCCAGAATATTTAGATTTGTTTATAAAAAAGCGAAATACTTCGTCATACTCTGAAGCCCTGAAATTATCGAGATGCAACTCAATCCACTCCCATCTGTAAACACACCGATCTAGACCTACTATTTAGAGGCGAATATCTTTTTCCCCAGATGTTCAGGTCAATTTCTTCGACGGACTATTGCCGTGTACTCGATTTTGGAGAAAAAGTATCAGCAGATTCAACGAGAATTATTTTTAGGAATTGGGGCCTTCGGAGGCGTCATTGTCTTAGGCACCCTTTGGTATTGGTTGGTTGAACATTGGCCCCTGACCGATGCCCTCTATATGACGGTGATTACCCTCTCCACCGTTGGCTTTATGGAAGTGAACCCCCTCAGCGATCGCGGTCGGTTATTCACGATTGTCTTGATTATCGTCGGGGTGATTTGGCTCGGCTATATTGCCAATCGCTTTACAGAAGCCGTGATTCAAGGGTATTTCCGAGACGGAGTCCGTTTACAACAACAGCGGCGGCTCCTAGAAGATGTCTCAGAGCACTTTGTACTCTGCGGGTTTGGTCGCACCGGCCAACAGATTGCCCAAGAGTTCACCTCAGAGAATATCCCCTTTGTGATTATTGATCAGGATGAAGAAGGGGTTGAAATGGCCCAAAATTTGGGCTATGTCACAGTTCAAGGTAGCGCGATCCAAAATCAAACCCTATTACAAGCCGGTATAGAACGAGCCTGCGGTATCGTCACTACTCTGGCATCCGATGCCGACAATCTATACGCCGTGTTGTCCGCTAAAAACATCAATCCCAACATCAGAGCCATTGTCCGGGCCAATAGCGAAGATGCCCTAGCCAAAATGCAGCAAGTCGGAGCAGATGCTGTAGTTTCCCCCTATATGACCGTTGGCAAACGGATGGTTGCAGCGGCCTTACGGCCCCAAGTCGTCAACTTTATGGATGTGGCTTTAACGGGCAGTGAACCGGATTTTTATATCGAAGAACTGCTGATCGATACGGAGAGTTGTCCCTATATTGGTCAGACCTTGGGGGTATTGGGGGTGCGATCGCAAACCGGTGCCTCCATCCTCGCCATCCGTCGGGACAACGGTGAACTCATTGGCGCTCCATCAGCACAAACTGAATTTCGCAGCCAAGATCTACTGATTTGCATGGGAACGACCCCACAACTTCAAGCCCTAAACCAAGCCTTATCACCTCAGAACTAATTGATTGCGTACTTACGGTGCAGCAGGGCTGGGTTGAGGCTGAGAACCCGGTAAAGGAGCGAGAGGTTGTCCTGGTAACGGGGTAATCGGTTGAGTAGACGGCTGATTGGGCGCAGCGGGAAAGGTCCCTGGATTAGGGCCATCTACAGATGGAACGGGTAACACGTCATTTTGACCTGGAACCTGACCTGGAACCTGACCAGGAGGGGTCACTGGATCACTTTTAACGGTCTCTAGAGCCACCCGCTCTCCCCCCACAGACCGCAGCACATCCAAAACCGTAATCACCTGATCGTAAGTAGCACCTCCATCAGCCTTCAAAATGACAACACCTTGAGGGGTCGTTTGCAGATAGCGACTCACTAACTGCTTCAGCTGAGTTTGATTAACCGGTTGATTATTCGCCAACAACTCTCCGAGAATGCCAACTTGCACTCTGAATTTACTGCTAAATTGGGGCGTCCCTGTTTCTGCCTTAGGAAGATTGAGATTAATCCCTTCAGGCCGACTCAACCCTACCGTTCCCAAGATAAACACCGCCAGGAGACAAAAAACGACATCTAATAGCGGAATTAGTTCAACTTGAATCTCTGCTTCTTCATTTTCTATAAATGTTTTCATAGGACTTCATACTGGCGATCAACGGGCAAATCAATATCCTTAAGGATTGGGAGCATCGTTTTGAGGGGTCAGGGCAGGTCGTGTTTCTGTAGGTTGCAACCAAAACTGTCGATAGACCAGCTCTAGCTCATTCCCCGTCCGTCGAAAAATACGTGCCTGATTAAATACCAACCCTTGAAACAGCCGATAAAACGTCAATGAAACAATCGCAATGGCCAATCCTACCAAGGTACTCGTTAAAGCCTGGTCAATCCCTAAAGCTGGATTACCGACAATTTGACCAAATTCTTCAAAATTCAATTTTCCTAGAGAATTTTGCAAACCTAAAATTGTTCCAAATAATCCCAATAGAGGAGATAAAGCAATCACAGCTTCTAGGACTTTGCTGCCCCTGCGCATTGCCGTCAGCTCTTCATCAGCAGAGGCCTCTAAGGCTAATCTAAAAATTTCTGGTTCTTGATTTGCTAACCGTAGGGGGGTGAACAGAAATCGACCAATGGGTTGATTGCTAAATTGTCGAGCTAGGTGAGTCGCTTCATCCCAATCTCGGCGGGCAGCATCCAGAATTTGCTTCGCTGTTTTTCGTTCTCCTCTGAGAAGATTGCTCCAGAACCATAACCGCTCAAAAACAGTTCCAATCGCTAATATGGAAAGTCCGAGTAATGGCCATATTGTGGGCCCTCCCTTCTCAAATAGCTCGATAATATTCACGATAGTTCCTTTGCCCAATCCGACGATGAGATCAATAATGTACGACGTTTTCTGTCTATTTCTATCTCATCATGAAGTATAAGATATAGCATGACTTATTCATTTATAAAATAAATCTAGTCGCCCCTCAATTCACTGATATTGCTCTATTAGAAGAACAAATATAAGTATTACCGATTTAACGAACTAGATTAAGCCAATTTTGCCTGATAAAGGATAGAGAGCTCTTTGGCGGGAATCCACACCAGATCTGTTATCTAAGTTCTGACAAAATAGAAGAGCAAAGGAGATCCAAGCCAATGAATTTTTCCATCAAAGCAATTTATAACTGGTATCGAAATAGCCTGCGTAATCCGAAATATCGAGGATGGATTATTGCTGGCACCTTGGCATACCTCTTAAGTCCATTCGATATTTCTCCAGATATCTTTCCCATCGTCGGTCAAATTGATGATCTCGCCTTGCTGACGCTCTTTGTTTCAGAACTCTCTCAGGTGTTAATTGAAGGCTACAAAAAACGTCAAGTAAACACACAACCCGATAGTAATGAATCTGATAGCCAGGAAACCGTTGATGTTGAGGCAGTGCCCATTCAGGACTGATGTATCTTAGTTGGGGCAAGCCGTTATTTGCCATGACATTTCATGAATCCTTCCCCTCAATGTTCCAGTCCGTGGTTTGAATATCCCATCCGTGTTCAGCCTTGTCATACGGATTATGCAGGAGTAGTCTGGCATGGTTCCTATCTAGAATGGATGGAAGCTGCTCGCATTGCCGCTTTTCGCACCGTAGGCCTGGAATATGCAACATTAGTCCAATTGGGCTGTGATCTCCCTGTCATTGACTTATCTCTCCAATATCGAAAAGCCATCCAGATGGGAAACGAGGTCATCGTTAAAACCAGACTGAGCAAGCTAGACAAAGTTAGGCTCTTCTGGGATCAAGATATTTTCTGCATCAATACGGAAAAGCCCTGTGTGTTGGGGCGCGTTACTCTTGTACCGGTTAATTCTAAAAATGGCCGAATTCTCCGCACCTCTCCTCAAGTCTTGCAAGATGCCATTAATCAACTCATAAGTTAAAGAAATGTAATCTTATGCCGCCATTAATAGAAAATAATGAGGGTTTTTGAATTTTTTTTTCAGATTCTGATCAGCTAAAAACAAGGAGAGCTGACGTTGACGCTATCATAAAGCTCATTTTTCGAAACGTATAATTTATGTAGAACTTATATATAATATGTGACATTTCAGTCTTTTTTTGATGTATAAAAGGCCTCTTTTTTTATACAAATAAGTTAATAGCAAATCATCATAATCAGCTTAGTAATTATAAGCTTGTCATTTACAAGCTATTACGGTGATTTAGATCACTTTTCAATGTGCTTTTGATCACACCTCAATTAGAGAGATATTTTGTAATTTGGTTACAAGTTTGGGCATACTAATCACACGCTACATAATTCAGGAAGTTGGGGAGCACCTTGAATTAGGAAGCAGTTAACTCAAACACCAGTGGTTGTTGTTCGGATCACTTAACTGTAAGCCCTACTCTCTAGAAATCCAGTGAATACCCAGTTGCCTTATCATCATCAGTCCCGCTCTGTTTCTAATGAGCAGAGGGTTTATGATCATCTTCTTGCTTGTGTACGCTCTGAATCTCCACAAGATGTTTTACACCGATTCCAGTCTTTATTTCTAGGCACATCAGGATATCAAGAACCAGAAATTAGGCAAGCAATAAATGCCATTGTCAAATCTACGACAAAACAAGATGAGTTTTGTTTATTTCTCAATCGATGTTGCTATATTTTGGTCAACCGTTGGCAAACCCAATTTGATTGTCGTTATGCCATTTCACAACTCATTACTCTCTTAGGCCAGGCAAGCGGTATGCCAGCCAGCTTAGGTCGGACTCAGACGAAGACCCGGCTCCGGTTACTCGTTAAGCATTTTGCGAAAAGCCAACACTTTCAAAGACTACGTCGATTCGCAGACTTTATGAATCCGGGGGGAGCAGCGTCTGGGCAACAACCCCTTGTCACTCTTTTACAGCGATATCCCTACTTATACAAGCATTGCTTGGTCTCACAAGGAGATACTCAAGAGCATCAGCAAGTGATTCATCAAGCTCAGGCTCAAGCCCAGCAGAAATTTGAGGTGGATTTATCTCTGTATATGACGGATCTCTTAAAGCGGCAAACTAGAGATCCTCAACCGTTAATTCAAACTGTAGGACAGCCCCATTCAGCGGGAAAAATTATTCAGCCTGTTCATAACCCCACCCTGTTAAGTGATTCAGACCTGCGCGGATCCCTAAAGCATTTTGTCGGCAAGGTGGACTCGCGAAATACCCATCAGGACTTAGCCAAGCATTTTCTGATGCAGCAGCATGCAGCCACTTCAACCTATAAGCATTTCAAAAATGACTTTTATGAGTATTTAGCCTCATCCATCGACACCAAATTTGGTCAATGTCGGTTTAATAATCAGCTGTATCAATGCTTACAGCACATGTTCCCTGAAAGCAACGATCGCACCATGAACGACTTCTTGATGGTTAGAACTTGCCAACAGGTCTTAAACTTCTTAGTCATTGAGAGTCGACAAAAACCCAAACATTGGATTTTCATGGATTTGATTAACAATGTGGGCTCCACCTCTACCGTTAGCTTAGTGCTCAAAGTGGTCTTAATTTGCAAGAAAATCAAGCCCTACCTAGAAAAACGATTCGCACTTCTGTTTAATCACTACGAATCCCAGAAGCAAGCTTCTGTTCAATGGTTAGTTCACTGCTTCGAGAAGTTGAATCTAGCTTGGTGTGGTCTTTTCGGTAAGTTTGATTATTCCTACGTATCCGTTCTTTAGTCGCAAGTACCGACTGTTGAAGGCTCTTCAGCCCAGGCCAATAATTGCTCTAAAGGGCCAACTTTCATACCCAAACAATCACGGGTTCAGCCCGTGCTGCCCTCATTCCATGTATCAAGAGGCAGTCGTCAAACTTTGATGGGTACCATTTAAGCCGCAATATCAGCTTCTTCTTCATCCGGCAAACCAAAAACTTGACGGAAAACCTTACTCACTTTGTAACCAGAGTCAATAGATTCTAGGGGATCTTTTCTCAGGCGGTGGCGCAAACAAAGGGTGATCACTCGACGAATATCATCAACCGTGACTTCTGTACGTCCTTCAAACGCTGCAATGGCTTTAGCTGCACGGTTAGACACAATATCGCCCCGTAGGCCATCGACATCCAGTTCTGAACAAACCTGAGAAATATTGACCCGTAACTCATGATCAATATTGACGTTAGGCAGATTGTTTTGGGCACTAATAATCTGATCTTGGAGTGCCTTTTGGTTGTCCGTATGATTGTCCAAATAAGAGTGGGGCTCTTGATCGAACTGGGAACGCTCTTCCACGATTTGCACTCGCAGGGTCGGATCTTTCACCGTATGAATTTCAGCATGCATCCCAAATCGGTCGAGGAGCTGGGGACGCAACTCTCCTTCTTCAGGGTTGCCGGACCCCACTAACACAAAGCGAGCAGGGTGACGAATCGAAATTCCTTCTCGTTCTACAGTGTTCCAACCCGAGGCGGCTGAGTCTAACAACACGTCAACCAAGTGATCATCTAACAGGTTGACCTCATCCACGTAGAGAATGCCACGATTAGCCTTTGCCAATAAGCCGGGTTCAAAGGCTTTGACCCCTTCTGCCAAGGCCTTTTCAATGTCGATGGTGCCGCAGACCCGATCTTCGGTCGCACCTAAGGGTAAATCCACCATAGGCACCTGCATTTGAGTGATGGCTGGTGTTTGGCCGCTTGCTGTTAATGCTTTGACCTCATCACTCATGAGTTCTGGATCAGCGGGGTCACTATTGAAGGGATCTTCAGCCACTACATCAATCTCGGGCAACAAATTGGCCAAAGCCCGAATGGTTGTGGTTTTCCCGGTCCCGCGATCGCCCATAATCATCACGCCACCAATTCGAGGATCAATGGTGTTGAGGATCAGCGCCAGCTTCATTTCTTCTTGGCCAACGATGGCTGTGAATGGGAAAACAGCGCGAGTAGGCGCTTTGGTCGCAGTAGAACTCACAGAAATACCTGATTTAGTAGCTTATATATGCAGTGTTTCCCATTGTGCCATATGGTTGTTCAGGGGCGCTAATCCGTTCAAGGCAATGAACTACGAAGCCAGTTAATATGCTCCAGAGGCCAAAATCGCAGATTCGCCCGACCAATTAAATTCGATAGGGGTAAAAATCCCCAAATGTGGGAGTCGTTGCTATTGTTGCGGTTATCTCCCATCACAAATAGATTGCCCTCAGGCACCCTAACCGGTGCTAATTCATACTGAGGGGCTTCTGCAATGTAGCGTTCAGTTAGGGGCTGGCCATCCACATAAACTTGGCCATTCTGGACCGCAACAGTTTGCCCTTCAAGACCAATCACTCGTTTAATAAAGGCTTGCTCAGGCCCATAGCCAACGGCTTGTAAGGGTAAGGGCGTATGGAATACCACAATATCGCCCGCTTCAGGCTGACGGAGTCGATAGGAAAGCTTTTCAACCACGATTCGATCACCGGGTGTCAAGGTGGGCTCCATCGAGACCGAGGGGATATAGCGAGACTCCGCCACAAATCCTCGAATCAGTAGGGCGAGGAGGAGTGCGATCACAAGGGTGAAAACGTTATCTTTCTGGGATTGCCACAGTTTGCGCCATGCTGGAATGGGGTCTGCCTCAGGTGTGGGCCGATCCTCTGAGGTCATAGCGGTTCTCTCGTGAAATGGACAATCTTCTAGATCACTAGAGTACTCCTCAGTAGAGTCGTTTGAGGATATATTCCGTTAAATCAATCAGCGCTTGACGGGAATCAGAAGCGGGGAGGAAGTCCAGATGGTGAACGGCCTGATGGGAAAATTGTTCGGCAAGGGCTCGGGATTTAGGAATCCCTTGACTGTCATTCACAAGGGCAATGGCTTCTTCTAAGTCTTCTTCCTGCTCCAAATGCCGATCAATCAATACTTTCAGGTAGGGCTTTTCTGCGATCGCAAACAGGACGGGTGCCGTTAAATTACCACTGCGCAGATCTGAACAGGCCGGTTTGCCCAGGGCATTCGTCGACCCTGTGAAGTCCAAAATATCATCAACAATTTGGAATGCTAAGCCCACACAGCGACCATAGGCATATAAATCCTGGTTCACTTGCAAAGACGTACCGCTCAAAACCCCTGCAGCTTTAGCGCTATTCGCCATTAAGGAAGCAGTCTTGTAATAGGACTTCTCTAAATAGGCTTCTAGGGTCAAGGAGGTATCAAAGCAGTTGATGCCCTGCTGGATTTCTCCTTCAGCGAAATCCTTAATCACTTCAGACAGCAGTTTTACCACCTCTAGGTTGTCTAAGTTCGCCAAATACCAGGACGCTTGGGCAAACAGAAAATCACCGGCTTGAATGGCAATGCGGTTGCCAAAAAGGCTATGGACAGACGGTACTCCACGACGAACCCCTGAATCATCTACCACATCATCATGCAGCAGGCTGGCGGTATGAATCATCTCGGTGATCTCTGCCAACCGTCGATGTCGAGGGGTGAGATCTTGAGCCGGGAGCAGTGCTCTGGAGAGGAGGAGGACAATGGCTGGGCGCATCCGCTTCCCTCCAGCTTGAAACAGGTGTTCAGCCGCAGCGTAAAGAACTGGATGTTGGGCACGTACCAGGTCTTTGAGGTTATCAACCAGGATGACTAAATCGGCTTCAACTGGATCAAAAAGGGATGTTACTGAGGTCATTGATTTGCTTATCTCAGACGGTTATGAAATAAAGATTACAAAATTTTACATATGCTTATCACATTGTAACTCTCTTCGTTTACATGAGGGTTTCTAACCCATCAGGAATTCAAATCTCTAAGATGTCGCGGTCAGCAGTCCGTTGATGGTGTCCCGGTATTCTTGCTTCGCTTTAATCCCTTTGAACTCCCGCAATAAGGATTTATCCTGAAACACCTGAACCGTTGGGGTGCCTGTAATCGAGGCAGATTCAGCGATATCTGGATCTTCGGCAATGTCAATTTCTACATAGTGCACCTGTCCTTCAAATTCATCAATCACGCGACTCAAGATCGGCTGTAGGATATGGCAGGGACCACAGGTAGGAGACGCATATTTCACTACGATGATGCGATCGCTCTCATGAAACAGCTTCCGCAAGGCAAACGCACCCTGGTGACGAGTGGTGTTGGGATCAAACTCTGCAGACAACTTATACTCTGGCGGATGGCTTCCATCTTCTGTTGGTTCAGACGCTTCTGATTGGTGAAATTCCTGGATCAAGTCTTGGGAGGACAACCAGCGTTCTGCCAATAAGGCCGCCATACATCCCGTTCCAGCTGCTGTAATTGCTTGTCTGAACTCATGATCTTGGACATCTCCAGCAGCAAACACACCCGAAATATTAGTGCTGACTGAATCGGGCTGAGTCAGGATGTACCCCGTCCCATCTAAATCCAGTTGCTGGGTGAAGAGTTGGGTATTGGGCTGGTGGCCGATGGCATAAAATAGCCCCCGCACCTGCAATTCTTGAACCTCAGAAGTCTGACAATTTTTGATTTTGAGTCCCTGGAGCTGTGTATCGCCAAAAACATCCATCACCTCGGTTTGCCAATGGACGGTGACTTTAGAATTTCTGATCACCCGGTCCTGCATGGCCTTGCTAGCTCGCATATGCCCTGAGCGAACCAGTAGATGTACGTGAGAGCCATACTTCGTCAGATAGACGGCTTCTTCGGCAGCAGAATCCCCACCCCCGACCACAGCGAGTTCTTCATTCTTAAAAATAGGTGTTGCCCCATCGCAGATAGCGCAGGCAGAAATCCCCCGACTCCAAAACGCTTTCTCTGCAGGTAGACCTAATCGTCTTGCGGTTGCCCCTGTCGCGATGACCACGCTATGGGCCTTCACTATTCTTTCTTCTGACTGAATCACGAATGGAAACTGCTGAAAGTCAACAGACGTTACATCTTCGGTGACAATCTCGCTTCCCCAGCGTAGAGCCTGTAGCTTCATCCGATCCATCAGCTGCGGTCCTGTAATCCCATCGGGAAAGCCCGGGAAATTCTCCACTTCTGTGGTGGTCATCAGCTGTCCGCCCGGAAGTCCTCCAGCCTGATACCCCGCAAACACAAATGGCTTTAGGTTCGCTCGGGCCGCGTAGATGGCCGCAGTATACCCAGCTGGCCCTGAGCCAATGACCACTAGGTTTTCAATCGTTTCACTCATAAGAACAGTCAGGTAACAGTTAATAACGGTTAAGGAGAACGAAAGAAGTGAATGCCTTAGGAGTCTTCGCGATTGATCTAAGCCATTGACTCAAAAAATCTCCAACGCTTTACTATAGTGAAATTATTCCCCTGCCATCATCCGCTGAAAAAGTTTGCCCATGTCTGAGTCACCATCCACAAATAAGCCTAATCCTCCCAGCATTTGGCGAACCATGACCGGCGCTGTTATGGCTGGAACCATGGCTTTCCCTCTAGCTAAACTTTCATCTAAAATTGCCCAGTCTTTTGCTGAACATCCGTTCACATCGGATAATCAAACGGCCGTTAAAATCGCCATTGCCCTCAAGACCTTAGTAGTGGGGTTAAGCACCTTAGCCACCGGAATTTTCTGCATGGCAGCATTGGGTTTAAGCGCTTTATCCGTCCAGATCCTCTGGCAGAATCTCACATCGTCTCCTACGCCTCCTGAATCTGACCCCGTAGATCAGCCTGAGTAATCATCGTGAGTTAACCGCTCTAATCTTGGTAGCATAGGAACTACTAAAGAAATTTGCGCTATCCCCAGTCTCTGAATGGACGGCCACATGATTGGGGTCTCTTCTAGGTTTGGCTATCCAGAGGGTACAAACGCCTAGTAATATCAGAAGGGAGCAATATTAATGCTCTATCTGTGCAAACCCCTTCTCATACGGGTTGGTGCCTGGGGTTAGTTGCTGTTGAGATAGGATGTATAAAGGAAATCGTAGTTATGACCACTAAACCAGACCGTGTTGTTCTAATCGGCGTTGCCGGTGACTCTGGATGCGGTAAATCTACTTTCCTGCGCCGACTGGAGGATCTATTTGGGGAGCAATTCATCACGGTTATTTGCCTAGATGATTACCACAGCTTGGATCGTTATCAACGGAAGGAAACAGGTATTACTGCTCTAGATCCTAGAGCCAATAACTTTGATTTGATGTACGAACAAATCAAAACCCTCAAAAGTGGTCAATCAATTGATAAGCCCATTTACAACCACGAAACAGGTCTCCTTGATCCCCCTGAACGTGTCGACCCCAACCATGTGATCGTGATTGAGGGTCTGCATCCGCTCCATGATGAGCGGGTTCGAGGACTGATTGATTTCAGCGTTTATTTAGACATTAGCGATGAAGTCAAAATTGCCTGGAAGATTCAGCGAGATATGGCTGAGCGGGGTCACACCTATGAGGACGTTCTTGCCTCTATCAATGCTCGCCGCACTGACTTTGAAGCCTATATTGACCCCCAAAAACAACATGCTGATGTTGTGATTCAAATCTTACCGACTCAGCTTCTCAAAGAAGAGAAGCCCGGCAGCATCCTGCGAGTCCGATTGATTCAAAAAGACGGTGTGCCTGATTTTGCTCCGGTATACCTGTTTGATGAAGGATCGACCATCAACTGGATTCCCTGTGGCCGTAAGTTGACCTGTTCTTATCCCGGCATCAAAATGGCCTATGGCCCTGATGACTATTACGGTAACGCCGTTTCTGTTCTTGAAGTGGACGGTCAGTTTGAGAGACTGGATGAAGTCATTTATATCGAAGGCCATCTCAGCAATACCTCTACTAAGTTTGAAGGCGAGATGACTGAATTGCTGCTGAAGCACAGAGATTATCCCGGGTCTAACAATGGCTCTGGCTTGTTCCAGGTGATTGCAGGGCTAAAAATGCGTTCGACTTATGAGAAGTTGACCGCAACCAAGGTCTCTGAACCGGTTGGCGTGTAACACATTCCTATCTATAGACTTCTAGAATCAGGTGTTGGGGCTTCTCTCAACACCTGATTTTTTATGTTCTAACTAGACATTGGCAATCGATAGGGTGTCTTGGCCATGGGGCAAAGACACCAATACATCTGCCAGGGGCTTTACCCGAGACGCATGGCTATGGACATTAATCTGATACACAGTGGAGGAGGAAAGTTCTAGGGCCGTTAACCAACCACTCCCAGGATGGTAAGCCCCTGTATCAATCCCTAGCCAGCCCGCCCCTTGGACAATTTGACCGGGTTCAACCCCCGAAAACGTAAAGGTCATTGTATGGCCGGTAATAATCATTCTGTCAGGGAAGTAGGGCTGGGGCATATTGTGAAATTCTCGACGAATCCAACAAAATTCCTGGGCAGTCTGGCGTTCTAATGGCAGCTCTGGATCAATCCCAGCATGCACTAGCCAATAATCTCCTAGATCGAGATGATTCGGCAGGGTTTTAATCCAACTCAAATGCTCCCAAAGATGCTGTTTGGAGCTGTAGCTCTGCAGGGTTTCTCGCCCCCCTGCCTGTAACCACATTTGCAACACGGATGAATTCGGCGAAAGATTCGCCAGAGCCGCCACCATCAACTGTTCATGATTTCCTAACAAACAGGTGTAGGACTGCTCGCGCACAAAATCTACGACTTTAGAGCTATCAGGGCCTCGATCAATAAGGTCACCTAAAAAGTAGATTTGATCAGATTCGCCGAGTTCCAGTAGAGAGACTAGATCCAGCAACCCTTGATAGTGGCCATGAATATCCCCGATGACAAACCGACGCAGTTGTTGTGCACTCATCCACAAATGCTATGCAAGATCAAGGGGTAACAATAGCTACGCTATAGGTTGAAAATACCAAAGGCTAAAAACAAAATTTCTAAAACTACCGTTACCTCTACTCATAAGTATGACCGATTTGAGGTTCATTCGAGTAGTTATTTCTTAAGTTGATTATTCATCTATCAACTTTATGTCCATGAGGGACTATAATCCTCACTTTTAAGGGTATCCAGATGGATTGTATACACTTGAATGGCATCCGCAGCTACGGATACACAGGGTTTTTACCCGAAGAACAGGTCCTGGGGCAGTGGTTTGAAGTGGATTTAGTCCTGTGGGTAGATTTAGCGGCGGCTGGTCGTAGCGATCGCATCGAAGATACGGTGGACTATCGCCAGATTATTGACCAGGTAAAACAGCTAATTCACCAGTCTAAATATGCGTTGATAGAGCGCTTAGCAACCGCCATCGCTGAACAACTCCTCCTCCACTCCAGCCTTGAGAAGGTCAGCGTCAAACTCACGAAAGTTGCTGCTCCGATTCCTGACTTTTCAGGCCGCATCACCATCGAAATAACGCGAAACCGGTCTTAAGCAAGATTGATCGATGGATATGATACCTGTTTTATTTTTATGGAATAGCTAAGCTCAAATCTAAGATTGGCGAGGACCAAAGGCTATCGTTACCTTAAGGAAATTGATATTATTAACTTCAAGCGTGAATAGTTAAAGTTGCTTGTGCTCAATCCACAAAAAACTTACGTAATATCATATACTTAATATAAAGTTACATTAAGGTACTTACGGAGCCTTGACCCTATGAACCCATCAGATCCAGAACCAATGTGGGGCTTCACTGACTTTGCTGAAAATTTCGGCGGTCGCCTAGCAATGCTTGGCTTTCTCCTAGGCTATGTTACTGAAGTCATTTCTGGCGAAGGAATGCTGGCACAAATTCTTTCCTTGTTTAGTTACTAAAACTCAGCAGCATATCGATTGTGTGCCCCTTCTCATTGAGAAACAGCACTGCTGCCATTCTCTAGCTTATTAGCCCAATTTCTATCAAACCTCCAATACCCTTGCTCGCTTTGAGCAAGGGTATTTTTTATATGCTTCTAGCGCAAATATCCATTTCCTAGACTGAGTCCCAACCAATGCTCAACAGAAACACCCTCCTCTACAAAGAAAATAGATTGGCACTTCATAAATAACGATTAAATCCCAAATAGTCTTCATTTTCAGGAAATATAACCAATAAATCGACGATTTTGATCTAGATATATAAACGGTCCATCACCATCTAATCCATGCATATACAAATTCGATTGACGATTTGTAACAAAAAAGTTAACATAGTTTACATAAAGTTACAAAAGTCATTTTGATTTCTTGCAGTTTATGTGAATCCACTATTCCACTCTAGTCAAGGCAACCGCTTCATCCCGGCTCTAATAGTTCCGCTATCAAGTAAGCCGCAATGATAGCCAAGTGTGAGTCAAGCCGCATCTTTTAATAGAAACATTTCAATCCTCATCGATCAGACCGTTAACTCTATTACCCAAAGGAAAGCCACAATGCCAGTCAATGAAAAGCCTCAACGCCCACGACCGAACCCCATCACCACTATTCTGCTGTTTGTCCCTGCAATTCTCCTAATAGTGAATCTGGTTGTTCCTTTTATTACAGGACCACGAGTTCCCAAAGTGCCCTATAGCTTCTTCCTTGAGCAAGTTCAAGATGAAGAAGTCTCCCGGGTCTCCGTTGGCCAAGACATTATCCGATATCAAATCAAAAATGCCGATGATCAGGCAGGACAGCTTTTAGAAACCACTCCTATCTTTGACCTAGAACTCCCCAAGCTTCTCGAATCTAAAGGCGTCGAATTCGCCGCTACCCCTCCTGCGGGCAATCGCTGGTTCACCACCCTACTGAGCTGGGTCATTCCCCCCGTCATCTTCGTCGCCATCTTCCAATTCTTTAGTCGTGGTGGCATGGGCGGCGGTGGTCCCCAAGGTGCCCTCTCTGTGACCAAGAACAAAGCCAAAGTCTATGTCGAAGGCGATGACAATAAGGTCACCTTTGATGATGTTGCTGGAGTTGAAGAGTCCAAAGCTGAACTCGAAGAAATTGTCGAGTTCCTCCAGTCTCCTAAGCGATTCACAGACATTGGTGCCAAGATTCCTAAAGGTGTTCTTTTAGTTGGACCTCCTGGAACGGGTAAAACGTTGATGGCTAAGGCTGTCGCCGGTGAAGCTGGGGTTGCGTTCTTCAGTATCTCGGGTTCAGAATTTGTAGAACTGTTTGTTGGTACTGGTGCGGCCCGAGTCCGGGACTTGTTTGAACAAGCTAAGAAGAAAGCGCCTTGCATTATCTTTATTGACGAATTGGATGCCATTGGTAAATCTCGGTCTGGTGGAAATGGTTTTGTCGGCGGGAATGATGAGCGGGAACAAACCCTCAACCAGCTCCTAACTGAAATGGATGGGTTTGGGGCTGGAGATGCAACTGTTATCGTTCTTGCTGCAACTAACCGTCCTGAGACTTTAGACCCAGCACTACTGCGTCCCGGTCGATTTGACCGTCAAGTACTGGTAGACCGTCCTGATCTCACGGGTCGTCTGGCTATCTTGGAAATCTATGCCAAGAAAGTGAAGCTCGGTGACAATGTTGACCTTAAGGCTATGGCCACTCGTACTCCTGGTTTTGCCGGGGCTGACTTAGCCAACTTGGTGAATGAAGCGGCACTACTAGCAGCCCGACGCGGCAACAAGGTGGTGGAGACTCAAGACTTTGCTGAAGCGATTGAGCGAGTGGTGGCTGGTCTAGAGAAGAAGAGCCGTGTGCTCAATGAGAAGGAGAAGAAGATTGTGGCTTACCACGAGGTCGGTCATGCCCTTGTCGGGGCCAAGATGTCCGGTTCAGATCAAGTGGAGAAGATTTCCATTGTTCCTCGCGGTATGGCTGCCTTGGGTTACACGTTGCAAGTGCCTACGGAAGATCGGTTCTTGTTGAATGAGGCTGAGCTGCGCGGTCAGATTGCCACTCTGTTAGGTGGACGGGCTGCAGAGGAGGTCATCTTCGGTAGTATCACGACGGGTGCTTCTAATGATTTACAAAGAGCGACGGATCTAGCGGAGCAGATGGTGACGTCTTACGGCATGAGTGAGGTGTTAGGTCCTCTAGCTTATGACAAGGGACAGCAGAATAATTTCCTCGGTGGGGGGATGAATGCTCGCCGGGCTGTGAGCGATGAGACGGCCAAGGAGATTGATAAGGAAGTGAAGGGCATTGTGGAGAAGGCTCACCAAGAAGCGCTCACTATCCTGAAGGGGAATAAGGAGCTGCTGGAGATGATTTCTGAGCAACTGCTGGAGAAGGAAGTGATTGAGGGCGATGGTCTCCGAGAGATGCTCGCTAAGGTCCATCCTGAAGTCCATGTCCAGACTGCAGATGAGCCTGTAGCGGTCTAAGTTGAGATAGAAAAAACCATTCCTTTGGGTGGCCCCATGCTAGGCATGGGGCCTTTTTCGATCGGTATATTATTCAGAAAACTTTTTCTGTTTTCAGTATTGGCAGACGATTAGATAGATCTATGCGAACACTTTACAGTTGATTCCACAAAGTGGTAACCCATAAATAGGCGCGTGCATTACTTATAAAAAAGGAAGGTTAATATGACTGCGAACGATACCATGGCTCCAGACTTTCTGTTCCTCGCTTTCATAGCAGCTATTATTCTCATCATTTTTTTACAGTCTCGTTCAATTGTTAAACAGCAAGATACGGAGAAAGAACTAGAAGAAACCCAAGATCAAATTTCGTCATTGACCCACCAAATCGACAATATTGCGGAAAATCGAGAGCAGTTAGCGGAGGCAGTGCAGAAAACCCAAGAAAAACTAGTCGTTATGTTTATGGCGTTGGAAGAGTCGAAACAACTGGCAGGTCTTTTGCCACAGGTTGATGGCGACCAACCCAATCTGTTGGAAGGTGTGAAAGAGCAATTTGCAGGCATTCTTGAGCAACAAGACGATTGATCAAACCGCCCCATTCAGTCTGTTGCACGATTGTGCTGGCAGGGTGATGGGTACAACTTACTGGAATCCCAAAGATCATTAAGGCTGGAAAGTAGATACTTTCCAGCCTTAATGTTGGATAGCGATTAAAAGGTCAAGGCCAGGTGGTGAATCGCTTTGGTCGTATTCGCCAGAGATTGCTTTCGTTCAAGTTCTAACGATAGCTGGTCAGCATGAATATACGAAATATCAGTCAGCCCCAAAACCTTAAAAATGGCGCTGATATACGGTTCTAGGAAATCTCGATCTTCCCGTCCTGAACCCACTCGGTAATTATATTTTCGAGTGGTGATCACCAATAGCTTTTTGTCTACTAGTCGTCCTTGGGGGGTTCCATTGACGATTTGCATGGTGCGATCGCGTCTAAATACCTGATCCAGATACGCTTTAAAACTAGACGGCACCGTTAGGTTATACATAGGCATACCCACCACATAGCAGTCTGCCGCGAATAGCTCATCGATGAGGGTATCGGAAAGTGCGATCGCACCTTGCATCTCCGCAGTTCGTTCTTCTGGTTCAGACTCATAAGCTGCAACCCAAGTCTGATCAATATGCGGAATAGGAGAGCTGCCAATATCGCGATAAATAATTTGGTGATTGGGATTGGCTTGTTGCCATTGGCTGACAAAGGCCTGAGTAAGCTGGCGAGAGTAAGAGCCTTGGATGCGGGCACTCACATCCATGTGGAGTAAGCAGCGGGGCTTGGAATCTGGAGAAAGCATACTTAACAGTCTACTTCTCTAGCCAAAATTAAGAATTGTAGTTAATAGAACCTGAAGACGTCGAGACAATGCAAGTCTATTGGGTGGGATAACTAATCTCAGAAATCGGAATCGTTGGTTCAACAGGAGTGACGTTGAGTGTTCAATACCATCCTGGTCGCCTTGAATAGCCCTGAAATTTCTGAACGGGTTATGCAGGCCCTCAAGAGTATGCAGCTGGATGCTGTGGGGAAAGTGATTCTCACTCACGTAATTTCTACCAACGAAACAGGCGAAGAACAGCCTGCAGATCGTCCTTACTCCGATCCACAAGGCGTATTTCGGCAGATCGAAGAAGAACTACAAACCTATAAAGCATCGTTACCCTGCGACAGTCGCTTAGAAATCGTAACGGGTGACCCAGCCGAAGAAATTATTCGGGTTGCCAATATCTATGAAGCCGATTTAATTCTCATTGGCAGTCGGGGGCTAACGGGAGTCACTCGCATTCTCCAACGATCCGTCAGTAGTCAAGTCGTCAGTGATGCCTCCTGCTCAGTGATGGTGGTGCGTTAGAGGCCAGATTGCTGCCATTCTAAGAAAGCTTTTAGCCGCAAAAGTGTCAAGCTCTGACCGGCATTGAGAGGCAATAAGGAAACACCTTCCAGGCGAGACTGCACCCACTTTTCGCCCCAAGACCATTCTTGAAAACCATCTACCCCTTTGCTCAAGATCAAACGCAGGGTGTTGCTATCCACTACATCGATATGGTGCTGGATTTCAACAGGGCCAAGCCAGCTAGTAAAGACAGCTCCTGGTTTAAAGGTTGTTGGCAAATCATTTGAAAAGGTCTGGGGCCATAGCCACTGCTTAATTTGTGCCCCTTGGGTTAAGGCATCTCGCAAGGCTGCCTCTGAGGCATTAATTTCAATTCTGAGCTTACTGGTTTGAAAACTGCCAAACATAGGGTTGATGTCAAAAATAGATACGGTTGGTTTATCTAACTTGAGTGATGAATAAGGACGGGCTATAAACTGAGCAATTGGTAACCCTCTCAATATAGGTTAACCCTATACATTGCTGAGAAGCTCTGCTCTGAACAATATCACCAAGTCTTTTAACCACTTTGGATTCAGTTACAGTCAGAAATACTCATATTTGAACAGACCGACTGTTTAGAGTTCAAGGAGCTATCAACAGGCTTCATGTTAGGAGGAAATTAGCTTTCTGATCATAGTAAGGAGAAATATCAGACTGGATTCCAAGCATCTGATCTTGCAAAAGCATGAATGGATTAGACGTTTTTTTCCACTAAAGACAACACCATTAATGCTGAAATGAATATTATTGGTCACACCTACAATGGTTACCTTTTGGGTTTCCAAGAGGCCCATCGCACTTGTTATCTAGCAGACAATGGCTACGAATTTATCATTTTTAATTCATGTAGAGTTAATGATCCAGCATCATTTGACTCTATAGAAAAATGGCTATACGAAAATAAAATTAGTTATTATGAACTCATGATTCGGATACATTAGCCAAATGATCAAAACACCTGACAAAGCTCTGGAGACAACTGACACGGACTACTCACCAATGTTAGACAGTTGCTCGGACTAGGGAGAATTTATGTCATCACCGAAGACTCTTTGCATCGATTGTAATGTTGAGATTCTCCAGTCAACCTACGATTATAATTGCGGCTATTGTGGTAAGTGCTACAAGAGGGAAATTCGTAAGGATGCATTAAAAAAAGCAAATTTGAATGCCAATAAAGCTATTGAGATAACTGAAAAACATCTCTATGATCTCTATGGTAAGCAGGTAGGTAAGCTTAATTCGGATCATGTACATTTTGACTACAACGAACGTGATGGAGGGCGTTGGGTTGTTTCTGTAAGCTTTGGATGGGAAAATACTGATCCTGATAGATTTTTCGTCATTATTGACGATGAATCTGAAGAGGTTGATATTCCTCAAGTTTTGTAACCATTAGATTCCAGATTAAATACTTTACTTAAAGTTCAACGTTGGATGAATCCTTACCCTAGTATTCTGGGCCAAAAACACCCGTTGATCTAGCATTGCCTAACCCAGCACTGAAGTGGAAGCGATTGCCGCGCTTCAATCACTTCTTTAAAATCCCAGCACGCTACTCAGGTTTGAAAGTTAACCTGAGTTCGGGTTAAGCGGCTGGGAGTAAATATTCATCAATGGAGAGAGAAGGCTACTTGGGTTGGTGGCAATAAGCAATCAGTCCACAGACGACATTGACAAAGAAGTTGACAGGACTACGATGTCTGGAATGTTCAATTTGAGAGATATTCTTGAACTGATCAATAATTGTCTCCACAATGGAACGCTTGCGAGTCAAGATTTTATCCATCAAGGGCATGAGCCGATTCTTCATATTTCGTCGAGGGGGAATAATGAGCCGAATCCCCATTTCATGGAGTAAGTGCTCAAACAACGGTTGAGAGACATAGCCACGATCTGCAATGACTCTCCCAAATAAAGGTTTCAGTAAGTTCGGCACCGGAACTCGGTCATCTGTGTTGCCGGGAGTGAGGGCAATGTTGAGCAGTTCACCTTGGTCATTGACGACCAGATGTAACTTGAAGCCATAAAACCAACCCATGGATGTCTTGCCCCGAGCTGCCATGTCTTTGAAAACGCGATGACGGGGAATCCGACGATTATGGCAGACGGCTATCTTCGTCGCATCCAGGATGGAAACACCTGTGCAAGAGCCGAAGCAACTATGCAGATATACACTCAAAGAAATCAAGGTTGACGGTATCCACTCGACAAATCGTTGATAGCTCAATAGATGGGGAAAGGCTTCTGACCACTGTTGGGTCACGGTTTGCAGATAGTAGGCTTTGAAGTTTCGGTAATGAGATTGATGAAAGGCAATCAGAATCGTCATTCGTTCACTTAAACTCAGACGAGGCTGGCGACAACGACGTTTGGTGCCATCGTTCAACAATTGCTGAGTCCATAGGGGTTCAAAGATTTGGCAGAAATCATCGACCGCACAGAACAGAGCTTCTAAACTATCCACAGGACTAACTTGTGGTGAAAGGATTGCTGATCTTTCAGACTACAGTTAGTCCTTTACTTATCCCGAACTCAGGTAAGTTAGGTATCGTGGTGAAATCCTTTAACAGAAGTGCGATTACAGTTTTTGGCACTGAAGCATTTCTAGAGTGGGTAAAAGATACTCATCCAAACTTGCATCGGTGGACTCTAGCCGAATTAAACCATCATCCAAATGTGTACTTAGTTGAGATGGAAGATCAAAACTGCTGGGGCAATTGTTTCGAAAAGTATTTCCTGGAAATTTTCAAAAACGAAGTTGGCCGATTCATCCACAATGGAGCGAATTGGCCAGAGGACATTACTCCAAGCTTATTCAGACGCTGGTTTCGTTATGACTATCATGAAGATGTCATAGATTTGAGTTTGGAGATTTTAGAAGTTTATGATGATGCATCTGATACTGATACCTAACCAATCGCTGCAAGATAATGTGGACTCGTCGCGCACTTGAGCGTAATTGCTAGCAAAGGCATTCGATGGCACTGCCAAAGAAGAAAAGTCGTTCGATTACTGTTGACTATACTCAGTATCGCTGGATGGTCTCTATGCTTCAGCACGTGCTGTATCTGACCATCGAAGCGGAGGATAAGCCTGGGCAAACCTTCCAAGCATTGTTTGAGCCACATGACTAGTTCAGACGGGAGGTGGATGGGAACTGGGCATTTCACCGTCAGGGACGTTCACTCACGCCACGCGATGTCACTAAGATCATTCGTTACGGCTTAGCGAATGACTGGAAACCCCAATCCAAGGGACGAGAACCGATTCTCCTTTACGCATGGGACGCTGAATGTGTGACTCCAGCAACGCAAGAATACGACATCGACGAAGTGCCTTTGTGCGATATCGCCATTGAACAAGTAAGCGACCTGCGATTCGATCTGAGCCTTGACCCTACTGGCGCAGGACTCTCTTCGCAGCAGAACTATTCAAGCGATTCATCCTACCCGAAGACTACTTTGTCATAGGTAGTCGTGCACGCGACTGTAATTTGCATTTTTCAGTTTTCAATGACGGTTACACTGAATGTGGCTTTGTGGTTTTCGGAATCAAATCAGTCAATTTCCCAGATGTGGTCATGTACACCACAAACAATCCATCAATAATTTAACAACAGTTTCATGGGGGACAAGATGTAGAAGTTGCAGTTCCCACAACTGACGATGCCACCCAGCGGGATGTTAAGACCTTGAAAGAGGTCCAACCTTATTATTGGGTCAATGCTTTCAAAGAAATATGAGTCTTACCCCTCCAGATATAGATTTGCGAAAAGCCTTCTGGCCCAGTCATAAAGATCTATTTTTCAAGCTTTGCTCCACAGTGGTGTGGGATGAACGCATAAAAGCTCGGAAGACAGCAAGCTTTGGAGTCGCCTATAACTACTCACAAATCACGTATCCAGAAACCAAAATGCACCCTGAGCTAATTCCATTGTGCGCTGCTGTTTTAGAGTCGCGAGGGTTTACCCCAAATAACTGTTTACTTAACTTTTATGCAGATGGTAGCTCATCCATGGGATTTCACTCTGATACGGCAGAGGAACTAGCTCCAGGCACTGGCGTGGCAACTCTTTCTGTTGGAGCTACTAGAACCATTACTTATAAACTCAAGACAGATCGAGAAGTCCAATACAGTTACAGCTTAGAGAGCGGTGATTTGCTATACATGTCTAATGCAGTCCAACTCGATTGGCTTCATGGGATCCTTAAAGAAGCGGAGGCAGGTCCCCGTATAAGCATCACGTTGAGAAGTATCATCAGCTAACCTCTCAGCACGTTTCACTACTATTTTGAGTGCTGTATGCAAGACATCACCGCTTATCCCCTAACCAGGATAGATATCATCTCAGCACTGCTTTGGTGCCCTTGCCACGCCACTAAGCCCATGGGCACAAGAGCTACGACTGAAGTACTCAGGACTATCCGGTGGAAAATCTAGAACTTTTAATCGATCTGCATCAGCATGGTGACCGTCAAGGGCCTGGAGGCAAGCTCGAAACAGAACGTGCCATTACTCTGGCAGCTCTCGACAAGTCACGACACTTGAAAATTGCGGATTTGGGTTGTGGGACTGGAGCATCTACATTGTGTTTAGCGAACAAGCTAAATGCAGACATCATTGCAGTAGACTTTATACCTGAGTTTATTGAGATATTGCGACGGAACGCGGCAGCAAGCAATCTTAGCCAGCATATTCACCCCCATGTCGGATCAATGGATGATCTGGCTTTTGCACACAATGAACTAGACGTCATCTGGTCGGAAGGGGCTATTTACAATATCGGTTTTGAGCAAGGCATCAACGATTGGCGACCGTTTTTGAAACCCAAAGGGGTACTAGCCGTATCAGAAATCACTTGGCTGACAGACCGCCGCCCCGATGAAATTCAATCTTATTGGGAGGCTCAGTATCCTGAGATAGATACTGCTTCGGCAAAAATTAAGCTTCTGGAAGAAGCGGGATACGCTCCATTGGGTTACTTTGTACTGCCAGAGCACTGTTGGTTGGACAACTACTACCATCCGCTGCAAAGAAGATTCGACGCGTTTCTCAGTTGCCATGCCAACAGCGATGTTGCTCAAACCCTAGTAGAGGCTGAGATGAAAGAAATTGAAGTGTTTGAAAAGTTCAAAGCGTACTTCAGCTACGGCTTCTATATTGCGAGCAAGCGTTGATAGAGTCTCCTTAGCCAGTTTTTACACCATGAGGCCACCAACGGAGTTAGAGCTTCCTATTCTTGAGTATTTGTTTACTATGGCAGGACTTAAACAAATCCCATGTAGCCTTCGTCTCAAATCTATGAACGATGGCGAGATGGGCAGTCTGCTGTTCGAGAATCTAGACAGGATTGATCGACGGCTCGGTGAGACGGTCGCCCAATGTTATTTCGAGGACTCGGACGGTACATTGGTTTCAGCTACCTTGAATCTCGACCAGCATGGAGCGCTGTTTGAGCTTGATATGTGGAAAGCGGATTTCAGCAAGTTGCAGCGGTGGCCTTTAAAGGAAGAAATTCGCACCCTTCCATAGCAACAATCCTAAATCCCCACCTCGTTTTGATGGGCAGAGGTAGGCAGGCTCTTAGAATTGGGGAAGTAGTATTCGCAAATCCTCCCTGCCTTGGCTAAACAGCGACTAGACACCTTACTTGTTTCATTAGAGTTATGCACTTCTCGGCAGCAGGCCCAACGGGTCATCCGAGCTGGGGAAGTGAAGGTCAATGACCAAATTATTGATAAGCCAGGGACAGAAATTCAATTAACGGCAGAGATTAAGGTCAAACAAAAATCGCCCTTTGTCTCTCGCGGTGGCCATAAGTTAGAAAAAGCCTTAGCTGAGTTTCCTATTCAAGTCCAGGATCGGGTTTGCCTGGATGGCGGTATCTCTACTGGAGGATTTACAGACTGTCTGTTGCAGGCCGGGGCCAAACAGGTCTATGGCATTGATGTGGGCTATGGGCAGGTGGCGTGGAAGCTCCGCAATGATCCTCGGGTCATCCTCAAGGAACGCACCAATCTCCGCCATCTTCAGCCTGCCGATTTATATGCAGAAGAAGCCACTATTCCTGATTTAGGTGTGATTGATGTCTCGTTTATTTCCCTAACGAAAGTTTTGCCTGCCCTCTGGCAGCTCTTGCAACCGCCACGAGAAATGATTTTACTCGTTAAACCCCAATTTGAAGTGGGAAAAGACCGAGTGGGAAAACATGGCGTGGTACGGGATTCCCAAGCACATCGAGATGCGATCGCACAGGTCTGGCAAGCTGCATCAGCGTTGGGCTGGCAATATGCAGGCGTAACCTGGTCTCCCTTACCTGGCCCGAAGGGCAACATCGAGTTCTTGTTATGGCTACAGCAAGAGGGCAGTGGTCCTTCGCCGCAAACATTTTTAGACGTTGCTGTGGATGCCCAAAAAACGCTTTCCCAACCGCCAAAGTGATTCCTCTTCAATAGGTTGGGATCTAATGGCATTTCCCTCACCATGGCATTGATGGGATAGTACTAATCGTTTTCCATCCAGAGTTTTTTAGCCCTATACCAGGCCATATCAGACAATGCTTTACCAAAGACTGGAGCTTTTAAGGTTGGAGCTGGTTATTGTATCGAATTTTACAAGATAACTAAAACAAATCGATTTTGCCCCTTCACATTGATCAGTTCAGAAAAGGAGATAAATAATTGAGTTATCAACTATTCTCTGTTTAGAATGTAATTGTGTTGTTACACCCTTTCACTCAATATGTCTGAGCAAGCAGTCTTTCCTCATCATGATCTAACTAAGGAAGCCGCTGTGCTGAAAAAGCAGTTAGCCATTGCTCTCAAATTTCATCACAGCAAGACCATTGAGAAGCTCCCCAAAGAAATTGCCATGCAGGTGATGGGGGAGGTTTGGGCATCTTGCCACCCAGAAGCAGCAAAAGAAGCGACTTATAATCCTAAAACAACCTATAGCGTGCCTGAACCTGTGATTTGTGATGAAGTACCCATCACAAACAACGGAACGATTTATCTCTAGATTCCGACCTTGATGCCTTTAGCTGATCCTAAATGTGGGCTATGGAGCAGTTGAGTTCGTAACAAAGGGTTTAAGCCATCCTCGTTGTAGGGACTGATCAAGGACGATGCGATCGCAACTAAATACAACCCAACTCTCTACGGCCATCAGCACAAACGGCACGACCGTATCAGTGATACCAAATCCCGTATCAACCTGAGCAAGCCCTCGCACCAGACCAAAAGCTAATACGACCCCTGATTTAAGTTGGGGGTTAGTATCTTGGCGAATGGCATAGCGATAGGTCACCCCAAAGAGCAATCCAGAAATAGCTACGCTAACCAGAGAACCGATCAGGCTAATCCAGCTTCCTATCAATCTTGAATCCGCAATCGGCCATTGAGCCAGTCCCTCATTAATGGCCAGCAAAATCGCAAAAACGAATGTCGCCACACCAGCTGACAATCCCCCAGCTTTGAGTGACTCAACCCGTTCTTGTGGGGTAAAGGGGGTGTGTTCCACGGGGATTACTAAATAGCCGTTCTGGTCGATGTCATCTAAGGCGTGTCAGACTCACTCGCCTCTTGCAAGGCCATTCGGCGAATCAAATTGTGAAGGCGAGGCCAAAGGAACCAGGCCCCAACTGCCAGCAATACAAAAAGTCCAAACTGAGACACGCTGCTCACTAGGCGGGATAGAGGAATGATTTCGCCCGCAAAGTAAGCCAGGGTAACCATCACCAATGCCCACAGGAATGCACCCAGCGTGTTAAAGAACGCAAAGCGGGGAAAAGGCATTTCGGCAATACCCGCTAGCGGGCTGGCAAAAATTCGCAGCAGGGCCACAAAGCGGCCCATCAAGACGGTGCGAGCAGCGTTGGTACTGAACCCTTCTTTAATTTCCAAAAGGCGCTCTTCAGACATATTGACGAGGCGACCGGCTCTCGATAGTAAAGGCCAACCGCCAAAATGTCCCACCCAGTAGCCACAGGTGCCGCCGATGGTTGAACCTGCGATCGCACTGCCCAACACCCCAAAATAATTCAGGTCTCCTTCACCCGCCAAGAAGCCGCCCACTAGGACAATCGCTTCCCCTGGTAGGGGCAATCCCAAGTTTTCAAATAATATGCCGAAGCAGACAACCCAATAGCCGTATTGGTGGGCTAATGTTTGCAAAGTGTCTAACGAAATCCAGTCCATAGACCTTTATACAAACTGTTAACAATTTTACGTCTCTCAATCTTGGCTTGTGGACTTTAACTTTGTCAATTCAAGTCCATGCAAGCCTTAAAGCCACGTTAACTAATTTTACGAGATCCGGCGATAGATCGCACAAAGTCGACTGGGAGAAAATACTTTGGCTTGGAACATAAAGTTGGGGGGCACGTTGATGATCACGTAATCATCAGACTCGTGATACTGCTCAAACAGTTGGGGCATACCTTTAGGCGTATTTTCGCTGTAGGGAACAGGCTGAAAAATTAATTCGGTAAATTCAATGGCGTCTGATTGAGACTCACGAGCAACTTGCTGGAGAAACCCCTCATTGTTGAGAAGCTGAAACAAGGCTGCTTTGATTTCAGGATCAAGGGTGAAACTACCATCAAAATTATCAATGATTTTAAGGTTTGCCATGGGATTGGATAACAATTATTACGTAGCTCACTCTTCCAGCCTAGAAGATTCCTGGATCTGTGTCAGCTTATTGCTGCGGAGACCTGATCTTCTTTTAGCCAGTTCCCTGAATCGTTATATACGTCGTCTAGGACCTACGAATAAATTGACCATCAGCCTGGCTGCCGAACCTGAACAACAGTTAGCATGAATTCGACCGCAATCCGGGTGAGTGCAGTTAAGAGATTGCTCAAAGAAGACTGGCTCAATCTCGATTCAAATCAGACTTTCCTAGAAAGGCAGAGAAAGCGCCCCAAATCTTTGCAGCGAGATGCATCTTCTGATGGATCGGCAAGAGCGGTTCGAAAATCAGCCATCTCAAAGAACGGTATTCATGACTGACCATCTCTTGATGGTGATTAATCGTGGGCCAGGGCTGTTTCAAATCCTCCAGAGCTAAATCAATGCCCCAACTGCAAGCGGACGGGGTATAGAAGAAGTTTCATTCCTAAACCTGTCGTTTAAATTGTGAGCTAATCTCTTCGCTACAAGCAGCAGTGAATCTGTCCGTACTAAATATAAAAACAAATTCTTGCAATATCTTTCAAAAGAACTATATGACCTGAATGTCTAGCCAGTAGTTATTTAATAGGGCCGATTTAGCTACACCATCCGTTGATCTGATGATCTGATCTGAAACTACTATTGAAAGCTTCTGTAACGCATTCATCTACTGCAGCAACGTAAAACTTTACTAGATTGCATCGATTTCCAGCAGAGATAATCTACAACAGGAACTACAGAATTGGAGTGCCATTCCTGTAGTTTGCTCTTCAACTCGGCCAAAAGGTTCATTCAGTTGGATGGGTGGCCAAAATTAGATAGCACTGATTTTGGCACGCCACACTGAGACTCATTTTTGATGTCGGTACAGAAACGATCACAAAACATCAGCATGAAAATTTTCCGCAATGGATGGTCTTGGCTATCACTTGCTTTTACATATTCCATGAATCATCAGTGCAATAGTTTTCTAGTTGACAACTATTGGATTACGTTCTCGTTACTTACTATCTCCATTTATTCAATATTTTAAATCCATGTCAGACTAAGCACCATAACCTAAAACCCATACACGGCAATCTTTTTATCAAAAATAAAGACAATTCACTATTAACCCATTAATGAATCGAACAAACTCAGTTATCTTTTTCCTGTCTAACTTAAATATGTCATCTAAAAATATTTTTATAGGAAAAACAATTTCCAGAAAATCGTTCTAATCCTTGATTTACTAGAACTTAATAAATAAATAATCTTTCAAAAAGCATATTTATAATAATGCAGAAGTCATTTATTTATATTTTTTAAACTTATGTAAATTTATATTTGAGTGATTGCAATTACATTAATCAATTTTCAATAACCGTTTATAAAACTAATCAAAAGTTTCGATAGGTTCACAATATAAATCCTGTAAATTCACATTTATAAACAACTAGAGACAAGAATAAATGCCAAAAAAATAGACGGCAAAATTCTGCATATCCATAGTGGGTAGGGAATACGTACTATATAGATTTATAGTGCGCAACTTCTTGCAGGCCTGGCTCTAATCCCATTTCAGGGAGACAGGTAATTGTAACGGACTACAAAGATTCCGTAATTTTTGTATGACCTAAATCAATACCGGCCGGAGCTAAAAACCTTTACCTGCTTAAACTTGAAGCTTCAATAGACCAATAAAACCTTAAAGCAGGAATATTTCCTGCCTTAATTTCAAGCTTGAAAAAACCTTATTTTCCCTCTGATTGTCAATGCGTAAAAGCTTAAAACAATAGCCAATCGCTAGTTCAGGAAATCATTAAACTTCTTCAGCCTAAATTTTTGTTGTCGATCTTGGGAATATAGCAGCTCAGAATCGAGAATAATTTTTTAGCTGTAGAACTAATTAGCGAGGGAAATTACCTCAGAATTTAATATTTCTTGAACCCTAGACAATCAATCATCTCGATACTAATTGAAAGTATTTTTTAAGCTTTCAATCTTAGATTAATAGGATAAATAACATGACAAAATCTTTGCAAAAACAAGATCCATTGTCGTTGAGAACAGCTGACATCAGCGGATTTGAATATGATTGGTGGGCAGGAAATGTCCGCCTAACTGACCTCTCTGGCAAACTATTGGGAGCTCATTTATGCCATGCGGCCTTAATGAGTTTTGTCCCTGGTGCTTTGGTTATTCAAGAAGCTGCGTATTTTCAATCAGATGTACCTATATCCGACATTCAGCAGGTACTAACCATCAAGGGATAATTTTGAGGTTGTCTCTCAACGCAAGTCCATGTATTCACCTCAAGAGATAGACGTTCAGGATATTGACCATCTCGGTATTATTGCCGGTATCGTCGATGAGATCGGCATTGTCGAAATAGTGGATCGATTATTAGGTACTCACGAGCAAGAGAATGTTAGTTGTGGTCAAGTTGTCAAAGCCCTGATTCTAAATGGTATGGGCTTTTTGAGTGCTCCATTGTACTTATTTAGTGAGTTTTTCGAAAGCAAAGCAACCGAGCACTTACTCGGTCAAGGTGTACTGCCAGAGCACCTCAACGATACCCGTATCGGTCGAGTCCTCGACAAGCTCTATGCCTATGGTGTGACCCAGATATTTATCCATGTGGCAATGGCAGTCGTTCAGAAATTCGATGTAGCTCTAAGGTGTGCGCATCTAGATGCGACAAGCCTTAGTGTTGAGGGGCAATACTTAGATAAACCACAGGTTGAGGCGTCAGACGAATCCCCCTCTGCACCTGAGTCCCCCTCCCCTGCACTGGCTGAATCAGAGGAGCCGATACCCGTGAAAATCACCTACGGCTACTCACGGGACAATCGTCGTGATCTCAAGCAGTTTGTATTGAACCTACTGGTGAGTGGGGACGGGGGTATTCCTTTATTTTTACAAGTGGGCAACGGTAATGATGCGGACAAAAGTACGTTTGTGCCTATCATCCATGAATTTAAGCAACAGTGGAGTCAGCAACAGCCAGAGGTGATTGTTGCTGATAGTGCCCTCTACAGTGCCGACAATCTGCAAGCATTAGGAAGTACATCTTGGATTAGCCGAGTTCCAGCAAGTTCAACGGCAGCCCAAGACTTATTACAAGGGCTGCCGGGTTCACAGTTTCACCCCAGTGCTCTCAACGGCTATAGCTTTGTCGAAGTATGTAGTACCTATGGAGAGATTCAACAACGGTGGCTGGTGGTTGAAAGTAAAGCTCGCAGAGACTCTGGACTCAAACAAGTGCAAAAGCGGATTGATCAGGCGTTTAGCCAAAAAACTACTGCACTTAAAACCCTCTGCAAACAGACCTTCTTGTGCCCTGCAGATGCTTTAGCTGCAGCCCAAGATTTTGGCAAAATCCTCAGGTATCACACCCTTGACGATCTCAAAATCCACAAAAAACCTCATTATTCAAAGGCTGGACGACCGACAAAAGCAACGGTTGTGACTCACTACACCTATTCTATTGAGGCTACCTTAACCCTCAATGAGCCAGTCATCGAACGCTATCGGCGGCAAGCAGGTCGTTTCATCTTAGCCACCAATCTCTTGGAACAAGAGCAATGGAGCAATGATGATATTCTGCGCGAGTATAAGAACCAGCAGGCGTGTGAAGGAGGCTTTCGCTTTATCAAAGATCCACTCTTCTTTGCCTCTAGTGTTTTCCTGAAGACACCTCGGCGTATCGCTGCCTTAGCCATGATCATGGCCTTGTGTTTGATGGTCTACAGCTTAGGACAACGACAGTTAAGAAATGCACTAGAACAAGTACAAACAACTCTCCCTAATCAGAAGGGGAAACAAACTATGAAACCTACGTTACGTTGGATTCTCCAATGCTTTCAGGCCGTCCATTTAGTTTGGCTTGATGGTGCCAAGCATCTCATCAAGCTCAACAGCAGGCAGCAACTTATCTTGCCGTTCCTTGGGAAGGGCTGTAAAAAATATTATCTGCTCTGCTAGCTAGCCTGCTGAATGTAGGCTATATCTGAACAGAGCTTGGCCTTCATTCCTCACCTAGCTACTCTAGGGATCGGCGTGGGAGCAGGTGGAGCGGTTCTTGACACCTCTCCTTTCGTCTTGGTCGGAGTCTTTCACATGTTCATCGCAGTGATTTGCTTAGCAGGTGGACTTTTTCATACTTATAGCGGTGAATCTAACTTAGGCGATGCTCCTGAGGGAAGTGTAGCTGCAAGAGTCAATTACGATTGGGAAGATTTTGAATCCACATCCTACATCATGGGATTCCATATCCTCTGTCTTTCCATCGCTTGTTTCTTGTTTGCAGGCAATGCTGCCTTTGGTAATGGCTTATATGATCCATTAGTGGGCGAAGTTCGTCAGATTAGCCCTAATCTCAATCCCATTACTCTAGTGGGTTACATATTCGGTTTTGCCAATGGAGGCTGGACACCGATAGGTATGGCTGCCGTAAACAATATGGAAGATCTGGTAGGGGGTCACTTTCTCGTTGCGACTCTTACGGCCATCGGGGGAATCTTTCACATCCTTTACAGAAAGCCTACGCCTTTTTTCCTAAGACGTCCGGTCTTCTCTGTCGTCAACGGTGGTTGGGTGCGACAAGGCTTTTGTAATAGCGAATCTATCCTCTCCTTCAGTGTCGCTGGAGTAGGATTTATCGCTGTCAGTTCCTCGATCTTTGTTCGCTATTGTGATTTAGCTTTTCCAGCAGAATTCTATGCACTTGATCGCTCTGGGTCTGCAGCCATTCAGCTAGCTCTCGGGTTAATTTTTATGCTTGGGGGTGGTCTCTGGCATAATGTCCGAGGAGAAAAACTCTATGCTCTTCGGGGTAAGTAGGGTACACAGTACCTAAGTACAGTTGAAACTAGCAGGGCTGAGTATCAGAATCGATCACCTCTATTCTGATACGGTGAGTGCCATCCCTAAGTCATACTCTGCCTATAATATTTAGTGGATTTTCCTCACTGTCACTCAATCCGATTTTCATTTCTACTGTATAAAAAACCATCTTAGATATTCCTTGTTTTAACGATTATGAGGTCTGCCATAATCTGTTAAAACAAGGAATTTTTAGTGGGATTGCCACCCTCGACAGCAATTTCAATATCTATCGGCAATACCGGCACTGTCCAGCTAAGAAGTGATGCATTCTAATCCTCTAGCAGTCAACACCTCGACGATCTTAATGGGCCTTTGGATAAAATCCATCTCCATTGCTGGGGTGCGCTGGTATCCGTGGCTCCAGTGAGTATGACACCAATTGTGGATCAACCGCTGCACATTCAACGCTCTTTGTAGTCCTTCAACCTTTTTTGCATAGTGATTCTGGCGTCTGCGATAGGCACTAGCCCGTCGTCTCAAAGAACTGTTGAGGGCTTCATTATGATTGGCATGGACTTCGCTCTTTGGACTAATGGCCGTATAAGGATGCTCTCGATTAACCCGCTCTATCCAAGACTTTCCTTGAGATCCTTTGATCTTCATCGCCACCTCTAAACCCGCTCGCCATACTTTGCGGAAAGGGTAGACCTGTGTCGTTTCTCTTCTGGGCAAGTACACACTCGCAAGCTTCCACAATATCTTTGAATATCGACGTTCTCCATCTGTGAACCAACGAATCGATGAACTCTCTTTAGCCCAATCCCAAGTGGCTTTGACACTCTTCTCAAATAATGACTCATCCTTAAAACCAGCACGGGCTTCTAACCAATAGCGACTCTCACGTTCGATAAAATGAATGGTCCAACCTTCACTGAGCCAGGGGGGGATGGTTCTCGCCCACGCGAGTGTACACTTCATCCCCTTCAATCGTGACCTCTGCTTCTGTCGGGGAAGGCGGTGAGAAATTGGATAATTGAGTCGATAAACGCTGTTCCCAGAGGATGATACTGTTGGGAGATTTCCCGAACACTCTGCCTGCAGCTCTTATACCCAGTCCTTCGATGCGAGCATTGATAGCCATTGATATCGTCTCCACTGGCGTTCTCAATCTCGCCATCGGTGTCCCACTACGCTCGTTGAAGCGACGACCACAATCTTTGCACAAAAAGTACTGAACCACTTGAGCTGTTTTCAGAGTCTTGGTTCCGTTCTTGACCACGTTCTCGCTTTGACAATAGATGCATTGCATTGCTCTGAAACTAATACTGCACAAATATCCTAGCAGTCACTTCTTTAATGAACAGTGCCCTCAACAGATTTCTGAAATTAAAGAATTTATCAATAATCCTGGAGAAGCAACTCTCAATATTTATGAGGAACATCGCTGGCTATATTACCTAGTAGGATTTTCGACTACTATTTTAGGTATCTATATTGTTTTTTATAAAACGCTAAAATCTTGTGCCTTTGACAAAAACTCCGGTCGATTATATCTGGAATATCAGAATAGTCTGCTTCAAATTGCTGTTCGAGAAGAAAGTCTGGATGACATCAACAAGATCAATTTCACAGAATCAACTGATGATGAGGGCAGGGAGGTTTACCATACAAACATTGTGCTCAGTTCAGGTGAACTTATTTCTTGTAGATCAGTCAAAGATGACAGTGAAATTGCCCAAACTATCAACCAGTTTTTGGGAATAAGTGATTCCGTAGATAGCTGATTTAAAACTTAATGCTTAGACCTACCTGGTGTTTTTTTTGATTTAAGAGTGATCGCTATTTTAGAATGCTTATAAATTGGTAATAGTACGTCCCCTGTTCGTAATTCTGATATCTACAAAACATTAAAAACTTCCTTTTGATCATACTTTTATGTCGAACTAAGGGGTATCTAGCCTGATTTGCAATCTCTTCATAAGTTAATCGCCAGATAAATTAATGTACTTTCTACAATATCCGTATCGTCATAAAGTATGCATTACACAGTGGCAGTCATGTCTTCTATGAACCAGAATGGATGGAGACAGAGTATCAAAATGCATGCTGATTACGAAACACACTAATCAAGTTTTAAAAGTCGATTTACAAAACTGGCATGACCGTTTTTGGGACATGTTTCAAATAAGAGCTATTCCTATTGTGGGTGTGTTAATCATCATTTACGGGATTATCTTCTCTCCAAGGGTGAATTTAAGTTGTAATCATGTAACCGTTGATGCATCTATTTATCACCAAACTCAAGTTGTTTGTAACCCTACCGAAGTGAATTTAAGTTGTAATCATGTAACCGTTGATGCATCTATTCATCAGCAAACTCAAGTTGTTTGCAACCTTACCGAATCAAACATGCTGGATGAGAAAATCACGAAAATTGAACATCTTCAGAAGGCTAGAGAGGGCTATTGCCCAGAAGATGATGTTCGAGTTGTTCTTATCGCTAAGCGCAAAAAAATACCTCTTCCAAAAAAAATACCTCTCACTAAAAGTTGTTATAGAAAGTCGGTAGTTTCTCAACAGATTGCTGAAATCAAAGAATTTATCAATAATCCTGGAGAAGCTACTCTCAATATCTATGAAGACCATCGCTGGGGTTATTTTCTCGTAGGCTTAGCGACTACTATTTTTGGGATCTTTATTATTTTTTGTAAATCGTTAACATCCTGTGCCTTTGACAAAAGCTCTGGCCGATTATATCTGGAATACCAGAATAGTCTGTCTCAACTTACTGTTCGAGAAGAAAGTCTGGATAACATCCATAAGATCAACTTCAAGGAATCAACTGGTGATGAGGGCAAGGATTATTACCATACAGAAATCGTGTTCAAATCAGATGAAATCATCTCTTTCCGTTCAGTAAAAGATGATAGTGAAATTGTCCAAGCTATCAACCAGTTTTTGGGTATGGATGATTCTGTAGATAGCTGAGTTAGAAGTTCAAATAGCAGACCTGTCAGGTGATTTCGTGGATTTAAGCTTAATCACTATCGCAGTCTCCTAAGATATCAGTGCGATTGCCACCCTCAACATTTGCTATCTCCCCTGTTGAGCATTTCGTTTAGCCAAAATAAGGGTTTACCCAACCCAAAAGATAATCCCGCTACAGGTTAATCTGATTGGGTATGAATTGGATGGATTGATGAGCGCCCTGCACCGTCCCTATTTTTGGTTTTTCTCGTTTACGATTCTGTTTTTGCTATCTCTCGATTTTTGGCGATGGGACCAAGGGATATCCCTTTCTTGGTTCCAGTTACCGAGCTGGCTTTTTTACTTTGTGATCTTGCAAGGGGGGCTAGTCCTGGCCGTCGCAGGGGTCTCTTCTACCCTTTGGCAAAAGACTGAGAGGGACCAGTAGGCGATGGAGACACTTATTCCCTATATTGCCATTGCAACTTACTTACTCATCACCCTAGGTATCGGTCTAATCGGGTATCGCCAACAAAGCAACACTGTCGAAGACTTCTTCTTAGCCAACCGCAATATCGGCCCCCTCCTCCTCTTTTTTACCCTGGCCTCCACCAACTTCAGTGCCTTCTTTTTCCTGGGATTTGCCGGAGCCGGCTATCGCATTGGTATTAGCTACTATCCAATGATGGCCTTTGGCACTGGGTTTGCAGCCCTCAGCTTCTACTACATTGGCTACAAAGCCTGGTTGCTAGGCAAACAGAAAGGCTTTATTACTCCCTCTGAACTGATTCAAGATCGCCTGCCTAGCCAGCCCCTCAAGCTCCTGTTTATGGCTGTGATGGTGATTTTCACATTGCCCTATCTCACCCTCCAGCCCATTGGAGCCGGATATCTCCTAGAAAACCTAACGGGCGGAGCCATTCCCTATTTCTGGGGAGCCACCTTACTCACCGTTGCCATTGTTTTCTATGTATTTCTAGGCGGGATGCGAAGTGTGGCCCTCACGGATATGCTGCAAGGGGTACTAATGTGTGTACTGATGTTGGTGGCAGTTTTTGCCATTGCCCAAGGGTTAGGGGGCTTCTCCGTTGCCAACCAAACCGTCTATGATCTGGAGCCAGCCTTATTCTCGCGTAGCGGCTTAGATCAGTCTTTTACACCCAAGACCTGGTTTAGCTACATATGCCTGTGGTCCTTTACCCTGCCCATGTTTCCGCAAATGTTTATGCGGTTTTATAGTGCCAAGAGTGCTCAGCCCTTGAAAGTTTCGGTCTTACTCTATCCGATTGTGGCTGGAGTGTTATTTATTTGCCCAGTGCTGATTGGAGTCTGGGGTCACATTGCCTTTCCTGATTTAGTAGGCAAAGCGGCGGATCAGATTTTCCCAATGATGCTAGCAAAATATACCTCCACTGGGCTATCGTCCCTAGTGATGGTGGGGGCATTGGCAGCCTTTATGTCGACAATGGACTCGCAGCTTCTGGCCTTAAGTTCCATGCTGACCCGTGATGTATATACCGCCTATTTCCGCAAAGACGCCTCTTTGGCCGAACAGACTTTAGTAGGGCGCATTTGGGTGATTGTTCTCGCGGGTATCGGCTTAGGGATTGCGGCCAACCCTCCAGAGACGATTTTGGCCTTTGCCACCCAAGCCTTTACCGGATTATCAGTGCTGTTCCCCACAGTGATTGCGGCTTTGTATGGCCGCGACATCAGCGCTTCAAGTTGTCTCGTCTCCATTGTCATAGGTGAGTTGGCGGTATTAGGGGTTCAGACCAAAGTAATTCCCAGTAGCTGGATGCTGGGATTTTTGCCCGTCGTGCCCATTGTGGCGCTATCCGCTCTGATCATCATCGCCGGGTCAGCCTTCTCCCCAACACCAGCACAACAACCTGTGCTCAATGACAATCACTACACACCCCAAGAAAAAACATACTGAAATCCCTATATAGAGGCAGAGCAATGCAGGTCGGATTTATCGGTACAGGATTGATGGGGGCTCCCATGGCAACCCGGTTAGTGGAAGTGGGGCATTCCGTCATAGCCTACAATCGCACGGCTTCTAAATTGGAACCTTTGCGTGGTTTCGGTGTTGCGATCGCAACCTCCCCCAACCAAGTCATTCAATCGGCCGATGTCATCATCCTGATGCTCACCAATGCTGCCGCCATTCAGGAACTGTTAACACCCACGGCATCCGCTCTATCAGGACGAGCCATTATTCAAATGGGCACCATTGCCCCCGCTGAAAGCAAATCCATTCATGAACAGGTCCAGACAGCCGGTGGCATCTACTTAGAAGCCCCGGTATTAGGCAGCATCCCCGAAGCCAAAGCCGGAACATTGCTGGTGATGGCCGGAGCTGCCCCCCAAGACTTTGACAACCAACTTCCCCTGCTCACAGCCTTTGGTCCAAAGCCTTTATTAGTGGGTCCTGTGGGTACAGCTGCCGCTCTCAAATTAGCCCTCAATCAACTGATTGGCGGACTGACCACGGCCTTCGCCACTAGCCTATCCTTCTGCCAAACCTATGGTGTAGAAGTTGAGACCTTTATGCAAATCCTCAGAAGCAGCGCTCTCTATGCACCGACCTTTGATAAGAAACTGACTCGGATGCTGGACCAAAACTTTGAGAATCCCAATTTCCCCACCAAACACCTGCTTAAAGACATGACCTTATTTCAGCAAGCAGCCCAAGCCGAAGGACTGCCTACCGAAAATACCACCGCCATTCAAACCATTATTCAAAGAGCAATGGCTCAATTTGCAGATGCGGATTATTCAGCCCTCTACACAGCCGTGCAGAAGGCTGAGCCCAATAGGTGATTAACCGCAGGTACACAGCTAGAGGAACTAGCCAAACCGATAATGTTTGCGCACGGCACTTTGAATCTTCCAGGTACAAGACATTCCAGCTGGGAAAGTCACCAAATCCCCTTTGGCCATCGTCACGGGTTCACCGTCATCAGGGGTCACCACAACGTCGCCTTGTAAGAAATAGCAAGTTTCCGACTCATCATAGGTCCACGGAAATTCTGATGCTTCTTTGGACCAAATCGGCCAATTCAGCACCCGCAACTCTTGCAGGCGTTCCACACTAGGCTGACTTTCGACCTGAATTTGCGTCTGTTGCTCCGTATTCATTTACATTTCCCTTCAAACATCTCACCAAAGCAGCTTAACATTCTGATTTAGTCAGATAGGCCACCCCCTCAGCTAGATAAGAGGAAGCGCTTTCTGGGAAGAATACCCTGGGAAAACTTGGTTGAGGTGCTTCGATTCAATGCCCATTCCTTTCGTGAGCAGCGGTGCGATCGCAGCTCTAAAATCCGTCGTAATCGCCAAATCTCGCCCCTGATAGCGCTGAGATTCAGCCAGCCCCGGCCACTCGCCATAGACCTTGCCCCCTTGAACCTGTCCTCCCAACACCCACAGAACATTGCCATGGCCATGATCCGTACCACCATTGCCATTTTCGGCCACCGTGCGGCCAAATTCAGACATCACCACAATAGTGGTGTCATCAAAGGTGTTTCCCAGTTCCGCTTTCAGTTGGTTCAATCCCTGCCCCAAGGGCTTCAGCAGCCGTGCAAGACGCCCCTGGGTGGACCCTTGATTGACATGAGTATCCCAGCCCCCTAGAGAAACAAAGGCAATTTGGGTCTCAGCATTTCCACTCAACAGTTGAGCAATGCGACGACCATTCGTCTTGAGGCTAGAAGGCCCTGGTGCTCCCCTAGAAGCCTTCATCATTTCCGTATTCAGTTCAGCCTTAAGAATCTCTCTCGCTTCTAAACCTTCCTGATAGGCACGACCCAGATTGGTATCACCTTCATATAAGCGATCAAAGGCAGATTGAATCGGCGGTCGATCCAAAGGCAAAGGCCGAATGGCCTGTCGCCCAAAGGCTAAATTCGCAACTGATTTTGACCCCGACAAAATTAAGGGAGTCTGATTGCCCAGGTTCAGCGCTTGGGTCGGTCGGCCTGCAGGCAAATGGGCTAATACCCGATTTAACCAGCCATCTCCCTGTTTTTTATTCCCCGGTGTTCCCAGCTCCATATAGTCTTGAGCATCAAAATGGGAACGCGTCGGATCTGGCGATCCACAAGCCTGTACAAAGGCCAGCTGCTTCGACTGCCACAGGGGCATCAAATCTGCCAAAGCCGGATGCAAGCCAAACTGTCCATCCAAATTAAGGGCCGCTCCTTTCCCCTCACCCGGTTTCGATATGGCTAAGGTAGGACGCGCATCATAATATCCCGCCTCTCGATAGGGAACGACCACATTAAGGCCATCGACGGCTCCCCGCAATAGAATCACAATCAGCTTGGGTTGCCGTCCGGAAGAACTTTGGGAATAAACCGGTTGCTTCCCTAACCAACCCAGCCCCATTGCGGTCACACCAGAGGCAGTTGCATACTGTAAAAATTGTCGACGTCTCATCATTAGTTCCTATTCTCAGGGATGTCAATCCGTTCAAAATCGATTTAGCGATACATCATTTCAGGGCTTCCTAGCATCAATGCCGCCCGCAGATTGCGAGGACTGCCGTCAATCACAGATTGCGTTTGTGCAGAAAAACGGTTTCCTAAAGTCTGCTCCAGTGGGTCTAGTTGCACAGGCGTCTTTTGCCGTCCATATCCCCGAGCAAATGCAGTTGCTAAACTGATTCGACGAATGGTGGTATCCGGGTTGAGCCAAGCCGATTCAGTGTTGGCATAACCGTTAGGGGTTTGGCATTCATACAGCGGCATACTGAACTGCCGCAGCGCTCCAGCCACCAAGCGCGGTTTCACAGTAGGACGCCCCGTTGCTCTAGCCATTGCAATCAGGTATTCATAGGGAGTTTTAAATTTCTGTCCATAGTACTGAGGATCATTAAACTCTTCACTCTCAAACAAAGTTTCTAAAACGGATCGAATATTGCCATCGGTTGCCAGGAATCGTTGAGCCAAACGATCCACTAAAGCTGGAGGAGGCGTATCCGCCACAAAATACTGAGCTAACTTATAGCTAATATGTTGGGCCGTTGCCGGATGGGTCGCCAGTATATCCAGCAACGCTTCCCCTTCTGCTATACCTTGTCCCTGAATGGGCTGTCCCAGAAATGTTTTACGGCTATTGTCATGGCGTCTGGCATCAAAGACAAACGCCTGTTTAGCATGTAATCTCTGGCGACCTCGGGGTAACCCCCATCCGGTTAAAACTTTTGCCGCTGACACCACATCAGTCTGAGAATACCCGCCCTTAACCCCCATCGTATGGAGTTCCAACAACTCCCGAGCATAATTCTCGTTTAATCCCTTAAACCGACCACGGGCTCCAGGACTATTAGGGGCAGTATTCTGCCAATTATCGAGGTAAAACAACATAGCAGGATGCTGGGCTGTTGCCCCCAATAAATCTCGAAAAGAGCCGAAAACATAGGGGCGAATCGCCTCTTGCTCATAGACACCGACCCATAACCGGGTTCTGCCTTTTTTGGCGGATACGTTGAAGTGATTGAACCAGAAGTTCACCATCACTTCTTCCAGTTGATTCGGACTAGAAATCGCCCGCACCAGCCGGGCTTCAGACGCCTCACGAAAGGGAATACGGGATCGACGTCGGCGCTGCTTGCGTTCTTGAGAGCTAAGTTTAGGTTTTCCCTTACCCGGTCGCCGAAAACCATATTGCCGCTCTAGCTGCATCGGTGTGAGCAACAAGGTTGGATATTGCTTCAATTCAAGTGAATCTCTACGAGGTGAAAGCTGTTCCTGAATATAATCATCAATCCCTACAGCCTGAACATGTTGAAGATCCCCTGGGCTGGAGCCAAAACTAAGACGATTGATGACATGGACCCTATCAGCCTCCACAGAGGCAGCCAGCACGGGTTCCCCGGTGGTACTCCTCATCCAAATCCCGAATACCAGCATGAGGCAAAGGAAAACGTTAAAAATTTTGCCGGAAAATTTCGCCATATCGAATGATGTCTTTGAACCTAATTCTTAGACAGAACTTATGTGAATTAGGTTCAAAGACAACACCACCAATATTTTGTTTCTGGCCGCAATCATCCGATCAATATCAGCCCATCAGTTGAGAATAGGCAATATCCCCATTAGAGCTTTGTCCAGGCAAATTTGGGCAACCCCAGTATGGCTACGGTGTACACACAAGTCTGAATTAGACTGTAGTGAAGTCGTATAGAGCATCCTCATAGATATGGAAAATCCTATTTTGGTGCACGAAGAACTGATTAATGGAACTACCTTTGGCGACCTTCGTTTGCTCAAAAGGGGGCTTCATTATTCGATGCCATTCATCACCATCAGAGCGTAAGCATCCGTCAAATCAGCCAAGGTCGCGCAGAGCAAGTGGGCTTCTATCGCTTCTTAGAGAATGAAAACGTGTCCATATCTGAGTTGGTCAAAAGCCTCTGTGACCACTGCCAGCAACAAGTCAAAGGACGACACGTTTTAGCCGTCAGTGATACAAGTGAGGTCAACTTACAATCTCATTCAGGACGCTTAAAGCTAGAAGAGTTGGGTGTTGTCGGCAATGATCGCGATGTGGGCTTTTTTATTCACCCGACCCTCGCCTTAGATGCAGGGACTGGTTTCCCGTTAGGATTGAGTGCACTTCAACTGTGGACTCGGGACCCGAATCGTCCAACCGTCAAAGATAGAGGAGGATATCAAAACCTGCCGATTGAGGAGAAAGAATCCTTCAAATGGTTAGCATCTGCTGAGCGAAGTCAACACTGTCTGAAGACAGGAGGGGCTAGCCTGGTCACTCATATCGGTGACCGAGAATCGGACTTATATGAAGAGTGGGCAACGGTTCCCGATGCATTCAATCATCTCCTAGTCAGGGTTCGTCAAGACCGTCGTCTGCTAGGTCAATCCAAATCACTCTATGGATATCTCAAATCACGGTGGGGGATTGGATTTACCACGATTACGATTGAGTACGAATCCCGTACTCAGCGGATGGCTAGAGATGCAAAGCTACTGATCCGCTGTGCTCCAGTCAAAATTCAACGACCTGAACATTTGAAGGAATTGGACTATCCACCGAGTATTCAACTGTATGCCATCGAAGCGGTAGAACAGACAACGCCCAAAGGTCAGAACCCGATTCATTGGCGCTTATTGACCACTCACACGGTGGAATCCCTTGAGCAAGCGCTACAAATTCTGGAATGGTACAAATTCAGGTGGAGAATTGAGCGGCTTTTCGCGCAACTCAAGAAGACGGGGTTAGATCTTGAATCGACGCAACTCGAATCGGGTGAAGCAATTCAGCGCCTCACCGTCTTAGCCTTATCGGTTGCGATTGCGACATTGCAAATGGTGGAAGGACGAGACGAGCCACAATGGCCTGCATCTATCACTTTTACCGATGAACAGCAGCAATACCTGAAACAAATTGCCCCCACAGTCCAAGGTAAAACTACAAAGCTACAAAATCCTTATCCGATTAACTCCTTGGCCTGGGCAACTTGGATTGTTGCCCGCCTGGGTGGATGGAAGGGGTATCAGTCTCAAAGACCTCCAGGCACAGCAACGCTAACCCATGGCCTAAAACGGTTTGAGACGATGTTCTTTGCATGGGAAATAGCTCAAAACCGACTTATGTGTACACCGTAGCCCCAGTATGGTTATGAAGTTAAACTCTAACGGCTTCAAAAAGAGAAGCAAAATTTTGATAGAGCACTTTTTCCACGTCTGCAGGTGCCATTGGTTTAGCAAACAAGTAGCCTTGAGCATATTCACATCCCAAGGTTCTCAGGCGGTTGGCCTGCTCTACGGTCTCTACCCCTTCAGCAACCACGTCGATGTTCAAGCTATGGGCCAGCTGCACTACAGCTTGAATAATCTCTGATTCCGTGCCAGAGGTATCAATGGTTTCGACAAAGGATCGATCGATCTTGAGATTATCGACCGGTAGTTGATGGAGATAACTTAAAGAGGCATACCCCGTGCCAAAGTCATCCATACTCAGTTGAATCCCTAAACCTTTAATTTGCCGCAGCATTGACGCCGCATATTCTACGTTGTTAAAGACCATCGTCTCGGTAATTTCTAGCTTTAAACCCGAGGGGTCAAGCTGTGTTTCGGCCAAGGTTCCTCGGATTGCATCCAGCAAATCCAACTGATCCAGCTGCCGGGCCGATAAGTTAACATGCATACTCAAAGGCAAATTGGTTTGGCTGCGCCACTGCTGGATCTGCTCGCAGGCTTCCCTCAAGATCCAGGCACCAATGGGAATAATTAAGCCACTATCTTCTGCGATCGCAATAAATTGACCAGGAGACAACAACCCTAATGTTGGATGTTGCCATCGCACTAACGCTTCAAAGGCCTGCAGCGAACCGTCCGCTAAGGAAATGATGGGTTGGTAGCAAACCCGTAACTCATTTTGCCAGACAGCCCGGGACAGATCATGCTCCAACTGCATTCGGGTCAGAGATTGCAAATGCATCGTCTGGTGAAAAATGGCATAATTCTCTGTGCCATGACTTTTGGCATATTCCAATGCCGTACAAGCATCACGGATCAAGTCTTCAGGTTGTTGATACAGAGCCGAGCCCATGGCAATCCCCATATCAAACTGGATATGAATGTCTTGGGAGTGAATTGCGTAGGGGGCCAAAAGATGGCGCTGAATTTTTTCGGTGATTTTTCGAGTCTCTTGCTCACCATCAACCGGCCGCAGGAGAACCACAAAATCATCTCCGCCGAAACGAGCCGCAATATCATCTGGCCTTAGAAGCTCAGACAGTCGTTGCGCAACCATCATCAAAAGCTGGTCACCCGCCCATAATCCTAAGCGAGTATTGATGGCCTTAAAGTGCTTAATATCAATGTAGAGAAGCGCAAAAGAGCACTCTGGCTGAGTTTTAGTCTGGGATAGAGCATCCACCAATCGCAGTCGAATAAAAGACTGGTTGGGTAATTCCGTGAGCCAATCATAAAAAATACTATGGCGTAGCTGCTCAGCGGCTCGTTTACGTTCAGCACTTTGGGCCAGAGCATTTTCTCGACCTTGCTGAATTAAAACTGACTTTTCTGTGTAAGTAGTTTGGGATAAAGCAATGAGTATGATTCTTTGATCCCCCAGGCCCAGGGCCGATGCCTCCAGGGGAATGTCAGAACCCGACTGATCCACTTCAACCCACAAACCAGATTTTAGAACTTGTTCTCGCCCAGTTTGCCAGAACTGAGCAGCATCTTCCAAAAAATAAGTCAGAAAAGGGAATGCATCCGCTAGATGAATCACCGCCGTTGGCTCTTGATCAGTCCCCATTAAAGACAGATACCATGACGGAAGATTACCAATCACCTGAAAAGACTGATCACCTTGGTCTTCCAGAACTAAAATCTCGAGAGCCGATAATACCTTTGCTAAAGCAGCCTGTGACATAGTTCAACTATCCGCATGCCTTCTGGCACCATTCTTTCTGGGACCACTATTCCGGTTGCATGCATCCCACACTTCTGCCATGACTTGGACGGCAACCTCAATGGGGAGCCTTTCTAAGGTACTGCTATGGTGAAATTTAAGGCTGATTGCCAGTTGTTTACGCAAGACTGACACTTCATCAGGAACATCAGGTTGGAAATCAGACTGGAAAACAGTTTCATTTTCCATAGGTTTTAAAGATACTCTATTCAGGTTTTCCCTAGTGTTCCCCAGTTGACCCCTCTTTTTTGCGATGGAGGCCAAATTCTACGTTCTATTCAATTGAGTCAAAGCAAAATTTGAGTCTTTTGGCTATCAATCGCTCATTCCTACTCCCGCTCAAGGCACAGCCAAACCCTACAAATTGTCTCCAATTAGAGATTAAGCACTCGACAGAGTTCTATAATTGACGGCGGTCAATCTGCTGAGGTTTGGCATACTCCCCCGGATTATAGAGGTCTATAAATGTTAAAAGCTGTTGTAAAAATTGCAGTCCTAGTGGCTGTATTGTGGTTCGGGGTTCTCCCCCCAGATCTTGCCCATGCCCAGATGAGAATGGCCCCCTTATCCAAAGAAGCCATTAAGAATGTGCCTGAACTCCGTAAAACCAAGATCTGTGAAGGCTGTGATTTAGCCGGTGCCACAATACGGAGTTTCGAACTACAAGACGGCAATTTGAAGGATTCTAATTTGAAGAATGCCACGATCCAATTCAGCGATCTAACAAATGCCAATTTAGAGGGAGTAAACCTCACCAGTGCTCGTATCGAAGACACAATCTTAACGGGGGCGAATTTCTCTAAAGCAGATTTTTCTGTGGCCAACTTAAACGGTTGCGACTTTAGTGGTGTCAATCTACAGGGGGCAATTCTTCGTGCTGCAACCCTAAACAAGACCAATTTTGCCAATGCGGATCTACGAGGGGCCATGCTGCGAGCTGCAAACTTGAATGGCGCAAATCTTGATGGGGCAAATCTTGATGGAGCCAACATCTGTAATACTGTCATGCCTGATGGAACCCTCAGTTTTCGCAATTGTCGCCCCGCGGAATAATGATATTGGAGATATCTCTCCTCTTATCCTTTGATGTTGAATGGGTATACGCTTAACAACTGAAACAATTGCATCAAACACATCACACTCCAGGGTTTGCATTCTGGAGTTTTTTTGTGCAGTTTTTAGCAAATTTCGATAGAAGAATTAAAACTTGGCAAGTTTATTGGAACAATCAAGATTTTATAGATAGTATTTTCTAGAGGGGGAGTTAAATAATCAGCATCTTCATACACTCATTCAACCTAATTTTGATTAAGATGATGATCATTTAATCTGGTGGTCCATAATATGTGGACCCGACCAGTTAAAGTCGCCTGCTCTTTTCATTAGAATATCCCCAACAATGATCCGCATTCTTCTAGTTGATGATCAGAAAGTAATCCGTCAAGGGCTCAAAGCCTTATTGGAATCTGAATCTGACTTACAGATTGTAGGACTGGCCGAAAATGGCAAAATAGGTGTGTCAATGGCAGAGCAACTTCAACCTGATGTCGTTTTGGTTGATATGTATATGCCTGTCATGGATGGTGCTGCTGCCACAGAGATTATTTGTCAGCGCTGTCCTAATACGAAGGTTTTACTGTTGAGCAGTGCAGATGATGATAAATGCATTGCGGATGCCTTACGCGCAGGAGCAATGGGATATCTGCTCAAAAATGCGTCTTCAGAAGAAGTCGCCAATGCGATTCGCTCTGTCCATAAGGGGTATACCCAGCTGAGTCCTGGCCTCTTAAAAAAAGTAATGAATCGCAACCCCACCACAACAGAAGCTGCAACCCCCTCTTCAGACCTTACCCTTGTGGAAAAGCGGTTGCTACGAATTCTGAAAGAATCCGATTCAATCGATATTGCCACAATCGACGCATTTAAAAGCCTGATCTCTTCTCCAGCTGACGCGAAGAAACTGTTACCGCACCTGAAGCAAAAATTGGAGCGACAACCGGATCATGTTCTCGCTTACTATATTTTGGGAATCTTACTGTACGAGTACCAACATCAGGCCAAAGTCGCTCTAAACTGCTGGCGCAAAGGATTTAAGCAAGCGTTGTCACAAGGGATTTCTCTAGAAGGATTATTACTCTTTTGTCAGTCCATTTCTTTAATCAGCCCCGATGAGGCTTATATCGGCATAAAGCAGGTTCTAGACAGCCATGGAAAACATGTACCTGCCTCCACTCTAGGAGCAATGGCAGAACGAGTGTTTGGCCCTAAATCTGAGTGCACTCAAGTTCTAACAATTGCGTGGCAAATTAGACAGATGAACACTTTACTTGATGAACATTACCCCTTAAAGTCAAAGCTTGACGACTTAAATATTAGGTTTGCAATGCCTGGAAGTAAAAAACAAGTTTATAGCCTTTGAGGAGAAGGGTTTTGAGTGCAATTGATCAACTGGAGAAAGAATTAGAGAGTTTGCGAAGTCGGTTTAGTCAAGCTTTTCAGGTATTGGATGGCTTTTCTGAACTGCAAACTCATTTTGAGCAACTCACCCAAACCCAGCAAGAATTAGAACAATCTCTGAGCCAAGCTAAAAACTCCTTGGAGGAGGCTTCGGTACCGTCACAATTACAAGAACAATATGTAGAGTTAGAATCGCAATTCGACACAAAATATGCCCAATTACAATCAGAAATTTTAGACTTAAGGCATAGTTTTGAAGCCACAACCTATGACCTACAAGAGCAGCTTCATCACGATCGTAGTCAACTCCAACAATTAGAACAAACAACAACTCCAGCCCCTGGTGCAGATACCAACAAGCTGGACTGGCTCGAAAATTCCATGCAGGACTTGAGCAACTTAATTTACGCCGACCGTTCTGCCCTGCAGCATTTAGATCGACGCCTCAACCACGTCAAGCGAGTTACCGACATCATCACGATTGTGGGTGCTAGCGGCTTCTTCGTGATGACCATTATTATGGTGGTGACTCGTTAGTCAGGGTTTTAGTGGTGATTAGCCAACTCCCACAACTTCTACAGAAGCGCTTTTAATTGCGAAGATTTTTTCGACAATATCAGACACAACTTTGTCAGGTGTTGAGGCTCCTGACGTAATCCCAATGGCAAGGGGACCCTTCGGCAACCAATTTTCCGTGACCGTCAGATCAGCATTAAGGGGTTTATGTTCAACCCGATTGCCTGGGCCAATGCGTTCGACACTATCAATGTGATAGGACGGAATGTTTTTATCAATAGAGATCTCTTGGAGATGGGTCGTATTGGATGAATTAAAGCCACCAATCACTACCATTAAATCCAAGGGTTCATCGACCAATTGAAAAATTGCATCTTGACGTTCTTGGGTAGCATCACAAATGGTGTTGAAACTGAGGAAATGCTCGTTGACCTTGGCAGGACCATACTTACGCATGACAGTACGTTCAAAAAGCTTACCAATTTGCTCAGTTTCACCTTTAAGCATCGTCGTTTGGTTGGCAATACCGACCCGCTCTAAATCTGTTTCTGGGTCAAACCCAGGTGAGTGAGCGTTGGCGAACTTCGCCATAAAATCTGCACGCTGTTGTTCCCGTTCAGACGGCGTTTCTCCTGGATTCAAGATATAGTCCGCCACATATTCTGCTTCTTCCAGGTTGAGTAAGACTAAATAGGTCCCCGCAAAGGAGCTCGTGGCAACCGTCTCTTCATGCTTATACTTGCCATGAATAATCGAAGTATAAGACCCTTTTTTATGTTTTTCGACAGAGTTCCAAACCTTCGATACCCACGGACAGGTGGTATCCATGATGGTGCAGCCTTTATCATTAAGCAACTGCATTTCCTGAACACTGGCACCAAAGGCCGGCAGGATCACTACATCATTTTTGGCAACCACTGTAAAGTCTTTCTGGCCGTCGGGTTGGACCGGAATAAACTCTACTTTCATATCCCGTAAGTTCTTATTAACCGAAGGGTTATGAATAATTTCGTTGGTAATCCAGATTCGCTCTTTGGGAAACTGGCGACGAGTTTCATAGGCCAAGGCAATGGCCCGCTCCACCCCCCAGCAGAATCCAAATGCTTCGGCTAAGTGAATGGTAACGTCACCCTGCTCAAGGCGATACCCATTATTTCGAATTTGTTGGATGAGCTGGCTATTGTACTCAGACTGCAGCAAGTTCGTCACTTCTTCTTCGTGACCAAATCCCTTCCGATGATACTGCTCAGATTTATGCAGCGTTCGCTTAAAGGCTTTTGTATCCATGAATGTATTCCTGCATCTACGGGGGAAAGCCCTTCAGATGAGTCCCCAAGAGGACTATAAGACACTGAAAGAGACCAATTCAATCTTGCTGCAACAAGGCAACTCTTTCATCATACTGGGAACAGATCACCTATACACAGTCGGCCTGGGAGTAAAAGCCTATTCTTTCCCTCATGACATGGCCAGTATGACTAATGGCACCTTCTAATAGGGATGCCTTCATACCCCAGAGATCAAGAGAGCCAGCCAGCAGCAACCTCTGCATACCATCACTTACCAAGGTAGCTTGCTACCATCCCAGGAAAAGAACTGGCCGCTGTCTTCTTTGTTCACTCCGTCAAGAACGGCCAACAGCTGAGTAACAGTCCGATCGACAGAAAATAATTTTTCGGGTGGGACGTTCCGCTGAAAGGGTTTTGAGAGTTGGGTGTCTGTGGTGCCTGGATGCAGGGTCACCACAATGGTTTGGGGACTGCGGCGCCGATACTCAATTGAGGCGGTTCGCATCAACATATTCAAGGCTGCTTTGGAAGCACGGTAACCGTACCAGCCGCCTAAATGGTTATCGCCAATACTGCCAATCTTGGCAGAGATCGTGGCAAAGATACTTCGATCATCATGCTTGAGCAACGGTAAGAGATGTTTGGCCCACAGGGCCGCCCCGATGCTATTGACTTGGAAATATCGCATTAACTGTTCAGAATTGAGCTGCCGCAATCCTTTTTCAGGCTGTAGATCTCCTGCATGGAGAATGCCCACACAGTTAATCACCCACTGAAGCAGATTACCCTCAGTTTGAATCTGATCACAGCAAGCTGCAATTTGCACTTCTTGAGTAATATCAACGGCGATGCAGGATATTCGCTCTGGATGTTGCGCTGCCAGAGCCAGCAATCCTACGGCGGAGTCTTTAGAGCGATAGGTGGCATAGATTGTCTTAATTTGTGGCTGTTGCAACAGGTGGTGAACAAAGCCCAAGCCAATACCTTGACTGGCCCCAATCACCAGGGCATTGGACTCATTCATACCAACGGGGGGCTAACGACAGGAAGCTGGCTACTAACATCCGGACAGGTCTGATTGGCAAAATCACAGCGATACAAATGGGGCTTTTGCCAGCTTAACGGAATTTCCAGTAGATCGCGGGTGCCCGTGATCCCTTGTCCCAGGAAGAGTAAAGTTGCCAGACAGTTGAGGAGGATATGGATTCGTCGCAATACTTGGGTGCGATCGCGATAAATATCTTGCACCATGGCCAAAGACACAATCATCAGTACCGTGGCAATCAGTCCATAGTAAAAATGAGACACAAACCATTCATCATCCCGGCGAAATACCCCATCTTGGAACCCCAGGACAATCACCCCCAGACTCGTTAATCCAGCGAAGGTTGCTCGCCAATACCAGGGCTTAGCCCGATAGAGCAGGATAAGAGAACCAATTGTGGCCAGGAACATGCCCAAGATAAATACCACCTGAAAAGGGTTGGTAGTCCACAGCTTCGTTTCCAAAATCTTGCCACCAATGGGATGGGCCAAGCCCAATAGGGCTAAACTCACCACAGATCCAGTCAGCCAACGCCCCAGCTGCACATGTTCGGGTCCCACTGTAGGGGGGATTTTGCTTTTCCCCGGAGACGTCTTCAGTCGTCGGCGACGGGTCAAAATCGATCGGTTCAAAACCATTCCAATCAGTGGGAAGACCACAACCACAGCCAAAACAGGGTGCAGCAACAGAATTACATCATCAAGGGTCATAATTTGCTCCAATACTATCGGTCCGAAATCCGGCCGGTTTTCGAAATAAGGGTTGAGAGAATTAGGTTTTGGAAACTTCTACCGGGCTGATCTTCATTTGTCGATCAAACAGAATCCGGGGGGTGAAGAAGCTTTTCACTAATAAGTAGAGGGATTGCAGCTCTCCAGGAGCCTGGGGGCTTTTCCACTGACCGGGGCGACAGAACAGCATTTCTACTAGCCTGCGGTATTGGGGAGTTGTCACCTCCGCAAATTTCAGTTGAACAATCGGGTAATCATCTTCCCGCTGCTGAATCTGGGTGATGACCGCCTGTAAACATAAGTTCTCTTCCTGGATCTCAATTTGGATCGACTCTCCAAAATAATGTCTGGGCAATCCAGCTTGGGTCAAGGCAATTTCTGCACCGCCTTCCGAAATCATGGTGGTAATGCCCCATAGCTTGAGGTCACCTAAGGTGAGTCGGACCGTACGTCGCAAATCGAACCATTCGTAGAGATCGGGTTTAGGGGCATCCAACAAAATTAATAGGGCCACTCCCAGAACAATTAGGTTGTAGGTACTCCAAAGCCAACCCAGTTCGATGCCTTTTATTTGCAACGCCACTTCCGGATCAACCGTCGTTGACCAAGCTCCCTTGACCATACACATGCCCAGGTTACGCCAGAGGCTAACGGCGGTGAAGAAAAACAACACCACTAAAGGAGAGGCTAATTTCCAGTTAAAGGTATAGCGATTACTAGAGACCCCTTTGGGAGTTACCTTAAAGCCTTTGGAAAAGGGATTGAATAGGGTTTGTAAGACCGTGAGGGCCACCGGGAAGCATTGGGACACCGCATAAATATCGGAGATTAGAGCCGAGCGACTACGCTGATTCAGCCAAGAGAAGGTGAGGAGCTGCACCAAATAGTAGGGCACAAAGAAATACAGCATTTCTTGAGTCGTCGCCCGCCAAGGAATAACGCCAAAGAAGGCATAGGCCAGGGGCATGAGTAGAAACCCAACCCTAGACACACTGGTGAACCACTGCAGTAAGCCATCCAGATGGGCCAGGCGCTGAATCAACTTGAGTCCTCTAATTCTGAGGGGATTGGCTTCGATAAAGAAGGCCTGTAAGGTGCCCCTAGCCCAGCGCAGTCGCTGAGTGATATGGGCCGACATATTCTCTGCGGATAACCCCGCACTCAGACTCTCACCTAAGAAGATAACGCGCTTGCCTCTAGCAGAGAGGCGAACCCCGGTGAAGTAGTCTTCGCTCAAGGTCCCTGTGGCAAAGCCGCCCGCCTCGGCTAAGGCACTACGGCGAGCCACAAAGGAACTGCCGTAGCATAGGGCTGTTTCCACCCCATCCCGTAAGGGCTGGTAGTAGCGGGAAAAGATCTCGACTTCTTGAGGCAGAATATTTTCCAGGCCAATATTGCGAGCGACTGGATCGGGATTAAAAAAGCTTTGGTGGGTTTGCAGCAGGGCAATGCTGTTGTTCTGAAAGAAGCCCACAGTGCGTCGGAGAAAGTTTTGGGTGGGCACAAAGTCTGCGTCAAAGACCGTGAGCAATTCACCCGACGTGAAATTCAGAGCATGATTCAAGTTCCCGGCTTTGGCATGGAGATTATCGGGACGGATAATGTATTCACACCCTAGCTCTGTAGCTAAGGCTTTGATTTCAGGTCGCCGAGTATCATCCAACAGGTAGACGGTCTTGCGGGGATAATCCATGGCCTGACAACCAATAATGGTTCGCTTCAGAATAAAGCTGGGCTCGTCATAGGTAGGAATCATCACATCTACCGTGGGCAGATAGTCCCCATCGAGAACGGCAACTTCATTTAAGTCCGCTTCGCCCAGCCGATTGGTCGAGCGAGACACGAGAATAAGCTGAATAATATTGGTGACGATGGTAATAATTTCTAAGGTCAGCAGACCGATACTAAAGATGCTGTTAAATGTATCTGAAAGATTGAGGGTCCAGAAAATACGCCAAACCATATACTGCACAATCAACAGCAGTAATGACGTACCCACGACTAAGCGAGACCAAGGTCGAGGCGAGGACGATACCTGCATAACAACGAGGACAGCCACCAGCAAAAGCACGGAAGGCACTGCCAGATAATTCCCTGCGGCGACGGGGACAGCGAGCCAAAGGGGCGGATTGGCAAAGAGCAGCTCCACCTGCTTGTAAATGGCTGTGACTCGATCTTCCCGGATAAACCACAGGCTCACCCCCAGCCCAGTGGCTAGAAAAATTCCCAGCATGGAGAATAGGGTGAGCCGAATCCGTCGAATAAATAGATGGGGAGATTGGGCAGATTTCTGGGGAGGGGTAGGTAAATTTCGGAGGGGCGGCTTCGTAACAGTCATACAAACTTCCTTCACAATGGCCATAGCTGATACGGGCAGCCTTGCGTTTTATCCGCTCCTGCTTAGGGGGGGACTATTTAGGAGCGGGCGCAAGGCTGTTTGTACTTTAATCGAGGAGAATTCCCCGACGCGATGACCCAGAAACCAAGGATGGGTGAGCGATACACACCACTGGATGTGACTCCCATCACGTCTGTTGCGAAGTGAAACGGAATAGGCTCTTGAAATCAGGCAAACCAGAGCTGGCAATAGGTGAAACGGCGTTATCAAGACTTCCTCGATAGAGACTGGCAAGAATGGTAGAAAAAACAGTTTTTTTCTCAGAAATTAGCCCCTCAGATCAGAAGGTTAATTTTTGGGGGCCGCCCCAGGCCCATCAGCAGCGTCAGGTGCTTGTCCTGTCCATCCCCTATGCAGATCAAATCTTTGGTGCCCTGCATAACAAGTATCGGCACTGGCCAAACGTAACAATGGCAGCTGTGATACAAGATTGGGCAGATATGGCTGGATGGTGGGAGGCAGAGGGTAGCTGTGCGATCGCACCCGACGATACGGCAGTATTAAGTGATTGGCTTGCCAGTCTGCGGGTAGAAGAGATTGACTGCGATCAGCCCTCACCAGCGGAACTAATGGCTTGTATCCAAGCCTTGCAATCCTTTCTATATCGCCACTGGGTCCAAGGAGAGCTGGTTTATATTGAGCATCATTAGGGTCTTAAAAAAGATCCAGTTTCTCCACGTCATGTCGTTCTCTCTGATGGACTTAGGCCAGCTCCTTAGACAGTAGCCAATATCGGAGACCACTCCCCACCGGAAGATCCGTATGAATCTGCTGAAAGCCAAGATGTTCGTAGAGGGCAACATTGTTAGGGTTTTCTGTTCTTAGGAGACAAGCTGAGTACCCCTGGCACCGCATAGTATCCAGTGCAGATTGGATCATCTGCTTGCCAATACCGCGGCCAACAGAGTTAGGATGAACGCCGACAACCCAAAGATAGGCAAAGTGTTGAGGCGCTTTTGCCTTCAGGGCATGTTCGCAGGCTGCCTCATGAATCTGCAACCGTTTAAAGGCAGATAAACCAATCAGGAAAGGGGCCAAAATCAGCCCACTTCGTACCATTTGGGACAACTGAAAGGGGACATATTGACCTGAAACCCATAACAATGATCCTCCTCCTTCTGGAGCAACCTCAACCCCGCCATAGCGAAGGCACCAACGGATCATGGGCAGAAAGAGTTTTGTTGTGTGTTGTGCTCGTGTTGTGGCATTTGGCATTAGGTAGGCCATGAAGGGGTCTTGGGAAAAGGATTGCCCCAGCATTGCAGCAACAGTCTTTTGTTGAGCAACGGTTAATACGCCCACAGGGTCATTAAACATATTTCTCTCCAAAGCTTTTAGTTGAGAACAATGAATGGAAATGCAGAACGGCAGCCACTCATCTTGCTTCTATGAGCAGCCGAATTTCTCCTTCACAACGTCCTTAATCCCTGACTTAGTGAAGCTTCAGGGGTATAGACTTTGCAGAAAGACATTTATGAAATATGAGCATCACTCACTTTTTAAATATATGAGTATTGCTCATATATTGTCAAGATAAAGCTGAAAAATTGGCACAGAAAATGTTTGGAGCTGGTAAATGCAGCCCCACTCAGACGCTAAATTGGGTGAATATTTCTAGTCAGTATGCTGGACATCCTCAACCCAGCATGGTGTTCAAACAACTGTCTGCCAGAGATCCTCTTGGGCAGATTATTCAGAGTTACCCATATGGATCAATTCAATACCTATCGAAAAGGCAATGTAACATGCCTAACGCCCAGATATAGCCAATATCAGTTCAAGAACAACCCATTCTTGAATTGAATCGATGAAGGGAACAAGAGAGCAGGCAGCAATAGGATGAAGACTTCAGTCTATCTCAAACCCAGACCAAACAACACCATCTTGTCAGCAACACATTTCCTGGAGTGGAGACTATGCGTTACTTTACTGTTCAATTTTGATAGAGGGTTAGATGACCAAAGCCATATCACGCATCAAAGTCAGACGGCTTTGAATATAAGCTTTAACCGTGTCTAATTCATCATCAGTCAGCTCTTGCCGTTCTGCCAACTGCTGACTTAACTGATCAACCAAAGCATGATCAGTTAATCCTAAAAGTTGACCTTGGGGGAAGGTGTCAACCAACTTCCAGACTTGATTTAGAAGAACTGGGGACATTGTTCTTAACTTTGTGTATTAAAGGATGAATTGAAAACTATAATCGGCATTTTTGGAAAAGTAGACTGTTTTCTTTGTAACGAAGTGAACACTCCATCACCAGAAGTTAGTTAACTCTCCTTATCCAGACTAAACGGTTCACGATCCCTCTGAAGTAGTTGTCATATTTATTCCTAAAAACAACGGTTCTAGGTTAATGTTTCTTGATTAACAGACCATAGCCTGCAAAATTCTACTGCGCTAGAAACCTGACTATAAGTGCTTTCCAGCTTCTTGCACCAAATAGCATCAGGAAGGATGAATTAACGTTCTCTTCTCATAAATGCAACACAAGTTGTCAAGATAGACAGCGTTCGAGACATTCAATCTCACAAACCGCATTCCATCTCCATAAGACAAGTAATTGCGATTAAGCTAACAGCTAGATCAAAGTGCCACCGTTTTCAAGGGTATAAGGACAAAACCTTTTGGGCATCTCCAGAGTATTGAAGAAAATGCCCAAAAGGAGAGTCTCACTCGTCATACAGCAAGAGGATGGTATTCCTCAGATTCAGCCATTTCTCGAATCAGCAGCAAATGGGAGTCGAGGTATTTCTCAATGCTTTTATGGTCTTCTGCATTCAATCGACAACGATGCTCAATATGCTCTAGCAGCCACGATGCTAGACGGATATCATCCCATCCGATCAGGGCATAGGTCGGCAATTCTTCAATCAATTGCCAGAGGTCATGGAGCAGGGCAGGAGACAACACAATAAAATACCAAGCGAGTTAGATATGCATAAATTTGGTCATTGGACATTTACTTAAGTTTTTCTTTAGATTTATGCTGAACTGATCCTAACGCTGGCTTCTGATGTCGTTGGCAAAAGACACACATCTTTACAAGGCAAATTGAGGATTAATGCTGCTATAGCGATATTTTCTGTGGTAGGTCATTCTCCTATCCCTGTTCAGGCCAGTAGCTTAGAGCGTAGGACTGCACTAATCGTTTCGTCTCATCTAGCAAACGCTGTCGACAATCAGGGGGTTGGCTTCGAGACAACCACAAAAACGTGCCAATACTTTTGACGATGACCATAGCGATCACCTGATAGTGATCAGTGTCTAACCCAGGGAAATGCTGAGACAAAAAATCAGCCGTTGCATCAATGATCTCAACATCAGCCGCCTCTTCAATCGCTGCAAGTTCTGGTACGGTTGCCTGCATCTGCATATAGATGGCTTGATAGCCAGGATAATCCGCAAAGAATTGATCATTGGTATCCACCACTAGCGCTAAAACATCCGAGAAGGGAAGTAATGCAATTTCAGGACCCATCGCCAATATTTTCTGGCTGTGCAGGGCTGTATAGCGAGCTGCAAGAGCCTGAACAATCGCGGCTTTGTCAGGGAAAAACTGGTAGAGAGAGCCGATCGGGACCTCGGCTTTGGCTGCGATCGCATTCGTCGTTACCGCATTACAGCCCTCAGCAATAAACATTTCTTCTGCAACATCCAGAATCTTATTGACCCGCTCTCGACTACGGGCTTGCTTAGGCTGGCGGTGCATCCCAGGGATTGGATCTACTTTTTTAGCCATTCATTTTTTAGCCTTCATTGCAGAAATACGAATATTACTCACATTACGCTTGACAAAACATGAGCACTACTCATAAAAACATCATAAACCGTCCCATGACTCAAAATTTTAAGAGAGCCGACTATGCTGATGATTAAGGAACTGGTTAGCAGCCAAAAGGTCTGGGTCAATCAAATGAATCGGGAATAGACTAATAGGGTAAGGATGAAAGCCATTCTAATCCTTATTGGCAGGGCATCAGATGGGTCACTTGTGTATTTCTATTGGTTGGGTTGAAGACGATTCTCCCTCATCCCCAATGAGCGAATTGAATCAAATTCCTATCCCTACCTTGGAAGTAGATGAGTCGTCTCTGGGGCGTACACTGGACACTCTAGAGCAGCAGACTATCACGATTGGTCAACAGATGATGCGTCATTTATTATGCCTTCATTGGGATCTTCTCGACCAACAGCAGGTCGATGAGTACTGTGCTCAATTTGATTCCGATATTGTGGAGTTTGATGGCTACGCCAGTCAAAAGATTGCCTGTCGCTTGGGTATTTTGCACTTACAACGGCAAGTATGTTTCAATCTGCAGACTGACAAACACCTCATGCCCGGGAACGACCTATTACCCGAGCACCATGGAACGATTATTACTAGAACGCTGCAAGAGTGGGCCTGCTTATTCCCGCAAGACTTACCTTTCCGAACCGTCGAGCGGTTACTGAGCTGGCAAACCCAACAGCCCAAAGTGATTTCTAGAAGTGAAGTGAGCGTCCTAGTACAGCGTCAAGCTAAAAGATTAGGGTAGGTAACAATGGTGGCAGTATTGCAGTCAGACCGAGAAAACACCTATCCCTATGCCGAAAAAATATATTGTCCGACTGAGTGAAGATGAGCAGAACCATCTGCAAGCCGTCATCAAAAAGCTCAAGGGCAGCAGCCAAAAAGTACGACGTGCTCAAATTCTTTTGAAAGCAAATGCCGACGGGCCAAATTGGACCGATGAACGCATTTCAGATGCTTATTCTTGTCGAGTTAAAACAGTTGAGAACATCCGTAAACGTCTTGTAGAGAGAGGATTTGAGAAAACCCTTAACGGTGCCCAACGTGTCAGAGCACCTCGCAGTAAGTTACTCGATGGTGAGCAGGAAGCTCAAGTCATTGCCATGCGATTAGGCAGCCCTCCTAAAGGCTACGGGAATTGGTCATTGCGCTTGCTGGCCCGCAAAGTTGTGGAACTGGGTATCGTAGAATCTGTCAGCCATGAAACGGTTCGTCAGACTCTGAAAAAAACGGGATGACCAACCGCAAGATTGAGTACTGGGTGATTCCGCCTGAAGCAGATGGAGAGTTCGTTGCTCAGATGGAAGAAGTGCTGGAAGTGTATGCTCAGTCTTATGACCCAAGTTGTCCGGTGATTTGTATGGACGAACAGCCTGTCCAACTCCACAAAGAAATCAAGTGCCCTATTCCAGCCACCGCTCAACACCCTAAGCGGGTTGATTATGAGTACGAGCGTGCAGGTACCGCCAATATCTTCATGTTTAGCGAACCTTTAGCGGGGTGGCGACAAGCAACTGTTCGTGAGCGGCGAACAAAAATCGATTGGGCCAGTGAAGTCGCAGTCTTAATGGAAGGACGCTATGCACAATGCCCACAAGTCATACTCACCTGTGACAATCTCAACACCCATACCAAAGGGGCTTTCTATGAGGTGTTCGAGCCTGAGCGTGCCCGGCGGTTCGTTCAACGCATCCACTTTTGCTACACCCCTAAGCATGGCAGTTGGCTGAACGTGGCCGAAAACGAACTGAGTGCAATGACTCGACAGTGTATTGATAGGAGGCGCTTTGGGACGATTGAAACTCTAAAAGATGAAGTTCAAGCATGGCCGATTGATGTGAACCACTCGCAACGCGGTGTGGATTGGCAAATGAACATTGAAGATGCCAGGTGTAAGCTCACTTCTATCTACCCTAAAATTAAATATTGACGATGCACTAGTGAAACGGCATGGCGACATAATCCGAGCTGTCGAAGCTAAGGAAGTGGAGCAATGGAAGGACCAAAGTGACTTGAGCAAGTTCCAGGTCAATCTCATTGATGCTAAAGCGCCTCGTCATCGAGCCGCATGGCCAATCGAATTGACGGCTGCAGTGGAGCAAGCTCTAGCCAACCCCAATCCTAAAGCGCCTGAAGGGGTCACCCATCAGGATTGGCAACGGGTTCTGCAAGCCCGCAATAATGAAGCAGCCTACTGGTCAGCCGAAAAGCTCAGATGTTTGGGGCCTGAAATTCAGCCAGGACAGACCATCGCGGCAACGGATGACATCTTAGTTCGTCAGCCCCAGGCGAGTAAGTGGTTGACGATGCGGGTAGCCCGGATTGCGACGACCAAGGGGTGTCGTTATTTGAGTGGGACTGGCTCACGGGTGCTTAGACAACTTTCACTGATGCTATTCTTCTGTGCTGGATTAGATGACTGGGTGACACTTTTAGGAGATGGCGCTGAGTGGCTACGCAATTATTTCGAGACCGATCTAAGCCCGTTTACTCACAAAGAGCTGCTCCTCGACTGGTATCATCTTCGTCGAAAATGTGCCGATTTTTCGAGAATGATTTGCTTGACTCGTGAAGAGAAAAAAGCACTCAAAAGGAAGCTAAACTCTTCTCTATAGATAGGGCGAATAGGCCCTGTTATTAAAGCTTTAGAAGCCTGCCGACCTCTTACCAAGAACGAAAGCAAACTCCAAGAATTAATTGACTATCTCAAGGCTCGAAAACCCTATATCGTCAATTACAATGAGCGTCGTCTCCAACGACAATATATGGGTAGTGCTCATGCAGAGAAAGCTTGTGATTTGATTGTGGCCAAACGACAGAAGAACCGAGGGATGCATTGGTCAGAAGCCACTGCTGATGCTCTTGCTGCCATGAAGACGGTTATGTTAAATCAGGTATGAGATCTCTACTGGGTTGACCAGCAAATTCTGCCTCTCGCTACAACCCCTTAACCCAGACCTTTTAGTCGCTAACAGTTCCGTTAGCAGTTCTTGTAACTCAGCAGAGCCTATATCTGAGTCAGAGATTTCAACCCGAAAAGATTGAAAATTCTATTTTGGCGAAGATGTTAAATTTTTTAAGACAGACAGGGCCTTATCTTGCAGTAGTTTAATGGCGTTGATTAGGCCGGAGTCTGTTCCGTTGAGGTCTGCCCCACTCAGGTCTGCTCCGTTGAAGTCTGTCCCATTGAGGTAGGCACGGCTGAGGTTTGCCCCACTTAGGTCTGCCCCGATGAAGTCTGCATCAATGAGGTCTGCCCCACTCAGGTCTGCCCCACTCAGATCTGCCCCACTTAGGTCTGCATCTGTGAGGTAGGCCCCATTGAGTTTTGCCTCTTTGAGGTTTGCCTTTATCAGTTTTGCTCGGAGGAGTTTTGCCCCGGTGAGTTCTGCCCCAATGAAGTTAGCCCCATTGAGTTTTGCACTGCTGAGGCTTGCATAGTTGAGTTTTGCATGGCTGAGGTCTGCCCGCCTGAGTTTTGCCCCAGTGAGGTTTGCACGGTTTAGTTCTGCTCCAGTGAAGTCTACCTCGATGAGGTTTGCACCACTCAGGTCTACAAAATTTAGTTTTGCCCCGTTTAGTTTTGCCCCCTTTAGGTTGATCTCAACACCTTGATTATTCTTACGCCATTGATTCCAATCGTCAGAACCACGCAGTAAAATCTTCAGTAAATCAAAATTCTCAGAATCAATCCCGATCGCAGTTGTACCCATGTCTTATAACCCTCAGTAGCGATTTGTCAGCATTGACTCTCAATACTCAATAGTAAACCCCATCCACGACAGGTATCTCTAGCCTCTTCGTTCATCGTAAAAATCACCACAAAAATATCCCATGACCTCAGAGGCCAGGGGTTTGAAACGCTATTTTAAGATTGTCATGGAGCAACGGCTTATGGCAGGAAGTAATCTGCGTTTCAAATGGGTTCATTGAAGCAATAGCAAAGCCCATCCGGTGCCACAACAAAGAACACCTGGAATCTTTTCCCATCCCGTTCATCCACTCGCCAGTTCCCAATCTCCACGCCCTTTGACTCCAACTCTGCTTTGATGCCCTGAATATTAGCAACCCGGATTGCAGCACCCTCTTGAGAGGCATCTCCACCATTGATGGCAAAACCGATTTGCACATCATCTCTTTCTAAAATAACGGTGGGATTGGGTTGAGCCTTACGCTCCACCTCTACCATGTCAAAGGCTTGAGCATACCAGTCAGCAGTGGCATCAAGATCGACCACTGGCAAGGCCAACACATCCCCTTGAAATGGAAATGCGGCTTCAAATTTGGGTTGGTTAAACACTGAGAATCACCTTCGTTTATTTTTCGGCAACTGCATCGAGCGGACTTAAATAAATCCAATCGATAACTGTTTAGGACTGCGGTCTTTGTCGACAAGATTGGCGAGTGTCAATCCCAATAGCCTCACTGCCTGTTGTTCATCGATATGGGTTCGTAGCAACTCATTGCCTAACGTTAAAATTTCATCCACCTCATATAAGGGATTGTCTACCGTCCGACTGCGGGTGATTTGTTGGTAATTGGCATACTTTACTTTCAGAGTCAGGGTATAGCCAGACCGTTGATTTTCAGCTAATCGTAGGTGTACTAGGGTTGCGATCGCATCCAGTTCTTCCATCAAAACGGACAGCCCAGAGATATCCGGAAAGAAACTGCGTTCCGCTCCAATGGACTTGCGAATCCGATTAGCAATCACCGGGCGATCATCCTTCCCCCTGGCAATGCCGTAATAATAGTGGCCCACCTTACCAAACTGGCGCACCAACGCAGGCTCGGACCACTGGCGTAACTCTGCTCCCGTTTGAATGTCCAGTTGGTGCATTTTAGCGGCGGTCACCTTACCAATGCCATGAAACTTTTCAATGGGGAGCTGCTGGACAAAGGTTTCGGCCTGGTCCGGGGCCACCAAAGCAAGGCCGTTGGGTTTCTCCAATCCCGACGCCATCTTGGCTAGAAATTTATTGACTGATATCCCAGCCGAAGCCGTTAAGTGGGTTTCTTGATGGATCAAATGCTTAATTTCTCGGGCAATCGCCATTGCTGAGTCTATTTGGGGCTTATTTTCTGTCACATCCAGATAGGCTTCATCTAGGGAGACGGGTTCCACCAGATCTGTAAATTGATGAAAGATGGTGCGAATCTGGCTTGAGACCTGGCGGTAAACCTCAAAGCGGGGTGCAATAAAAATTAAATCCTTACATTTAGTGGCAGCCACTCGCGACGGCGTAGCGGAGAAAATACCGTATTTCCTAGCTTCATAACTGGCAGCGGCCACTGCACCTCGCTGCTCCGGGCGTCCGCCAACAACGACAGGCTTGCCGCGCAGGTGAGGATTGTCTCGCTGCTCAACAGAAGCGAAAAAGGCATCCATATCGATGTGCAGGATCTTACGCATCGTCTTTAGCTAGAAGCTACAGCATTGGCTCAATACATTCAGGTCGATCCACCGTCGGACTGTTGACCAGAGTGGACACGGGCAGAGCCGACAGACCTTGGACTAAATCAGGATCGAACAGGTGAAACAGATAACTCGGCGTTTGAATATCAAAGTCTAACCACACCTTATAGTTATCGGGTGAAATAATCACCGGCATCCGCTGATGAACCGGGGCAACCACTTCATTGGGCTGGGTCGTCAGGATAATGCAGGTTTCAATATCATGCCAAGATTCCCACAGTCCGGCAAAAGCAAAGGGCTGCTGCATGCGCAAGTAATAGGGTTGCTTGGTACTTTTATCTACCTTTTGCCATTCATAAAAGCCGCTCGCTGGAATCAAACAGCGACGATATTTGATGGCCGATCGAAACGAGGGCTTTTCATGGGCCGTTTCACACCGGGCATTAATGAGATTGTTACCAATACTCGGATCCTTCGCCCAACCGGGAATGAGTCCCCATTGCATTAGCCGAAATTCACGAGGCTGATGCTGCAACTGTCGAATCACAGCGATGGGCTGGCTGGGAGCAATATTGTAGCGAGGGGGGAAAGGGGGAACGTTTTGGAGACCAAAAGCAGTGGCGATCTCATCTGGGGTTGCCGTCAGGGCAAATCGACCACACATAACTACTCCACCTCCAAAGAATGTTCAACAAGGTAACGACCGGCAGCCAAAGCCATCAGATGACTTTCATAATACTCACCATCCGTATAGGCTTGCCGTTCTGGGGTAATCACCCAACATTGATACCCCCCATCCAGGGTAAAAGACACACCCACAAGCCAATCGCCTGTGAACCCAATTAATTCAGAAAGAGTCTCCATCGCAGCCTCCCGTGCTGGAGGTAAATTTTTACCCTGGTGCCAAGTTGACACACAAGTAGTACAAGTATACTATATTAATCAAACACCCCCCAAATCTCTGGAGAGATGTATGGCCGCCATCACTGATTCAGCCGAAAAGCAAAAAGCCCTGGACTTGGTTTTGAAAAATGTGGAGCGCACCTTTGGTAAAGGGTCGATTATGCGCTTAGGTGATGCCACTCGGATGCAGATTGAAACCATCTCTAGTGGTGCCCTAACCTTAGATCTTGCCTTAGGCGGTGGCCTGCCCCGAGGCCGGGTGATCGAAATCTATGGCCCTGAAAGTTCAGGCAAAACCACCGTAGCGCTACATGCGATCGCACAAATCCAAAAGAACGGTGGAGTCGCCGCCTTCGTTGATGCCGAACATGCCCTTGATCCCGTGTATGCCGCTGCCTTAGGGGTAGATGTCTCGGAATTGCTCGTCAGTCAGCCCGACTCTGGAGAAATGGCCCTAGAAATTGTCGATCAGCTCGTGCGCTCCAGTGCCGTCGATCTCGTCGTCATCGATTCTGTCGCTGCTCTGACACCTCGTGCTGAAATTGAAGGGGATATGGGAGACTCTCACATGGGTTTACAAGCCCGGCTGATGAGTCAGGCCCTGCGCAAAATCACCAGCAATATTTGCAAATCCGGCAGCACCGTCATCTTCCTCAATCAGCTCCGTCAAAAAATCGGCGTTACCTACGGAAGTCCCGAAGTCACCACAGGCGGGAATGCCCTCAAATTCTATGCTTCCGTCCGCCTGGATATCCGTCGGATTCAAACCCTGAAAAAAGGCACCGATATGTACGGCATCCGCGCCAAGGTCAAAGTAGCGAAGAATAAAGTCGCGCCCCCCTTCCACATTGCCGAGTTTGACATCCTATTCGGTCAGGGGATTTCCACGTTGGGGTGCTTAGTAGATATGGCAGAAGAAACCGATATCATCGTTCGCAAGGGAGCCTGGTATAGCTTCGACGGCAGTAATATTGGTCAAGGCCGAGATAATACCATCCAATATTTTGCCGATAATCCTGAGTTTGCCGAAAGCGTGGAACAACAGGTGCGTCAACGATTAGAGTTGGGAGCTGAAGTCTCTGCCAATGCCATTACGGCAGTAGAGGTAGAGGAAGAAGCCGCTTAATTTTCACCACAGACACGAATCGGGGTATGGGCCTTCCATGCCCTTTTTTTAGGCCGATAAAGCGCATTTCTCTAGGGTTTGCATCGCCTTTTTGATGATTTGTCGCACCCGTTCACGGCTGATACCCAGCTTCTGGCCAATTTTTTCCATGGACTTGGGTTTGCCATCGTCCAACCCATACCGCTCAGAAATCACGAATCGCTGGCGATCATCCAGCAACGCCATATACCCTGACAATTCCTCATCCTGCAGGAGCAGATCGAGGTAGGACTGGGTGGAATCCCCTCCTTCAATCAGATCTCCTAGGGTCGTATCTTGTTCATTGCCCACAAACTTGTCTAAAGACACCGTTTCTTGCAGGCTATGGAGATACTTTTTCAAGCGGGTTAGATCCATCTCCATGATGTTGGCAATTTCAACGATGGTGGGTTCTCGACCCAGCTCTTGGCTCAACTGATGGCGAGCCCGTTTGATTTGATTGCCCACTTGCCAATGTTTAACAGGCAACCGGACCACACGGCCTTTGTTTTGCAAGGACCGGGTGACCCCCTGCAAAATCCACCAGTAGGCATAGGTACTAAACCGATTGCCTTGCTCGGGTTCAAATTTGTCTACAGCAATACTCAAACCCAAATTGCCTTCTTGAATCAAATCGAGGAGGGGCAAACCCCGATTCTGATGTTTTTTAGCGATCGAGACCACCAATCGCAGGTTTGCCTCAATCATCTTGCTTTTTGCACGAGGGTTACCCGTTTGGACTTTTCGAGCCAGGGTAATCTCTTCCTCATGGGTCAGCAGCGGAAACCGCCCTATCTCCTTCAGATAGTAATGCAGACTGTCATGTTGCGTCGCCAATTTCTTTTCCCCACAAATAGCTGTTGTAGAGGTAGTACCCCAAAAACAGATCAATAGGAAGATAACTTCATATATCTTAAAAAAACTGCGGTTTTCATCGACCCTGTTCGATCGGGCACATGAGTGGGTAACTTATGAGGGTTGTTAATCACCCTTGAAGCGCTTAACGGTTCTGCTATTCTGCTCATGTCCATACTGATAAGCCGTTCATGAGAATTCGCGGATTAGTGAAAGCGTCAAATCGAGTGAGAGATCAACTCAAGAGTGGCATCCCCAGTCACGAAGTCTCCACCTTTCAACAGTATGTGGTGAAGACCATTCAGACCACAGACCAAATTTGTGCCCAGGCCCATATCAAACCCAGTCAACTTCCAGTACCGTCTCGCAATGCCTACAAGTTTTTGAAAGGGGTTAATCTCAAGCGTTTACCCATCATTGAATTCGATTCTAGAAACCAAGGCTCACCCCAGGGCCAAATGGAAATTTCCATCCAGCGAATTCGGAGTCAGCTCCAGTATTTTCAAGACCGAATTGCCGATCTACTTCCCGACGATACCGATGCCGAAAACAGACTGATTCAGCAGCTGGGAGAACGAACGGCACAAATTGAGCAGTTATGTGCCGCCCAGGGAGCAACACCCGGAAACTTAACTCAACAATCTCAACAAATTTACGGTTGGATGAAATTTCTCCAGAGTGACGATCATCTCCACCTGCATGCTTATGCTGTTCGCCAAACAAAAGCCATCGCTGAACAAACCTTGGCAAATCAATCGTCTGCTCGCAGTGCTCGTCCATTCAAAGAGCTAAAGCATCTCAGGCTTGAATTCACACCCATGAGTGCCCTATATCGCTGCCAATTTAAGCCTCCCCAACTCAAAATTAGGATCAACGAAGGATTTATTTTGGCCGAACCGGATGTCATGCAAGCGGTAATCGACTCCATGTTGCTGGGCAAAACTCCGAAAACCTCGACCATCATGACGGAGTACTCCCTATCGGAAGAATTTTCTGAGCTGCTGTTAGCCCTGGATCTGATGGTGGATGATCTGAGAGATATGGCTCAAGGCAATGTCTACAATCTGGATGATGTTTTTGCGCAGGTGAATCAGGCGTATTTTAACCAAGAGGTCAAAAAGCCCCGTCTTTGCTGGAGCAAAGTTTACAGCAACCGCAAATTTGGTCATTATGAGCCCAGCCGGGATCGGGTAGTCATGAGTCTGAGTCTGGACTCGGACCAACTGCCCAACTACGTGATTGAATTTGTGATGTACCATGAGCTGCTGCATAAAATTCATGGAGGTCGGACTCAAAATGGGCGTCGGTGGGTCCATACTCCAGAATTCCGACGGGATGAACGACAGTTCAAGTACTACAGTCAAGCCCAACAGCATTTAGAACAATTAGCCCGAAAACTTTAGAAAAAAGCTGTTTATCAGCTAGGGTTACTGTCGCCTTAAAAAATCGTGACAACAGCTACTGATGGGAGATTGGCGAAGGGTTGGCATAGAATAATGGAGCCGCAATCGAGGCCGCTCACGGCCAAGGTCTACCGTTAATCACCATTAAACTCAGGGATATGGGACTCAAACGCAGGGAATTTCTATTATTTGGTGGAACCTTATTGTCTGCCGGATTGTGGCAACGCTCGCTCCTGGCCCAAGATCGTCGGACCCTGAAAATCCTGGCGAAAAAAATTACCGTGCGGGTGATTACCCAAGGCACTGCTGGGTCTGGAGTATTGGTCAGTAAATCCGGGAATACCTACTACGTCTTAACCGCAGGTCATGTGCTCAAAGACACCAATCCTGGAGAAGAAGCTTACATCGAAACCTTTGATGGTCAGCAACATCCGATTGACACTTCAGGGATGCAGTCAGGTGGAACAGTAGACTTGGCCCTGGTCACCATCAACAGCAAGAATAATTATACCGTGGCCAAGCTGGCCGGGAAGAATGCCTTAAGCGAACTAGACGAAGTTTTTGTAGCCGGATTCCCACTACCAGGGCTGGCGATTACCCAACCCCAATATACGATTTCCCCTGGACAAGTCACCTCGATTGGCACCCAAGCGGGGGGCTATGGCATTACCTATACCGCTGTTACCCAACCCGGCATGAGTGGCGGCCCCGTCCTCAACCGCTTAGGTCAAGTCGCAGGCATCCACGGACGAGCCGAAGGCCAAACCGTGGGGAACGTCGCCGTCAAATCAGGCTTTAATCTGGCCATTCCCATTCACACTGCCGTCTCTCTGTTTTCCCTGGAGCAACAGTCAACGGATGTCGCCACGACGGCACTAGAGTCGTCTTTTGCCTATGTTGAGGTCAATCCTCAAGGCAAAATTGTGCAGCGAACGGAAGGAAAAGTTCCCGTTTTTCAAGACAGCTTGGGAGATGACGTCACCCTGGAAATGGTGAGCCTCCCCGGCGGAGCTTTCAAAATGGGCTCTCCTGCCCAGGAACTAGAAAGAGAAAGGGGTGAAGGCCCCCAACATCAGGTCACGATTCCGGCCTTTTCCATGGGGAAATTTGAAGTCACTCAAGCCCAGTGGCGAGCGATTATGGGTTCTAATCCTTCTAGGGAAAAAGTGTTGACTCGCCCCGTGGACAATGTGTCTTGGGAAGATGCCGTTGCTTTTTGTCAGCGCCTCTCCCAGAAAACAGGGCGGGATTATCGCTTACCCAGCGAAGCCGAGTGGGAATATGCCTGTCGAGGGGGCACCACAACCCCGTTTCATATGGGAGAAACCATTACGCCGGAGTTGGCGAATTACTGGGGCATCTACGCCTATGGCACAGGCCCCAAAGGACAATACCGCAAAAAAACCGTAGGGGTAGGGAGTTTTCCAGCCAATGCCTTTGGTCTCCATGACATGCATGGCAATGTGAGCGAGTGGTGCCAGGACACGTGGCACGAAAGCTACCAAGGGGCACCGACCAATGGTAGTGCATGGGTGAAAGAAGGGGATGCTCGACGAATCAACCGAGGGGGTTCCATGTCAGCCAATCCGCAACTCTGCCGCTCCGCTCAGCGGCGTTACAACAACTCTAGCTTCCTCACCTATGATTTGGGATTCCGGGTCGTTTGTTCAGCCTTATAAGGTCAGCTCAAGGGTGATGCCCGCTAGAGCTGGGTTGGGATAGGCGCTGAGATAAACCTGACTCATTTGTTGCAGGGCTTCAGAATAACTAAAGGCATAGACCAACTTATCCCAGGTGGGTGTGGTCGCGAACTTAATGCCGTTGGCTTTCGCGACGGTACGGCACTCGTTATAAGAACCATATCGACGCAAAAGTTCTTGCTTGTCGAGACGTTTAGGAGCCGTGGCTAAAGCCGGTGAAGCGAGAGGAGATTCTTTTTCCTTCGGGGTATCCGCTTTGGCAACGGGAGAAGCAGATTTCTCGACAGATACGTTTGTCTCCGGGGTGGGAGGGTGCTCTGGGGTGGGAGCTGCAGGAAAAGGGGAAGATGGCTTGCGATTGGGGAGTTCCTGGCTGAGGGCAGGATAGGCCATGCCTGTTCCCAGTAATCCCATCACACTTAAGCCTGCTGCTTGCAGCAGACGTCGGCGCCCCGAGGCTGGCACTTCACCCAGTTGACTAACGGCTTGCAGGGCCTCCTGGGCTGAGGGGTAACGATGCCGATGATCCTGGCGGACCATAGTGTTGAGAACTTGGGCTAGTTCAGGGCTGACGTCCGTTTTATGTTGCCAAAGGAACTCGCCTGTATCAGGATCGGTGGGAAATTCAGTTTTTACCGGATTAATGCCTGTGAGACCTCGCAAAGCGATCATGCCGACGGCATAAACATCACTATTCAGACGCGGTTTACCCAGAAGCTGCTCGGGAGGCATATAGCCCTTGGTACCGACGATGGTGGTCTGGCCAGACTGCTGGCGACTTTTAACGGAGCCAAAATCAATCAGAACAATCCGCTGATCGTGATCGCGTCTGATCAGATTTTCAGGTTTAATATCCCGGTGAATCACCTGTTTGCGATGGACAAACGCGAGGGTTTCTAAGATGTCCTGCAAAAAAGCGACGGTCTTAGCTTCGGTCCAATGCCACCAAGTCAGCTCCCGACTAAGCCCTTGGCCTGTAATATATTGCTCGACTAAATAAAACTGCCGATCCTCTTCAAAGGAGACAAACATCTGGGGGATGCGGTCATGGCTACCTAGCTTTTGGAGAACATTGACTTCCGTTTTGAAGAGACGTCTGGAGGTTCTGACCGTGAAGGGATCATCGGATTTGGGCTGCAGCTTTTTAATCACACATCGACGGTGATCATCCCGCTGTAAATCTTTAGCCAAGTAAACTTGGCTAAATCCACCTTCGCCGAGATTTTTAATAATTTTGTAGCGATTGGCTAACGTGCTCATCACTCTGCCTATTTGATTGGTGCTTGCGAAACCGGACTAAAAAGGGCAGTTAACGGTCACTGACCCGATACACTCTAGCTCAAAACATTGCTTTGGAATAAAGCCATTTGAGTCACGAGCATTTTTGGGTGCAAGCTTAACGCAGGTGTTTGGCTGCTGGAACTTTTTTCAGGAAAACTTAACAGAGCTAGTAGGCATTTTTGTCGTTAAAGAAGACGAGAGCGGTACGCAGAATAATTTTGATATCGAGCCACAAGGACCAGTGGTTGAGGTAGTGGATATCGAATTCAACCCGCTTTTCCATTTTGTCCAGGGTTTCAGTTTCGCCTCGATAGCCATTGACCTGGGCCCAACCCGTGATACCGGGTTTGACCTTATGGCGGAGCATATAGCCCTGAATCAGTTTGCGGTAATGTTCGTTGTGGGCAACGGCATGGGGCCGAGGACCGACTAAGCTCATGCGACCTTGCAGCACGTTAATAAATTGGGGCAGCTCATCTAAGGAGGTGCGGCGCAGAAAAGCCCCAACTTTGGTGATGCGTGGATCGCCTTGGGTGGCTTGGGTGACTTTTGCTCCATCTTCCATCACTCGCATGGAGCGAAATTTATAGACGACGATATTGCCACCATTCAGGCCATAGCGCTGCTGTTTAAACAGAACGGGGCCGGGGGAAGAAAGCTTAACTGAGATGGCAATCAGAACCATCAGGGGGGAAATAGCAATGGAAATTAGGGCTGCGATCGCAAAATCAATACCACGCTTAACCCAGGCCTGGACCTGAGAAAACGGCACTTCCATGACCGCGATCATCGGCAGTCCATTGAGGTCGTGAACCCGAGCCTGCATCAAATTCAGCATCATCAGATTGGGGACAAAATAGACGCAGGCCGTTGTATCTTGCAGAGCTAAAATCAGGTTTGAGATGGCTGCTTCTTCCCTCAGGGGCAGAGTGATATAAACCACATCAATGCAAGAACGGCGGACAAAATCAGGTAATTCATCCAGGTAGCCAATCAGGGGTCGGCAGCTTTCGGCTTCGAACTTGGCATCCCGATCAGCAAAGTATCCACAGAATTTGATACTTGACTTAGGGCTTTGGCCAAGCTGATCGGCCACTCGCTGGCTCATATCTCCCGTGCCAGCAATAATGGCGGTACGGGTGTAGTCCCCTGATACTCGTTGTTGTAAAGGACCACTGATGATCGGATTGAGGAGAGATAGCCCCAACGGGGATAAGACAAACCAAAGACGAGCCCCTGGGCTAGCAACATAAGCGGTGTGGCTCATATATCCCAGAAACAGTAAGGCTGCGATGACTAATCCCCATCCCAACCAAATTCTTGAGTAGTCTAGCTTAGGAGGATTAGCAGGCTGAAAGGTATAGCGCCCAACTCCCTGAAAGATCGTAGGCACGATCAACATCAGCAGCGCACTTAGGGCCTTTAGCCCATCGGGGCTGACGGGTCCAAATGCAAAAGTCGTCATCCACAAGAAACTGAGGATGACGAATAAATCTAATCCGCAAACCAACCCACTCAATAGGCGTTGATTGCGCGGCAAAACATTCAGCGGGCTGAACCGGATCAAATTTTCAGCATCCATGGTCAAAAGGTTCTGCGAACAGATAAATTGCGGGAATAATGGTGCCGGTTATAAATATTCAATTTTTATAGAGAATAGGACGACGAATAACGAGGTTGAGCGGTTGAGGGCAAAACAATGAAATGGGGGACACAGAAGGAAGGGCTGGGGAGTGATTCAGATATGTGCTTATTGTCGCAAGTCTTTACTGGAGAGAACAATCGTGAATTTACGGAGTGATTGTATGGGGAACTTGGGATAGCGATTATTGAGGGGATAAAAATAAAATAGTCAGTATTATTACGGTCGTGATAATACTGACTATGGATGGTTGGTTCGAGAAGAATGAAGTAAAAAACTAGAAAGCAGTTAGGGTAAAAATAATGTTTAGGGAGTCGTCAAGATACTTCTAAAACGCGGCAAAAAAGTATGGCTATTTAGACAGAAGCCAACCAGTCATAAATTTGGCCCAATTGATCAATATTGACTAGACCATACTGCCAAAGAATGATCGGAATCTGAGTAGCCGTGCGATCTTGAAACCGAGTGGCTAAAGAAAGTGCATCCTGGGGAAGGGCTAGTTCATCTTGCAGATATTGGATAAGTCGAGTTTGCCGATTCATAACAGAAAGTCGGGTTCAGAGGAGGATTGAACTTGATGCTATCTATGCTGGTTTAGATGACGGGAAATAGCCGTGATCTGATGCCAATCAAATTGTGATACCCATAGATGAACTGAGTGATGGGCATCACAAGGGTTAGGCAAGTCACCCGAGCTTTTTGCCGTTGTGATGGGCAACTTTGATCAGATGTTGGCGACAAGGCCGCTCTAGCCCGACTGAATCACAAAACTGATTGATGATTTGGGTATGAGTCGCAATGGCTTGTCCCCGTAATCGAATAAAGCGCTGATGGCCAAGAACATGGTCTAATCTGACAACAAATGGTGCAAACATGATCGGTTCCTAAATGGATTTCATACCTGCACTATCGCGATCCTGAGTCGGCTTCTCCAGGGAAGATCGGAAGCCTAATCAGGAACTTAAGGAACCAAGGTGATTTAGATCAAAGCCTTTTGCTCATAAGGATAAAAGCGATTGTTTAGACATGACTATACATTATGGAAGATAAGGCAATAGTCAGCGTTCTCAGTGGATCTTTTCAACACTCCAGATGGAAATGCACCAATAGAATATTTGTGATTCTTAATGGAGGAAAGATTGCTTTTCTCTGGATTAACGGGTGATTATGGCTTTGATCCATTTGGCTTCTGGTCTATAACTTCAACGTTTCGGATCAGAGGCCACAAATGATGACTGGAATGGGGTGTTTTGGGTGAAGGCTTGTGGTTAAAATTTATCTCTCTTCTACCTATAGCGACTTAAAGGATTATCGAATTGCGGTCACGTCAATCCTCCGCAAGGGGGGAATGGAGGTGGTGGCTATGGAAGATTATGTCGCATCGGGACAACACCCCCCGCTGGAGAAGTGCTTGGCAGATGTGGCCCATTGCGATGGTTATGTGGGGTTATTTGCTTGGAAATATGGCTATGTACCGCAAAAGAGCAATCCCGAGCAGCGTTCGATTACGGAGTTGGAGTATCGACAGGCAAGGAAATTAGAGAAGCCCTGTTTTATTTTCATATTAGATGAGGGGGCCACTTGGTCCCCCAAACAGATGGACCAAGTCACTGGTGAGGGTGAGCGCGGAGCGCGGATTGAGGCATTACGGCAAGACCTTGGTACCGACAAGTTAGTTAGCTTTTTTCAAGACACCAATAAATTAGCCGGCTTAGTGAGTGCGGCCCTGAATAAATGGCAAACGGAAACGCTAACAGAGCAGGGACCCGAGGAAGAATTTGAAGGCCCTTTTGAGGATATCTGTCCCTATGTAGGGCTAGAGGCATTTACGAAAGAGACGGCGCGTTTTTATAAGGGGCGAGATCAGTTTGTGCAAAAGCTATTAGCCAAGCTGAGTGAGTCTAATTTTGTTCCGGTGATTGGAGCGTCTGGTAGTGGCAAGTCTTCTTTGGTGCGGGCAGGTTTAATTCCTATTTTGGAGAACAGCGGTACATGGCAAGTTTTGGCACCCATCAAGCCAGGGGATTCGCGGCGACAACCCGTAGATGAAATCAGTCGAGTGTTGAGCCAACAATGCCAATGGCCAGAAGACAAAGATAATGTTGAATCGGCAATTGAGGCGGGAAAGCTAGCCCAGGCAGTCGATTGTCTGCCAGGTTCAGCTCCCCTGCTGTTGGTGGTCGATCAGTTTGAGGAGATATTTACGGTTTGTCCCCCAGAAAAAGAGGTGGAACGTCGTCATTTTTTGAATTTGCTAGTGGAAATTACCCAGCACCCTAATTCGCGACTACGGGTTGTCACGACAATGCGGGCGGACTTTTTTGAACATTGTTTGAACTATCGGGGTTTGGGAGAGGTGATTCAATCCCACCAAGTGCTGCTGTTGCCTATGAATAAAGCAGAGTTAGAGGAAGCCATTCGAGCACCTGCCGCAGTCGCGAAGTACAAATTTGAACCAGGGTTGCTGCCTATCCTATTGGAAAAAGTACAACAGGAGCAGAATATTTTGCCGTTGCTGGAGTTTGCATTGGAACAGTTATGGCAGCGACGACAAGGACGCACATTGACCTTTGCAGCCTACCAAGAGTTAGGGGGCGTAATGGGGGCACTCAATCAGCAGGCAGAAGAGATTTTTTCCTCTTTGCGGGAAGACGACCAAGGTTGGGCACAACGAATTTTTTTTAAGTTAGTGCGAATTGGTGAGGGGGAGAAGGATACCCGACAACGGCAACCGAAGACAGAAATTTTGGGGCTAGCCACCAAGGCTGAACAGCAAGCATTGCTGCGGGCATTGGAAAAGCTGGTGCAGGGGAGATTATTAGTGACTTACAATGCTGCTGGAATCGATTGGGTAGATTTAGCCCATGAGTCACTCATGACTGGGTGGGAACAATTTGTGGCTTGGCGGCAAGTCAACCGCGATCAACGCCGTTTACTGCAACGAGTGCTGGATGCAGCAGAGGAATGGCAACAGAAGAACCAAGGAGAGGGCTATCTGTTGCAGGGAGGCTTGCTGGCAGAGACAAGGGAGAAGTGGGCATGGCTGGAACCCGAGCTGGGGCCAAGCACCCGTGAGTATTTCCAGGCTAGCGATCAGCGAGAGCAACAACAGGTGGCTTTTTTAGAGCGGGCGTTGACGGAAGCCAAGCTACGGGAAGAGGCGATGCAGACTAGAAATTTGATTACAGCTCGTCCCATCCCGACCACAGCAGCCCGAGCCATTCGAGCAGTAGGGACTAGCCATGACAAATTGCAAGGCAAAGTGTTGACACCTATTCAAGAGGCTTTAACCGCTATGATTGCCCAAATTCGTGAATGTGGTTATTTCCAGGGGCATGAAGATTTTGTCAGTTCCGTGGCCTTTAGCCCTGATGGACAGTGCATTGTCAGTAGCAGTAAGGACAAAACCATCAGACTCTGGGATCTCCGGGGCAACCTCATCACAGAGCCCTTCCAGGGGCATGAAGGTTTTGTCAGTTCCGTGGCCTTTAGCCCCGATGGACAGCGCATCGTCAGTGGCAGTCATGACAAAACCGTCAGACTATGGGACCTCCGGGGCAACCTCATCGCAGAGCCCTTCCAGGGGCATGAAGGTTTTGTCAGTTCCGTGGCCTTTAGCCCCGATGGACAGCACATCGTCAGTGGCAGTGATGACAAAACCGTCAGACTATGGGACCTCCGGGGCAACCTCATCGCAGAGCCCTTCCAGGGGCATGGGGAATCTGTCAGTCCCGTGGCTTTTAGCCCTGATGGACAGTGCATTGTCAGTGGCAGTCATGACAAAACCATCAGACTCTGGGACCTCCGGGGCAACCTCATCGCAGAGCCCTTTCTAGGACATGAAGGTTTTGTCCGGTCCGTGGCTTTTAGCCCCGATGGACAGCACATCGTCAGTGGCAGTCATGACAAAACCATCAGACTCTGGGACCTCCGGGGCAACCTCATCGCAGAGCCCTTCCAGGGGCATGAAGATTTTGTCAGTTCCGCGGCCTTTAGCCCTGATGGACAATGCATTGTCAGTGGCAGTAAGGACAAAACCATCAGACTCTGGGACCTCCGGGGCAACCTCATCGCAGAGCCCTTCCAGGGGCATGGGGAATCTGTCCGGTCCGTGGCCTTTAGCCCCGATGGACAGCACATCGTCAGTGGCAGTAAGGACAAAACTATCAGACTGTGGGACCTCCAGGACAACCCCATCGCAAAGCCCTTCCTAGGACATGGGGAATCTGTAAGTTCCGTGGCTTTTAGCCCCGATGGACAGACCATTGTCAGTGGCAGTCCTAACACAAGAGTCAGGCTGTGGGACCTCCAGGGCAATCCCATCGTAGAGCTCCAGGGGGGCTCTGCTGTCTGGTCAGTGGCCTTTAGTCCCGATGGAAAGCGCATCGTCAGGGGCAGTCGTGACCAAACCGTCAGACTATGGGACCTCCAGGGTAACCCCATCGCAGAGCCCTTCCAGGGACATAGTCATCATGTCAGGTCAGTGGCCTTTAGCCCCGATGGACAGTGCATCGTCAGTGGCAGTGATGACAAAACCGTCAGACTATGGGACCTCCGGGGCAACCTCATCGCAGAGCCCTTCCAGGGGCATGAAGATTTTGTCAGTTCCGCGGCCTTTAGCCCTGATGGACAGTGCATTGTCAGTGGCAGTAAGGACAAAACTATCAGACTCTGGGACCTCCAGGGCAACCTCATCACAGAGCCCTTCCTAGGACATGGGGATGCGATCAGTTCCGTAGCCTTTAGCCCCGATGGACAGACTATCGTCAGTGGCAGTCATGACCACACCGTCAGACTATGGGACCTCCAGGGCAACCTCATCGCAGAGCCCTTCCTAGGACATGGAAAATCTGTCAGTTCCGTAGCCTTTAGTCCTGATGGACAGACCATTGTCAGTGGCAGTGATGACCACACCGTCAGACTATGGGACCTCCAGGGCAACCCCATCGCAGAGCCCTTCCTAGGACATGGAAAATCTGTCAGTTCCGTAGCCTTTAGTCCCGATGGACAGACCATTGTTAGTGGAAGTGATGACCACACTGTCAGACTGTGGCATGGTAATTGGCATGCCTGGTTGTCGTTATGCTGTAACCGCCTCCACCACCATCCCATTTTTACAGCTCCCCCAGACGATATCGCCCGCGAAGCCTGTAAAGTCTGTCAGCAGTTGGTGTGGGATTTAGAATAAAAACAGCAGCGAATCGCTGTCGGCAATTTGCAACGATCTTCCGTCAATTAAAGGAGAACGGGTATGGGACAGTCTGCGAAGTTTTGGGACAAAATTGCTGACCGATATTTGAAACAACCCATTGCAGATGTAGCAGCCTACGAGAAAAAGTTACAAGTTACCCAAGAATACTTTCAGCCCAGCATGGAAGTCTTGGAGATTGGCTGCGGTACTGGATCAACGGCAATCGTCCATGCTCCTTATGTCAAACATATTCGAGCCATTGATTTCTCTGCCAATATGATTGATATCGCTCAGACTAGAGCCGCTGCCCAAAATATCCCTAACCTCACCTTTGAACAGTCCAGTATTGATGAGCTAGATATCCCCTATCAGACCCTTGATGCAGTCTTAGGCCTGAGTATTCTGCATTTATTAGAAGATAAGGAAGCGGTCATTGCTAAGGTGTTTGACATGCTCAAGCCCGGTGGCATTTTCGTCACCAGTACAGTCTGCCTGGGAGATAAGATGGCCTGGTTTAAATGGATTGCCCCCATTGGCAAGTTCTTGGGACTTTTCCCGTTAGTCAAAGTCTTTACGGTGCAAGAACTCGCAGATAGTTTGACGGATGCTCATTTTAAGATTGACCACCAATGGCAACCCGGCAATGACAAAGTTGTTTTTATTGTGGCGAAAAAGCCCTCTTAAACAGTAAAAAGACAACCCATTTCTGGTTACCCACCCAGGGCAGATTTCAATTAGTAAACTGATGATGCCAATTTCTACTCAAAATCTTGGCCCATTACCAGGGGTAAAAGAGTTAAGAAGGCTGATGCAGTCTCTAGCAATATTGGATGCCATCTTGTCTCCCGATTGGGAAGATCGGTATTACTCTTTTGATACCCATTGGCACCCAAACGAACAACTCGGATCAATGCGCGATGGGAGTGGAGACTTCCTCTTTGCACTTTTCAGTCCCAATGGCTGCTTTCTCAAAGGATTTGCCCACGAATCGGTGATGAGTCCCTATCAGACAGAACCGCCCCAACTATGGCCTGGACTCTTTGAGAATATTCCTTCTGAACTCCAAGCAAGTCTGGATGAACCAGCTTTTTCAATTGAAGATACGACGTTTTGTCTTTGGCGTCAGACTTCAGATTCCCAGTGGCAGCGGGGATCTATTAACTTTCCAGAAGGCTCTGATCCAGATGGGTCAATGGAGCTGCTCACAATATTTGATCACCAACCTAATACTTATCAACAGTGGGCTGAAGCCTATTATGAGTGCTCCATTGACACGAATGTAGTCCAGCAGATCTATCAGCATTTCCCTCTCACCCAGACCATGATTCATCCGTTGAATCCTGAGCTGCTAGTTGCAGATCTGCTGGAAGATATCCAGGAAATTGGCTATCCCGTTGCAGTAGTTTGACTGTGAGATAGAGCAAGCCACAACTCGGTGAATAGGTATACCCTGGTGTTTGAAGGGTATTGTTGTGCGATCGCAACCTCATGCCGCAATCACCGCAAAGGCGAAGACGAGGCGTCGTTCTAACCAGCATTGGCTTAGAGCGGTTACGAGCCGCCATTCAGGACAGCGAAGCTCAGGACAATCAAGATAGCCGCTATACCCTGCAAGACCTCAGCGACCGCACCCAGCTCGATGCCAAAACCGTTGCCAAAGTCCTTGACGGAGAAGTAGGACTGGATAAACGCACCCTATCTTTGTTCTTTACCGCCTTTAAGCTACCCCTGCAAGAAGAAGACTTTCGCCGCCCTGAAGCTAAATCCAGTCCAGAAAAAGCCCTAGCAAATTCAGCATCTGCTGATCACCGACTGGATTTAGGAGAAGCGGTCGATATTTCCAACTTCTATGGCCGCATTCAAGAACTCGCCACCCTCAGTCAATGGTTAGGCACCGAACGCTGTCAGCTCGTGGCCCTGCTAGGAATCGGCGGTATCGGCAAAACCTCTCTATCGGTAAAGCTGGTTAAACATCTGCACTCTGAGTTTGAAGCGGTCGTTTGGCGCTCAGTTCGCCATGGCCCCAAAAATGAAGACTTGCTGGTGGATATCTTGCAATCTCTAGATCCAGAACTGACCCGCATCAGCCCGCCCCAAACCCTGCTATCGCAATTGATGACCTATCTGCGGCAGCATCGCTGTTTATTGGTGTTGGATAACTGGGAGACTTTGCTGGAGAGTGGAGCGGACTATGCTCATCCCCAGGCAGGCCAACATAAACCGGACTATCTAGGCTATGAAACCCTGTTGCGATCGCTAGGTGAAACCCCTCATCAAAGCTGCCTAGTAATCACCAGTCGCGAAAAGCCCGCCACCCTAGCGGAACTAGAAGGCCCCACTGTCCGGGCCTTAGCCATGGCCGGACTGGAACCGGAAAAAGCCTTACCCTTGCTCACCCAAAAAGGATTAACAGGAAATACGGATGGCTTCCACAAGCTGATCCAGTTTTACGAAGGCCATCCCTTGGGCCTCAAAATCGTGGCCACGGCAATTCAAGATATTTTTGCTGGAGACGTACAAGCCTTTTTAGCAGAAGGCATCACTGTCTTTAACGGTTTTCGCATCCTCCTCGATCAGCAGTTTCAACGCCTGTCTCCCCTAGAACAGGACGTCATGTACTGGTTGGCCATAAATCGTGCCCCCCTGGCCCTAGCGGATCTGCGTCATGATTTGGTGTTTCCTGTGGCCATGCCGAAATTACTGGAAGCCATGGAGGCCCTCCGACGACGGTCTTTATGTGTGGTGATCAAATCTGGCACTGAACTACCCCAATTCACCCTGCAACCGGTGTTGATGGAATATGTGACTCAGCGATTAATTGAAGACATCGGCCACAGTCTTTTGCAGCCAGAAAAGACAGAACCATCCCGTTTACATAGCCATGCCCTGCTCAAAGCCCAAGCCAAAGATGGCATCCGACACAGCCAACGCCAGGTGATTCTACAACCCGTAATCCACCTACTCTTGTCAAAGCTGCAAACCACCACCGCCATCGAGACCCAGTTGCGAGACCGAGTGAAGCAGCTCGCCAACCACAGAGATTACGCCGCTGGCAATTGCCTCAATCTACTCGTGCAGTTACAGGTGGACCTAACCGGCATCGATCTATCCCAGCTCGCCCTCTGGCAAGCCGATTTCCGGGATACAGCCCTGATCAAAGTGAATATGACTGGAGCCGACCTCAAAGATACGGTCTTTGCCACCGCCTTTCCCCATGTCGCCACCGCCGCCTTTGATCCCCAAGGAGAACGACTAGCAACGGGCCATTTCGCCAATGTGATCATGCTGTGGGATGTGAAAAATCCCAAACAAGGCAGCCAAGCCATCGGCATATTCAAAGGCCATGAAAATAATGTTTGGTCCCTAGCCTTTAGTATCGATGGCTCCGTCCTGGCCAGCGGGAGCGAAGATCAAACTATTCGACTATGGCAGGTAGATACGGGGCAATGTCTGAGCATTTTCACAGGCCATACAGACTGCATACGATCGGTGGTGATACATCCCGATGGCCAGCGACTGATCAGTGCTGGGGAAGATCGGACCTGGCGCATCTGGAATCTGCAAACTGGAGACTGTTTGCAAATTATCAAAGGTCATGAGCAAGGGATCTGGGCAATCGCCCTCAGCCCCGATGGCCACACCCTAGCCAGTGCCAGTCATGATGCCACCGTCAAACTTTGGGACCTAGAAACAGGTCGCTGTCTGCGTACTCTTAAAGGCCATACGGATTGGCTGCGGGCAGTGGCCTTTAGTGACGATGGTCAGTGGTTGGTGAGTGGAGGATGCGATCGCACCCTCCGTATCTGGAAAGTCAGCTCCGGTCAATGCGTTCAGGTCCTCACCCCCCATACCCAAGCCATTTTTTCCGCATCGTTCCTTCCCCATCAATCCGCTGTGGTCAGTGCGGGGCTAGACAGCACCATCTGTATCACCAATTTAGACACAGGCATCTGCCAGCGTCGCCTGCTTGGACACCACAGCTGCATCTATAGTGTGGCCTGTCATCCCCAGGGAGACCTGTTAGTCAGTGGGGGAGATGAACCCATGATTCGGCTGTGGGACTTAACCACGGGTCAGGCCCTACAATCCTGGCAGGCGCAAATCAACAGCACCTTATGTATTCGCCATAGTCCGGATGGCCAAACGGTCGTGAGTGGGAGTACAGATGGGGCCATTCGCTTTTGGCAAGTAGAAACAGGGACCTATCAAACCTACTGGCAACATCAGGGCTGGGTCTATGGACTAACCTTCCATCCCCAGGGTCATCTGCTAGCGAGCGCGGGCAATGATCAGCAAATTCGGCTGTGGGATGTCGCCACCAGAGAAGTCCTGCGGGTATTACCCGGCCATGGAGCCACCATCGCCTCCCTCGCCTTTAGTCCAGATGGTCAGTGGCTCGCCAGCGGCAGTTGGGATGGCACCTGGCGACTCTGGGATGTTGCCAAGGGGCAGGTGGTCCAGGCCATCCCCGGACATTTTGTCAGTGGTTTAAGCTGGAGCCCGAATGGTCAACAGATCGCCATTGGTTCATTTGATGCCAATGTACAGATTTATGATGTTCCATCTGCAACCTTATCCCAGACCCTAGTTGGGCACCCATTTTGGGCTTGGTATGTAGCCTGGAGCCCCCAGGGCAATCGCATTGTCACAGGTGGAGCAGATCAAACCGTCCGAATCTGGGATGTGGACACGGGGAAATGTCTCCATGTCTTAACCGACCATACAGATTGGGTGATGGGGGTTGTCTTTAGCCCCGATGGGCAAACCGTGGCGAGCTGTAGCAAAGATGAAACGGCCCGATTATGGTCGGTGGAAACGGGTCAATGCCTGGCTAAGCTATCTGGACATCCGAGCTGGTCCACGGCTGTTGAATTTAGCCCAGACGGTCAAACCTTGGTGACAGGGAGCAGTGACTTGGAACTCAGGTTTTGGGATGTGCAGACCGGAACTTGCCGGGAGACTTGGCGGGCCGACCGTCTCTGTGAAGGCTTAAACATTTCCAACTGCCAAAACTTGACGCCTCCCCAACAAGAAATGCTGAAATTCCTCGGTGCAATTAGTCAGTCTTGATCATGTCTCCCAGGGACATTAGCGATAATTTCAGTCCATATTTTCTTCACCAGGTACACCCCACACAGGCTCAATGCACCTATTTTTTGCCAGCCTTGGTTTGGAGTTAGTCTTTGAATCCTAGATTTCTTGCAACGGTTAGTAGACTTCTTACATCATTAAGCTGCCAATGGGGCAGAGGACAAAAATCCCAAGTCAGATCACAGCACAAATTGAGTGAGTAGCTCATCATGAAACGAATACTACAAGCGGGTTAGTAGATAAGACGTTTAATGAATGAACTAAACCGGTATTAGGGGTCATTGAAGGGTTATCCCCGCGAACAACTCTTCAAGCACTCAAGACATTTTCATTCTGCCCAAAGTTTTTCTTCTGAGAGGAGACTGATTAACCATGAAACTGATTCGCCCCCTATCACCTCTTGAAGAAGGGTTCGAAATCTTTAATCAGATTGCTAGTTCCCTCAATGTAGTGACGATTAGTAAAGTCAAAGGCTCTATCTCAAGACAAACACTAGAACATGCCTTAAAAATGGCTGAGAAACGTCATCCTCAGCTCCAGTGCTGTATTGATGGCCCGGTAGGTCAGTTGGTTTTCAAAAAAAGGGTTGAGGGGAGTGTTTCCCTTCGGGTAATAGAAGCTGTTGATCAGGAAACTTGGCAGCAAGTGGTTCTCGAGGAACTCAATCAATCCCTTAACAGCAGCCAATCTCTCTGGAGAACAACATTAATTTGTCACGCCGACCACAATATTAGTCATCTCATTACAACCGTGCATCATGCCATTAGTGATGGAATATCAACGACTTCACTACATTCAGAGCTACTCCGTTATTGTGGGGACATACAAGACGGAAAAGCGCTTCCATCCCAGATCCCAGCGCTCCCCTTCCTGCCCTCTCTGGAAGCAATGCTCCCCGATGAATATAAGGGATATAGAGGAAAGTTTTCTGGTGTGCTGTGGTTAATGAGAGCCGTACTAAAACAGTTTTATTTCAGACCAAAAGCACTTAGTTTCGAAAAATTTGTGCCCGTAGAAGAACGAACTTGTAATATTATTCACAGGCAAATTGAACCTAGACTGACCAGAGCCCTCTTGAAGAAATGTCGAACTGAAAAGACAACCGTTCAAGGAGCCTTATGTGCCGCCATGTTGTTGGCAGTGGCGAACCACTTAAAAATATCTGAAATAAAGAATTTATCTTTCGCTTGTCGTTCCATGGTGGATTTAAGAAGGCGTCTCTCGCCTGCCATAGGGGATGAAGACCTAGGAGGGTTAGCATCTGCGGTAGCAACCTTTCACTCCATCACTGATCGTACTGATTTCTGGCAATTAGCCAGAGAAGTAAAGCAAGCCATTGAACAAAGTCTTAACCGTGGTGAGATGTTTCATATTTTGACTATGTTTAATGAGATGTTCAACGATCTACTGGTTGAGCCTAATCAATCTTCTTTAACTCAAAAAGCCCCTTTACTCCCATCCCAGCATAAGATTGGGTATTCAGATTCTTGATAAATAAGAATTTCAATGATATTTAGATGCACAATCTTATGGCGGGAAGGGAGTAACTGTTGAAGTGACTAATGGCGGAAAAATTAATATTCCTGTGAATTATGGCCCTCTAGAACTCGAAGAAATCAGTTTCCTGCCATCTCAAGGAATATTTGGAGGGTTATTCTTTGCCGCAGTCGCTACTTTCAGAGATAAGATGATCTTCAATTTTGCTTACTCTGAACCCTCTTTAAGTCGTGGGACTGTAGAGACCTTAATCGATGATGCATTGTCTTATCTGGTGGGCAGTGAATAGGATATTACTCTGAATCATAGTGAGTTAGTTCTGCAAGCTCACTTTCGATATCACTTAGTCTTAATGAGGTTAATAGCCCCAAATCACAAGAACCTGGGGCTAGCTTCACCTTTAGTGTCATTCTATTTTCTGTTACGTCATCCTCCTAATTCATGCAATTTTCAAGCGGCTGGGTAGACTGCTATTAAAATTACCACCACCCCCGACGACGACGAAGGAAACGACGACGCCAAAATCGGAAAAAAGCGACTTTTCCTTGGCCTTCAATCTTATTCACAGCTTTAGCATCTTGCAAAGTGTTAGGGGCAAGCCTATTCTGCCCAAAGTTTACGGCAGAAAGATTTTGATGTTCTAGTGTAGTGGGAGCAATGGTTGTTAGCAGAGGTTGTATCGGTTCTGTCGTTTTACTCAGTGCCTTTTGTGTTGAAGCAGTCATTAGACATACAGAAAATAAACCTGCGCTCAGTAGTACTTTGGTGGGAGTGCTTTGGTATTGAGTCATTGTTCAGAACCTCGTTTAGTTGAAGGAAGTAAGTTGTTTAACTTGTCCTCACTATCGCGAAACTCTCAAGCCGAAACAATCCTGTTTTATTCAGGAAAATTCAGGTCTTTGAATATTGCCAATTACTCCACACCTGTTCAAGTCCTAGATCCACTGCTTGAACAAATCGCCTTGGTTCTGACTACTGAGCTGACTGGCCATGTCAAACCTGATTTTTGTATGTGGAGCGCTTAAGTCATGCCTTGGGTCGGCATCTATTATGACGATATACGTCCTGCTCACCCGGTCTGCAATGACAATGTTCTAGGAGAAAGTTTCGAGATGCGATCGCATATACTCAAAGCCACCTCCAAGTCCTATTAAGACTGGACAACCAACTCTTCCTTAAGTTCGCCAGGAATTAGGAGATCAAGCGCCAGTCTCCATAGCGATCGATCTAGCAAAAACCCTTGATGAGGAATGCCAAAACCCATCCATAGAGATCCAGCATTCCGCCAATACAATGGTCTTGATTCAAAGACAAAAGATCGAAATGTTGCCACTTCAGACCAGTAGTTTATGCACTAGCGATTTTTAGCGCTTGTTGGAGCCGCTTTAAATCTTCTCCTCGCTGATGGAGCAATAACCAAGACTCCATCAAATCAGGCCCCTTCATATCTCCCGTTAGTGCAGCACGAAGCGATCTCATCACCAATCCCTTCTTCAGCTTGTTCTCCTTCACCGTCGAATTAATAAACGATTTCGCCGTTTCTGCCGACAATTCAGCTCCTTCCACAGCAGCGAGCGGGTCGATCACCCCTTGCAAGGCTACAGCCACCCCTTCTTGACTCAACTGCTTTTGAGCATCCTCCGTCCAGGTCAGCTCATGGGTAAACAGAAACTGCGTCATCTCAGTCACATCCTTGAGTCTAACCAAACTAGGCTGAATCAATGCCGTCACTTGGTCCACCCAAGGTCGATCTGCAACCGGATCAAAGTCATAATCCGCAGCTTGCCAATAGGGAATCAACGCATCAGCCAACTCAGCTAGGGGCAGCTCATGCAGATATTGACTACTGATCCAATCCAATTTATCCCAATCAAACTTGGCTCCCGCCTTATTCACCCGTTCAAAGTCAAACTGGGCTGCCGCATCACTAAGGCTAAAAATTTCTTGGGTCGCATCAGGGGGAGACCAGCCCAACAGCGTCATATAGTTCGCTAAGGATGGAGCCAAAAACCCCATCTCCTGAAAATCAGAGATAGAGGTCACCCCATCTCGTTTCGAAAGCTTCCGCCCCTCCTTATTCAAAATCAAAGGGGTATGGGCAAATTCAGGAACCGTACCGCCAAAGGCTTGATACAGCAAAATCTGTTTGGCCGTATTGGCAATATGGTCTTCTCCTCGAATCACATGAGTGATCTTCAGATCCATATCGTCCACAACCACCGCCAAGTTATAGAGGGGTTGTCCCACTTCGCCAGAGGCCGTGGCTCTCGCAACTACCATATCGCCCCCCAGATCTCGTCCCTGCCAATGCATCGGGCCGCGGACCAAGTCCTTCCAGGTAATCGACTGATTATCCTCAATCTTGAAGCGGATGACCGGCTGACGGCCTTCGGCCTGAAAAGCAGCCTCTTGCTCTGCTGTTAAATTGCGATGCCGATTATCATAACGAGGCGCTTCATTCCGCTTCTTTTGAGCCCCTCGCATCTCATCTAGCTCTTCTGTCGTGCAGTAGCAGCGATAGGCGAGTCCTTGATCGAGCAGCTTTTGAATCGCATTCCGATACAAGTCCAGGCGTTCAGACTGGAAATAGGGGCCTTCATCCCATTCCATCCCCAACCAGCGCAAACCCTCCAGAATATTTTCGGTGTATTCCGGTTGCGATCGCTCCTCATCCGTATCTTCAACCCGAAGGATGAAGGTGCCCTGGTGGTGGCGAGCATATAGCCAATTAAAGACTGCAGTTCTAGCAGTGCCAATATGAAGGTTCCCCGTTGGACTAGGGGCGATACGAACTCGAACGGTCACTAAATCTCTCGGTTACACTACAAATTCCATCCTACCGATAAAGCCACCCGAATAGAGATCCAAAAATCTCCCAGGTGGCTTTGCACGGAAATATGGGATGAGAACGGGACTGACGGGATTCGAACCCGCAACTTCCGCCGTGACAGGGCGGTGCTCTAACCAGTTGAACTACAGTCCCTTGCGCTGAGCAATCTTTATTGTGCTTATAGAAACGGCATTTGTCAAACAAATTGTGTGAAATGCCAGAAAATCATCCGACTGGAGATGATCCGTTAGTGCACACGCTGAGCAATGAGCTGCTCCTCTAAAGCTGCAATGCGGTTATAAGCAGCCGTAAGCTGGGCCGTCAATCGCTGAATTTGAATTTCAGGCGTGATGGGTCTCTCACCATGCTGTTCTCTTGAGTCAAAAGAATTATCTTCTGCTAGAACATCCTTATGGCTCAAACTGGGGCTGGTATGTAGCGAAGATTCATTAATGATTGCCCCAGACAGCGGACGTTGTTGAGATTCTTGCTGAGAAAGGGTTGTTGTCAGTTTATGATCAAGCTGCTCTATCACCTGGTGCAGGGTATCAACCTTATTACTCACCAGCGTGAGTTGTTCTTGCATTGGATCCATGGTCTTTCCCTACTGATTTGACTTTATTCCATGTTAAGGACTTTTGGAGGTAAAAGGAGTCTTTTTGAAGGCACAAAACGGAATTAAATCTAAAGTCTCGTCGCCATAAATTGAGGTTTAGATCCGCATTTTTACCTATCCGACATTACCAAATCCTTGGAACATCTACCGGTCTTGAAAGTTGAGTACTTTTACCCTCAAAAAACCTACAGAAAGTATCATTCCATGTTTGTTGAACAGGGGCTCGAATAGTCATAATTCGTTAGAAAATAAGAGCCACTTCCCTGATGGCATGTATTCTCGGCCGTTTGAGTCCTCCAATATGGGTTTCCAATCAAGCAGCGTTATCTTAATAGAGGTGATGAATAAAAAGTGATGGATCGACGTTCTTTTTTACAGACCTTAGGTGCAGTAACCTTGAGTCAATTATTAGGGGCCTGTCAACAGAACAACCGCACCGCATTACAAGTGAATTTGTTGCAGAAGACACTCCCCCCTCAATTGGTAGATAAATTCCGCTCAAACTCTAATATTCCTTTACAAATTTCGTTAAAATCCTCTACCCAGGAAATTTTCGCTCAGCTCCAAAAATGGCACCGGGAAGATCAAAAACAACCGTCTGAAAAATCGGCCCCAGACGATCAGCCCAAGCTCCCATCCCGATTAGCCAGTCTAGGGGATTATTGGTTGCCCCAGGCTATTCAACAAAACTTGATCCAACCTCTATCTGCTGATGATCTGAGTCGATGGTCTGACTTACCCCCTCGATGGCAACAGCTGGTTCGTCGCGATCTCCAGGGCCATCCTAGCGACGAAGGTAAGATTTGGGGGGCTCCCTATCGGTGGGGGGCCACCTTGATTGCCTATCGAACCGACAAATTCAGAGATTTAGGGTGGCAACCCAAAGATTGGTCAGACTTGTGGCGATCTGAACTGAAGGGGCGCATTAGCTTGCTCGATCAACCCCGAGAAATCATTGGCCTGACTCTCAAAAAGCTAGGCCAGTCCTACAACTTAGATGACTTAGACTCCATCTCAGAACTCTCCCAAGCGCTAAAGGCCCTCAATGATCAAACCCTCTTTTATGCCTCTAACCAATATCTAGAACCCTTAATTTTGGGAGACGCCTGGGCTGCAGTGGGGTGGTCATCAGACATATTGCCAGCTCTAGCACGGGAACCCGAGTTAGATGCAATCTTTCCTGCTTCAGGCTCAGCCTTGTGGGCTGATCTATGGGTCCAGGCCCAGCCTAGTCAAGCGATTAATCAATGGATTAATTACTGGTGGGAAGACACCGTCGCCAATAATTTATCGGAATTTACAGATACCGTCTCACCCCTGTTATCCGCCCAGCTCTCAATCAAATCTCGAAGCCATCGCCTCGTTGCAACCCCTGAGCAGTTCGAAAAAAGTGAGTTCTTGTTACCCCTCTCTACCCTGACCTTGCAACAATACAAACGCCTATGGCAAGCCATGCGGATACAGGCCTAAAAAACACTCCGAGGATAATTAGGATTTAACCAAAGGCGGCAAGGCAAAGCCTGGGTAGACTTAGGATCTACATAATCTGGAATCGGTTGGGATCGTCCATCCAGCATGCTAGGAATAAAATGTGGATCGCTTTGGGCAAAGTCACAGGTATAGGCTCCCAAGACAAAATCTTGGGAATCCAGCACCATCAACTGATAGCCGAAATTGCTAGCATCAGACCCGAATTTGAGTACAAAGGCATACCGTTCAAAGTAGGTATAGCGAGTCCACAATTCTGGTCGAACCATTACATTAATTTGTTGGTTGCCCACCTGCCCAACCCCATAGGCTTTCCAGTCCGAGACTAATTTTTCACCAAATTGCTCATTGGTCCACCATAGACTGGGCACCGTAAACCCTTCCTGTGACGGGGTATCTGCAGAAATAATCGGCCCATTTGGACGATTCTCTAGCAAGGTTTGTAATTCTGTAGGTAGGGCATTCGTAACAGGTTTACGCCGGGGTTGAGCAACAGCCATGTCGCTGATCAATCCAGCCAAAAACAGCATTCCCCAAAAGCAACCCCCTCTCATCACAGCCTTCCGATCGGGCTGTGGGGTCCCAACATGCAGCTTACGGGAAGCTTGCCAGACTATCGCTTGCCATACTTTTAATAGGAGGAATAATCTTGACATAACCTGCACTCATTGGGATAGATAGGGTTGCATTCACTTCCTATCTCAAAATATCGCCATACAACCTTAGCCAACTAGACCAGAGTCGCTTGTAATCAATAGTGAACAGTTGAGGCTTAAAAAGTCAATGCAATCCACTTAAGTGCTTCAATCAATCCTTTCCATTGACTAAAGCCTTTAGGCATTGGCGAGATTTGCGAAGTCATCAAGAAATAGGTGCAATCAACTCATAGCCGCCACTACAAAAAACTAAAAACAGGATTTCCTCGTCAAATAAGTCTACTTTTTCAAAAAAGAGATGAAGGATATGGCTACAAAAACGAATACAGAAATATTTTAATTGCTAAAGAGTAAAAACTATAAAGAAGCACAAGTCTGCTTCCATTACTCCTCAATAAAAATGGTAATTTCTTTCCTAAAGTAGAGGAAATTTAACCGTCAAGAATATCTAATGAGCCCTTTTGGAGATTAGTACCCAGCCTAGAGAAAACTATTTTTGAGAATGAAATATTATTTTCTTGAAAATATTTAAATAAGGGAGCTGAAAATGATACAGTTTTTTTCTAAAAAGGAAAATCTTTTCTTGATCTAGATACCATTATTAATGGGCATATTCAATATATTACTTTCCTCCCAAGCTAACGACAGCCCTACCCTCTGTGAAGACACTATCTATACATTTGACGATGACGTGACCATGACGGTTGACCACATCACCCTGAGCCGATACCAAATTCTAGAGCAACTATACGAAAGCTCTAGAACATTGGTTTATCGCGCCCAAAACCAGGTCACTCAGACTGATGTAGTCCTTAAAATACTTAAAACCCCCTATCCCACCGCTCAAGAATTAGCTGAATTCCGACATGAATATGAAATAGCCTGCGGTATTGATGTCCCTGGGACCGTTCAGCCCACCACTCTTTTGCCCTATAACAACGGGCTGGCTATTGAGATGCCAGACTTTGGCGGTATTTCCCTCTCCAACTTTGCAACCCACACCGGGAATGGCAAGCCCCATTCTCCTATGGCTGTCAATGTATTTTTAGACATTGCCCTTCAGCTGGCTAAAGCATTGGAGAGTTTAAGTCAACACCATATTATTCACAAGGACATTAAGCCTCAAAATATTGTTGTCCATCCCCAAACCTTAGAAACAAAACTGATTGATTTCAGCCTGGCATCTCTATTGCCTCGGGAAAGTACCGCTTTACTCAGTCCTAATTTGCTAGAAGGAACGCTGATCTACCTTTCCCCAGAGCAAACGGGACGAATGAACCGGAAGGTGGACTATCGGACAGACTTTTACTCCTTAGGCATTACGTTTTATGAGTTGCTGACAGGCCAACTTCCATTTCAGGCCCAAGATCCAATGGAGTTGGTGCATTGCCATATTGCTCAAGTCCCCGTTGCGCCGATCATTATCAATCCAAATATTCCTGAAGTCCTCAACCAGATTGTACTGAAGCTGATCGCCAAGATGGCTGAGGATCGGTATCAGACGGCCTATGGACTCCATTACGACCTAGCCTACTGCCGTCATTTGCTGCAGGAGCAAGGGCAAGTTAGTTCTTTTGCGATTGGTCAAGAAGATCAGCCGACGGAGTTTATCATCCCTGAAAAATTGTATGGCCGAACCCAAGAGGTTGAGGTGCTACTCAATACCTTTGAGCGGGTTGCTCAAGGGGCTACCGAACTGATGTTGGTATCGGGACATTCTGGCGTCGGCAAAACAGCCGTAATCAGCGAAATCCATAAACCCATTGTTCGGCGACGGGGCTATTTTATTCAGGGCAAGTTTGATCAACTGCAGCAAAGCATGCCATTTGCTGCTCTTTTGCAAGCCTTCCAAGATCTGTGTCAACAGTTATTAATGGAAAGCTCTAAGAGCTTAAAGCAATGGCAAACCAAAATCCTGGCTGCAGTGGGTGACAATGGCCAGGTCATTATTGATGTGATCCCAGAAGTTGAACTACTTATTGGTCCCCAACCTCCTGTGGCTGAACTCGAGCCCGGGCCTACCTTAAATCGGTTTAATCTTGTTTTTCAGCAGTTTTTCCAAATCTTTCCAGGGGTCGATCATCCCCTGGTTCTATTCCTAGACGATTTGCAATGGATTGATTCTGCTTCCCTAAAGTTCCTACAATCCCTATTAGAAGAATCAGAACGAGGGTATCTATTACTGATCGGGACTTATCGAGACAACGAAGTCCTGGAAGCTCATCCTTTGATGCAGACCCTGAGACGGCTCGAACAATCAGAACTAACCATCAGTCGACTACATCTGACCGCTTTAAACGCCAAGGATTTGAATGAACTGATCTCAGACACCTTGGCTTGCTCACCCGAGCAAACCTGTACCCTCACCCAATATTTATTTCAGAAGACCCAGGGGAATCCCTTCTTTAGTCGACAATTCTTGCAAACCCTGGAAAAAGAAGGGCTGATTCGGTTTAACAACACCCTGCGATCTTGGGAATGGGATATTACTGAAATTCAGGCATTGGCTCTAACAGGAGATGTCGTTGAGTTCATGCGACGTCAGTTACTGAAGCTCTCGCCGAAAACCCAGGAAAGTCTCAAACTCGCGGCCTGCATTGGTAATCGTTTTACCTTGAAGACCTTGGCCATTGTTTCTGACACTAGCGAGGAGGAAACCACCCAAATATTATGGGAAGCATTGCAAGCCGGATTGTTAGAAGGCGTTAAAAATGTCAGTCTGCAAGAACAAATCCAAGCAGCCGTAGATGAGGATCAGCCTCCTGCGATGGAGTATCGCTCGTCAGGGTTAGCCCCCTCCATCAGCACCTATATATTCCTCCATGACCGGATTCAGCAAGCGGCTTATTCCTTAATTCCGTCGGGCCACAAACGAGCCACTCACTTGATGATTGGTCAACAGTTACTCAAGCTAATTCCAGAGATGGAGCGGGATGAGCAGATCTTTGAGCTAGTCAATCAGCTCAACCGTGGAGCAACGCTACTCCCGACGTCGGCAGAGCAGGTGAATCTGGCTGAACTCAACCGAGTCGCAGCCCAAAAGGCACGGACCTCTACGGCGTACGATCTCGCTGCGGAGTATGCCTCTATGGGCTTGACCCTATTAGGAAAAAATGGGTGGCAGCAGCACTATGATCTGACCCTGGCATTATCTGAGCTAGCAGCTGAGGCTGCTTACTTGCATAGTGCGATTGGGACCATGGAATCATTAATCGAGTCCATTCTGACCCACGCCTCTCATCCCCTCGATCAAGTGAGGGCGTATGAAATCCAAATCCAAGCCTACACCTCCCATAACCGACTGTTAGACGCGCTCTCCACAGCCCGCCAAGCCCTTGCCCGTTTTGGCATCCATTTCCCAGGGTCCCCTCAGCCTGCAGATATCCAAGCAGCCTTTCAAGAACTTGCCCAAGAAACAGCACTGTTCAAGGTCTCAGAGTTTGGCAATTTGCCAGTAATGCTCGATCAACAACAACTAGCGGTGATGGGGATTGCAGCCAGTATGATCCCAGCAGCTTATATTGCTGCACCTGATTTATTCCCCTTAGTGACGGTGTTAGGAGTTAAAACTAGCATTCGCCATGGCAACTCCCCTCTGGGTGCATTCTTTTATGCCACCTACAGTATTTTACTGACCGGGGTGCTGCAGGATATTGACCTGGCAACCGAGTATAGTCACTTGGCACTCCAGGTAATGGAGAAGTTTGATGCCAAGCCCGTTCAACCCTCTGTACTATATAGCTTAGGAGCATTTGTCGTTCATGATTCGGCGCATCTCCAAAATGCGATCGCACTTCTGCGCGAGGGCTATCAAATTGCGTTGGACACTGGAAATTTAGAATTTGTCGGCTACTGTGCTAAAGATATTTGCCAATATTCCTATTTCTGCGGTCAAGACTTAACCAGCTTAACCCAGGACATCCAAGCCTTTGTCAAGATTTTAGACAAATTCCAAATCGCCACCACTTCCTCTTTTACCCGACTGTTTTTGCAAGTGGTCCTTAATCTCCAAGGCCAAAACCAGGAGCCCACACAGTTAGTGGGAAAAGCCTATAACGAAGTTGACGTCTTACCTCAGATGGTGAGCACCAGCAATTTAGCAGGGCTGCACTTTTACAGTGTGCATAAACTCGTTCTCGGCTATTTATTCCATGATCGTGATCATCTCCTAGACCTTGCGGATCAGGCCCGTTTCTACTTAGACGGTGGTCCAGGCTACTTTACAGGATCCATTTTTCACTTTTATGACTCCTTAGCCTTACTAGCACTCATTCCCACCGGATCAATTATTTCCGAACCCTGGCAAGCCAGAATTGAGCAGAACCAGGCTTACCTACAGCGACACGCTCAGTATGGCCCCATGAACGTCAAGCACAAGTACCATCTTGTGGAAGCGGAACGCTATCGAGTCTTAGGTGACCCTATTGAGGCCATTGAGGCCTATGATCTCGCCATTGCCTTAGCAACAGAACATAATTTTACCCAAGAAATCGCCCTAGCCCAGGAACTTGCTGCCCGCTTTTATTTGCAATGGGGCAAAACGACCATTGCCCAGACTTATATGGTGAATGCCTATTACGCCTATGAGCGCTGGGGAGCAACCGCCAAACTAGCGAACCTAGAAAGCAACTATGCCCAGTTATTAGCCCCATTCCTGAATAGTGGACTGCGGATTCAGGCGTTAGAATCTTTTAGTTTGGCACGAACCCAACCCACCCACTCCAGCCACCAAAGTGGCTTTAAAGGCCTTGACTGGGCTGCGGTCATGAAAGCATGCCAAGCCCTATCTGAAGAAATTGAACTTGAGCGACTCCTGGCCACCACCATGCAAGTCGTCATCGAGAATGCTGGAGCAGAGCGGGGCTGCTTGTTGCTTTACCAAGACCAGCAGCTCTGCCTAACGGCTCAATATCCTGAGCAAGCAACGCAGCTTCCCATTTCTTTGCACCATGTTGGGATTAATGGCCACCTGCCTCTATCCCTCATTCACTATAGTGAACGAACCCGAGAAACCCTGGTCATTCAGGATGGTCGCACCGAAACAAAATTTGCCGGTGACCCCTATCAAATTGATCGGGCTCCTCTGTCTCAGCTTTGCATGCCGATTCTGCGGCAAGGGGACCTAGTCGGATTACTCTATCTAGAAAATAATTTAACGCCCGGGGCCTTCACCCCTAATCACTTAGAAGTACTCCACCTGCTAGCCGCCCAAGCCGCCATTTCCATCGACAATGCCCAGCTCTATGCCTCAGTTGAGAAAAAAGTCACCCAACGGACCCAGCAACTCCGCACAGCCCAGCTAGAAGCAGAGCAAGCAAACCAAGCAAAAAGTGATTTTCTGGCCAGCATGAGTCACGAATTGCGCACACCCCTCAATGCCATTTTGGGGTTTAGTCAGTTGATGGCCCAAGATGTGACGTTACCGCAGCACCTGGATGAATCTCTTGCCATTATCAACCGCAGCGGTGAACATTTACTCGATCTGATTAACGATGTGCTGGCCCTGTCCAAAATTGAAGCAGGAAAAACCACCCTTCAACTCGATACCTTCAATTTTCATGAATTTTTACAGGCCATTCATGGCATGTTACAGCTGAGGGCTAAATCCAAGGGGCTAGACTTTCAATTAGAGCAATCACCTGATGTCCCTGAAGTCATCCAAGCAGATGAACGCAAACTTCGCCAAATTTTGATTAATTTATTGGGGAATGCCATTAAATTTACAGAACAGGGCGAGGTGACGTTGCGAATCACACCCCCCCACTCCAACTCTGATGAATTCACTCCTCCCAATATTAGTGTCCTCCAATTCGAAGTCGAAGACACGGGGGCTGGAATTGCCGAGGATGAGCTAGATAGCGTCTTTGAAGCATTTGTCCAAACCCAAGCAGGTGTAAAATCCCAACAGGGCACTGGGCTGGGAATCCCCATCAGCCAAAGCTTTGTACAGCTCATGGGCGGCCAGCTACGGGTTCGCAGCGAAGAGGGCATCGGAACCTGTTTCTTTTTCAACTTACCGGTGTTGGTAACGACCACTCAGGTCACCCACAAACCATCCCAACAGAGAATTCTGCGGTTAGCTGAAGATCAGCCGAACTACCGTATTTTAGTGGTGGAAGACCAAGTCGATAACCAACGACTCTTAATTGATCATTTATCTCCCCTCGGTTTTGTGATGGCTGCCGTCAGTGATGGTCCAGCAGCCATTGAAAGTTGGCAATCTTGGCGTCCTCATTTAATCTGGATGGATCTCCAGCTACCTGGGATGAATGGGCTAGCCGCTGCCCAGAAGATTAAGGATTTAGCCGCTGCGGATCACAGTCCTCCTCCAGTCATCCTGGCCCTCACTGCTAATGCATTTGATGACGTTCGCACCCAAGCCCTTGCCAATGGTTGTGACGGATTTGTCAGTAAGCCCTATATTCTGGCTGAGATATTGGATTTAATGGCTGATAAGCTCGATATTAGCTGGATCACCGAAGAATCTACGCCTTCTCAACCTCAGACTATTCCCCTTCGGCCCCTTGACCCTGAACACCTCAACCGGCTGCCTTTAACTTGGCGAGAGCAACTCAATCAAGCCGCCCTATTTTTGGATGAAGGTAAAGTCGTTGACCTGATTTCAGAAATTGAACCGAACCATCAAGAAATTGCAGCAAGCCTATACCAACTCGTCAAGGACTATCAGTTTGAAAGACTGATTCACTTAACTGAATCCAGCTAGCTTAGATGAACATCGCTAACCATCCACCTATTTCAGGACATTACACCTATTAATTGCTGTTCACATTGCACCTATTAATTCCTTACTGTTGATACCAAGCCAATAAAGCAGTCTGATGAACGTGTTGCCAGGACAAATGATGGGTTTGGGCAATCTGGGCACAGTCTTCATATTCAGGCTGGACGTTGACCAGCTGCTGATGATGATACGCCAGCTTGATCTGGATTGGACCGTAGACCGTATCAACGGCTTTAATTTCCCGTTGCAAGGTTGTTCGTTGCTGTTGCGATCGCCGAATTCCCAGCGTGCTTGTTTCTTTGAATATCACCGTTTCACAAGCCGGGGCAATTTCAGGCTGGCAAATCACCGTCAACAGAATGCCAGGGCGGGATTTCTTCATTCCCACTGGCTGGGTAAAAACATCTAAGGCCCCTGCCTGAAATAGAGCCTCAAAGACATATCCAAAGGCTTGGGGATTAAGGTCATCGATTTGTGTCTCCAGCACAACTACGGTTTCTGACTGGCTCGATGAAGATGGAGAAGCTACAGATTCACCGAGCCAGAGGCGAAGAACATTAGGCAAAGATAAGTCCAGGGTACCCGCCCCCAACCCGATCTGGTGTAGAGACATGGGGGGTGGAGGTCCAAAGGATTGAGCCAGAGTGGTTGCGATCGCAGCCCCCGTCGGCGTGACCAATTCCTTATCAATACCATTGTCATAAACCGGCACTTGTCGCCTTTGCCATAACTGTAAGACCGCTGGCACTGGCACCGGCAACTGCCCATGGGCCGCTTTAACCGTCCCACCTCCAGTCGGTAGAGCAGAACAGAACAGTTCCTCAACCCCCAACCAATACAGCCCTACACAGGTTCCCACAATATCCACGATGGCATCCGTTGCCCCAACTTCATGGAAATGCACCCGATTGGGTTCAATGCCATGCACCTTGCCTTCAGCAATGGCTAAATTCCGAAAAATGTCTAAACTCCAGAGTTCTGCCTGTTTAGGCAATTCAGCTCCCAGAATCAGGCGTTCAATTTCTGGCAAATGCCGGTGATGGGAATGCTGATGTTCAGATGATTGCCCAGCCTCTTTCTCCAGTTCCACTCGAACATAGGTGGCTTGTTGGCTTTGACGGTGAACGGAGCTGACCTGTAATTCAAATTCCTGCTCAATGTCCAAACGCCTGAAATAGTCTTGGAGAAAGGAAAGCGGCACCCCTAAATCTAAGAGCGCTCCCAAGCACATATCCCCAGCAATGCCTGTGGGGCACTCAAAATAGGCTAGTTTGGTCATAGAGGGCAGTCCCCGCACGGGAGCATCGAATTTCAGTGTACCTGTCCTTATGGCTGGAAAGCCAACTGGTCCCACTCATAGACCAAGGCCAGATGACAAAGGAGAAGATCATGGCCCAAATTTATACCGTTCATCCTCAAGACCCTCAACCACGAACGATTGACGCGATTCGGGCAGATTTACTGAACGGAGCGGTCATGCTATATCCCACGGATACGGTTTATGCCATTGGCTGTGATATGAACTCCAAAGCCGCGGTTCAACGGGTCAGACAAATTAAACAAATGTCAAATGACAAACCTTTGACGTTTCTCTGCTCGTCCCTTTCCAATATTGCTCAATACGCTCGAGTCAGCGATCCAGCCTACAAAATCATGCGCAAGCTGATTCCCGGCCCCTATACCTTCCTGTTACCGAGCACTAAGCTTGTTCCTAAATTGGTACAAAATCCGAAGCGCAAAACCACCGGTATCCGCGTCCCGAATCATCCTGTTTGTCTGGCCCTTTTGGAATCCCTGGCCAACCCGATCATCTCTACTTCTGCTCATTTCTCTGATCAGGTCAGTGTTTATGGCTGGTCTAAAAACCAAGAACCCCTTTCTCCGGCCGAGCTCTTTGATCATTTCGACAAACAAGTGGATCTGATTATCGACAACGGTCAAGATCTCAGCGACAAAGCCTCAACCATTTTAGATCTCTGTCAAAATCAGCCCACAGTGGTACGAGAGGGATTAGGTTGGGATGAGATCGCGTCCGAATTCGCCTGGGTTTAGCCTGGGTCCCGCAAACGGCAATAGTCTTCTAAGGTTTGTTCCACAGCATTCAAGATGTCGTTTTGCTGCCACCCCTGGAAAAGATGAGCTGCGATCGCACATCCGCCTGCACCGACCCCTTCTTTCACAAACCCCTGCTCAAATATCTGTAACTGCGGATAGCGTGAGGTTGCGAAATTGAGCTGGGTCGCCACTAAAGGCACCTCGCCTACCTGGTTCGCCAGGGCAACCGTATCCCCTGACGGATCCTCAACCACCCAGCGGGTGGTCCCCACAAGCATATTGTCAGGGTACCAAGGCAGTTGAAATATCTGTGAAATCTGCCTCGCCAAAGCATACACCGCCAGCATTTGTGTCCCACCCGCCAACATAACCCCACAGGAGCGACTGGCCGTAAGCATCATCCCCGCCACCACAATCTGCATTGGATCGCCCACCGCAGCCACTAGCCCCAACGGATGGGCCAGCCAGTCCTGCCGCCCCGCTTTAGCTAACCCTTCCTCGACCAGCTGATGCTTTTGCTGATGATTACAGACCGGATGGCTGCTATTCACCTGGCCTGCTACCGAGTATCCTAATCCCGTTAATATCCCTTGAGCCGTCGTTGTCCCCCCCACCACGCATTCAGCCAAAATCAGATATCCATCTGCCGCTTGCTTAGCTAGGGTTTCCCCCCACGCCAACCCTTGATTAAATAACAGCTCAACAATGGGCAGGGGCAAAGCCATCCCCGAACTGAGGCAACGGGCAGCTTGTCCACCCAAATCCACCGTCGGAACCGTGGGCAGATGCTGTAGCCCGGCATTGAAAAGCCGGAAGGGAAAGTTTTGATGGGTATAAATGGGCCATGAAATCATGGCTGGAGACACGCCTTGAGCCAAGTCAGGTAAAGGATAGGTTGGCTGAGCTTGTGGGCCATGGAATAAGAATTCTGCATCTGCAAGGGCCGTTAAACATCGAGCTGCGGGGGTTGCCCCTGCCGTCGAAATATTGGGAATTAATCCTGTCTCCGTAAATCCCAAGACACAGGCAAAAATCGGTGAACGTCCTTCATATTGCTTCAGCCACTGATTACCCCGCTCTAGCTGGGTATACACCCGCAGCATAGGTTACTCGTCCTGGTATTCAAGAAAGGTTTGCAACCATAGGGGCGGATCGGGGATGGATACCCCGATGCGATCGAAAACAAGCCAAGCCACTAAGTGCACCAACAAGATATATAAAAAAGCATTCAACAGAATCAAACCAACGGCAAAGAGTTGTATGACGATCACATCGGGCTGCAGCAGAAGACCTAACTTAATCACAACCCAATCTAAAAAGCCCGTAATTTGACGGTTGATATAGATCCAAAGATTGGTCCCGACCAGTAACGAAAGCAAATTGAGCTGGAAGAAAAATCCAATCGCCATGATCAGGATGCTCCAGCCCATCGAAACGGCCCAACTGACTTGCCGTTTCCACAACCCTCCAAGAATGACCCCCACCACACCATAAGGCATTAAAAACTGAACACTCCGAGGAGGTCCCATCAAAACGGTAATCAAAAGCGTGGTCACCCAAGCACTCATCCATGCGGAACGATTGCCCCACCGCAGATAGAGCAAAGCTGTGGGGATAGGGAAAAAAATCCGTAACAACGGTCCCAGGGGGAAATAAGTATTGATATACCAGATTAATGCTGTTGCACTAGCCAAAAAAGCCGTCTCTACCATGGGTAGTGGCTTATTGGCTGGGTTAGGAGGAACCTTGGACATTACCAACGTAAACTGAGGGTGAAATTCTTCTGACGCTGAAGATTCAAATAAATCTGGCTCATTTAATTGTGATTGCAAACGCCAGGATCATAAGCAGTACGTCCCCATTGAAGATGGAAATACACATCAATGCTTCAACTCCAATGGGACAGGTCAGTCTAGATGACCACGGATAGGATGATCCACCTAACAGGAATTAAAGAATTAAATCTTCTAGGGCATCAGTATCAATGATGCACAGAACATCCTGATTGCGTTGAATGAGGCCTTTATTTTCCAGCTTACCTAATTGGCGGGTTACTGTCTCTCGGGCCATCCCGCTGAGACTACTTAATTCTCGATGGGGTAAATTGGGAATTTCTATGCCACCTTTCCCCTCAATTCCCTGACCTTCCGCTAAGAATAAGAGAATATCTGCAACGCGGGATTGAGCATCTGCCTCTCGCAATCTCAACCGCCGATTAAGCTGCCGCAAACGACGAGCCATCAGCTTAGCCAGACGGATGCCAGCTTGAGGCTGGGTCTGCATCAGGTTCACAAAATCTGTAGAAGGCATATTCGCTACAGTTGTGGGGGTGAGGGTAATCACATCTGTAGAGCGGGGCACTTCGTCTAAGGGAGCCATTTCGCCAAAAATCTCACCCTTACCCACAATGTTTAAGGTGACTTCTTTGCCATCAATGTTATAGGTCCGGATTTTAACCCACCCATTCAAAATGAAGTAAACCGAACTTCCCCAATCATTTTCTAGGAGAATCACCCTATTTGCAGGGTGTTCGCGGGTTACAACTTGAGCAACCGCTTGATCAACGACTGGATCGGGTAAACCAGCAAAAAACGGAGTTGAACGAAGCTGAATTTCTAGTTTGTCGTCACGGGAACTGTGCCGATCATCCATAGACGTTTGGGGGGAGAAATGAGACGGTATCAAAAGGAGTGAAGCACAATTACTGGCTTGAAGCAACCATAACAAACAAACTTCCCCCCTTGAGAAAATCTTGAAGGAAAGTTGCAGACCCTAACATTGTGTGTTACATTTCTTAATATTGAAGAACTTATGGATTGCTGAGCTATCTTCTCCCTCTACATATCAGGCCTTCTTCTCAACACAGCTTATTGAACCAGTCGATTTATTCCGACTGCTTCTTCCCAGCTCATGAATATTACCTGAGCAAATAACAGTTGTTTAGATTTCATCACTTTGCGGTCGTAGACCGTGATACTTTAAAAGCTGGTGCGCTTTGTAAAAGAGGCTTTTTTCAAAAACTTTTACACAAGGCTGTGACTAGATTCGAAGTCTGTGAAATCTACTTTCCTGAATATTCATCTAAATTTTTCGCGGCAAGTTGTCTGCAAGATTCAAAGCTGTTCTCATATTTACTAGGCTTATCAATAGAGAGTGCAGTGGTAATCTACAGCAGAGTAGCGTGGCGGTGGAGCTTGGTTTGTGCCAAACAACCATCCAGTTCAAATCTAGTGTCCTTTCAATTTTTTTAACTCATATATCAATCCCCTGGAGGTATTCTCAATGTCCATCCGCCTATACGTCGGTAACTTACCCAAAGAGTTGGACCGGGACGAACTAGCTGCATTATTCACTGCAGAGGTGGGTGAACTCACTTCCACAAAAGTTGTTACCGATCGGAAGACCGGTAAATGCCGTGGGTTTGGGTTTGTCACTGTGGAAACAGATGAGCAAGCAGACCAAGTGATTGCTAAGTTAAATGGGCATATGTTCAAAGACAGTGCCTTGAAGATTGAGAAAGCTTTACCTAAAAGCAAGGAGACTACTAGCAACCCAGGGACCAGTAATAATGCTCCTCGCCGTGGCAATGGTAATAAAAGCAAATCCCACTCTTATACTCAAGCAGAAGCAGCTCAGCCTGATCCAAGATGGGCTGACGAGTTAGAAAAGCTGAAGGAAATGTTGTTTGCTCAAACCCAATCTTAAGTCGTCTTGATATCTACAGACTTTTGATAGAGAGACGCTTGATACAGCGTTTGTTCTTGGTGAGTTTCTAACACGCAGTCTGAACGGGGATAGGCCACACAGGTAACCGTATAACCTTGGCCTATTTCCGTTGAGTTCAAAAATTTCTGTTCTGATTGCTCGACTGTTCCACTGATGAGTCGAGCAACGCAAGTTGAACAATCTCCCTGTCTGCAAGCAGAAGGGAGATTTATATTATTTTCTTCCGCGATATCGAGAATATATTCATCATCTGGAATATTAATTGTGTGATCTAGATCAAGTTCGGGGTTGATAAATCGGACTTGGTAGGTTGTCATGATCAGGAAGAAGCACCTTGTACGCAATGAATGGCTTGTAACAGCCCCTTAGCCTTGTTGAGTGTCTCTTCATATTCTCGAATAGGCTCAGAATCTGCCACAATCCCTGCTCCTGCCTGCACCGTTACAAGATGTTGCTCATGAGATTGTTGTTGGACAACCATCGTCCGGATCGAGATGGCCGTATTTAGCTGACCCTCAAAATCATAGTAGCCATACACCCCTGAATAAGGCCCCCGTCGACATCCTTCTAGTTCATGGATGATTTCCATGGCTCGAATCTTAGGCGCACCACTGACTGTACCGGCAGGAAAGCAGGCTTTGAGTAAGTCCCAGGCAGTTTTGTCCTCCTCAAGTTCCCCCACAACATTGCTCACAATATGCATGACATGGGAGTAGCGTTCGATCACCATCAGATCCTCTGACTTCACCTCCACCGACCCTTTGCTACAGACTCGTCCTAAGTCATTCCGCCCTAAGTCGACAAGCATGACATGCTCTGCAATTTCTTTCGGATCTTGGAGGAGTTCTGCGGCCAAAGCAATATCCTCTTGGGGCGTTTGCCCACGGGGACGAGTCCCTGCGATTGGTCGCACGGTCGCTGCTAATCCTCCATTCCCATAGGTGCTATGTTCCGCTTTCACCATCACTTCTGGACTGGAGCCAATAATTTGCCAATCACGAAAGTGCAGGTAGGACATGTAGGGAGATGGGTTGATCAAACGCAAGGAGCGGTAAAGCTCAAACGGGTCGCCTTGATAGGCTGTAGATAACCGTTGGGATAAAACAACCTGGAAAATATCCCCAGCTTTGATATAGTCTTTCGCCTGCTGGACATTGCGACAGAATCCAGCTGGGGTCGTATTACTGGTAAAGTCAGCCGTAACGGACTGGGTGGGCGTCATACCCGTCAGCTCTAAGCTTTGTCGATCGAGGGGCTCTTGTAGCTTTTGGACCAGATGTTCAACGCGATCGCATGCTTGCTGATAAGCCACCTTCAAATCAGGCGTTTGTTGTAAATCAGCATAGGCAATGACCCAAATTTTGCGCTGGACCTGATCAAAAATCATTAAATTATCCACCTGCATCCAGAGCCCATCCGGTAAATCTGAGCTAGAGGCGGGATGAATCGGTACCCGTGATTCAATCCAATTAATTAATTCATATCCCCAGAAACCCACAAGACCACCAATGCCAGCGGGCAGCTGAGGAAGCGTTACCGGTTGATAGGGTGCTAAACAATTTTGGAGAATTTGAAAAGGGTTACCGGTAAAAGGCACCACCGACCCATCACGATAAGTCTGGGTTGTTTGCTGGCCTCGAGTTTCCAAAACCCAGACTGGATCGCATCCCAAAAGACTATACCGGGCTAGATGTTCTCCCCCTTCTACAGATTCCAGCAAAAAACTATAGGGTTGATCCGCACAGACCCGATACCAGGCAGAGACAGGTGTATCTAGATCCGCAATCCATTCTCGATAAACAGGGATAAAATTGCCCGATTGGGCCAACGCTTCAAATTGACTAAAGTCAGGCAAAATCGTCACTGCAATAACCTATCTATTGAGGAAAACGGCCAAGAAATACGTTAATGGCAAAACAATATCAAAAAAAATTTGAACCCCACCAATGGAGGGGTTCAGGCATAGAAGAAAAAATATACAACGCCTAATCTAAATCAAAAGCGTTGTCTTGATAGCAATCAGCCTAGTCGTAGGCTTGCTTACCTGTGTATTTGATGGCGCCAGGGTTAGGATTTTCGCCAATGGAGCGAGCTACGCTGTTAACTGCAGCACGACCTTCATTGGATTTCTCAGGAAAGACACCATCTTTTGGATGTAGGAGAGTATTCGATCCATCAGGCAACACCCGGTAGATCTTATAGTCCATGATCTTCTTGATACGCAGTTGTCGGAGACCAAGAGCTAGACATTGTTCTTTGCGAGCAAGATACAAGAGATTTTCACCCTCGTTCATCACCGCTGCACCACCGGTGGGCATTTCGAAGACCTGTTGCTTCGGACTTGTCCAGGTGATGGCATATTTTTCTTCTGTTTCAGCGCTCGAGAGCAATCCGCCAGTGCTGCCGCCGAACAATGGGGTTTGTCCAGTCAGTGTTTCTGCCATTAACTTTTCTCCCAATACGGTACTGATTGAGGTACCTAAATCTCTTCTAGAGGGCATCGTATCATCGTGTCTGTCCCCTTTAAGCAAGTTCAGCTTGAACTGTTACAGTTCTTCAGGGATCAAGGGCATGAGGAATCTACAGACCGATGATTTGGTAGAGAAACCTGATGGGAAGAAGGGGGAGTTTGAGGCTGTGGGGGCGTCTCTATACTATAAATCGTAAAATGCATCGTAGTTCCCTGATTTCTCCCTTGGGATGAGGCCCAAATTCTCCCCCCTAGATGATGAATAATTTGACGGCAGATCGCCAAGCCTAACCCGGTCCCCCCCGTAGTTCGCCTGAGGGCTCCTTCTTCTTGGTAAAACCGCTCAAAGACTGAACCCAAACAATCTGGATCGATGCCTCTACCGGTATCAGCAACGGTCACTTCTAGCATATGTTTAGAGGCAACTTTGGCGTCTATCTTGATTTGGCCATCGGCCTCAGTAAACTTGCAGGCATTGTCTAGTAATTTTGCCAATACTTCTACTAGCCACTCGCCATCGACTTGGGCCAAAGGCAAATTCTCAGGAATATGGGCCTCGATATGAGGAAGGGCCTGACTCAAATGCTGCGCCTTGATATTACTGAGGGCTAAATTCACACATTCTTGCAGGGCTAAGGGTTCAGAATTCCACTCAATTCTGCCGCTTTCTAAGCGGGATAAGGTTAAAAAGTCTTGGATTAGTTTGCGCATGCGCTCGGCGTCGGAAAGAGCTGTGCTCAACATAATTTGCTGCAGTTCGGGTGCCATATCCGGCTCACTCGTCAGACTCTCTAGACAAATCTGAATGGTTGAGAGGGGGGTCCGCAGTTCATGGCCCGTAATCGCAATTAAGTTACTTCGAGCCTGTTCCAAATCCGCCAATTGTTGGTTCAAAAGGCCTAAGTCCGCAAAGGATTGAGCTTGAATGAGAGCAATACCGATTTGAGATGCGATCGCATCCACTAACGAAATCTCAGCGTCCTTCCATACCATCTCGTCTGGAGGATCCGACTGGTGGAGTTCTACCATGCCCAGTAACCGCCCTTGGTACCACATGGGAACCAGCAGGAGGGTCTGAATTTGAGCAGTATGCACCCAATCTTGTAGCAATGAAGACTGCTGTAAACGGACATCGGCCATCGCATCGCTGACATACATCCACTGTTGAGTGTGGAGCACTTCCTGAAACCAGGGGTTGTCCTGCAACGGCCAGATTTGGCCTTTAAGGGATTGCTGCCCGGGTTGGACAAACTCATATTGGAGTCGCGTTACCTTATCCTTGGCCAGACATCGGTAGATTAAACAGCGGGTGGTACCGAGGGCTTGCCCCAGTTCCTGTACTGCAACCCCCAACACATGATCTGGATCTAGGGATCGGCGGATTGCAGCCGTAATGGAATTGACCAAATGTTCTTTGCGGGCTTGAGTCGCAATCTGGCGGTAGGCTTTTTGCTGGCGATACTGACTGGCCTGCAGATAAGTCACTAGTCTGTCCGTAAAGGGACCTGGCTCCGTTTGTCGAACGGTCGAAGCCACATAAGGAACAATCTGGGCTAGGGCTTGAGTCACCTTGGAGGTGAGGTGGGGACGATACTGAGTGATTCTCTTCAAGAATAAATAGGCGGCTTGACAACTCACCCGTCGATCAAAGGTCCATATGCCTTCGTAACGACGAGCTTGATCCATCCGTGGGGCATTTAATGGGTCTGAAGTCTGGAGTTGAGGATGTTCACGACAGGCAAGGCATGCAGCATATTGTTGCCCTACAACAATCACGTGCCATTCCTGAGTTAAGGGATCTGCCGCGTCAAAGGCAATCGTTTCATAGGGATCTGACCCATCACCAAACGCTTGCTCAGGAGTTGCCAGAATATAAATTTGCGGTGAACGAGCTGCAAGGCGGGCGTAGCGATGGAGGGCCTTACGGTAGTAGCGTTCCCGTTGACAACTAATAATCACTAAGGGGTGATCAGTCCCTGCAAGTACCTGATCTTCCATCGCCCGCGACAAAGCCGTGAGGGAAGACTTAAAATACATTTGCGGTCTAAGCTGGGGCTGTGCCTCCAGAAGCTCCTGTATGAGGGAGGTAGCAATGAGCATCAACGTTGGCTTTGGTCGAAATAGAGTATGGGCCGCCAAAACTAGCCTACTCGATCCTCCCAGCCTTACAGCACTCCAGAGAAAGGCAAAATATCGTTATTACATGCAAAAAGTTGATTAGTTATGAATTTGGCGTCTTTCCCCTGGCTGGAAGCTGACATAATTCGTCATAGTTTGAGGTTAATGAAGAGTTATCAGCAATGGACCGGAGAACAGCTTGTTGACGCCCCATCACCAGCCCAGATCGCCCATAATTTATTTCATGCCCCTTTTGTATTGCTCTCCCATGGTATTCAAGCTGACCCAGTTCTCAATTACGGTAACCAGTCAGCCCTTGACCTCTGGGAAATAACCTGGCCTGAACTCATCTGCATGCCTTCTCGCTTGACCGCAGAGCCAGTTGAACGCCAAGGTAGAGCACAGCTCCTCAATCAAGCAGCCCAGCAGCACTATATTCAAAACTATCAAGGGATTCGGATCTCCACCACAGGCCGCCGATTTAGAATCAGCAATGCGGAAATATGGGATGTCTGGGATGAAAAAGGGCAAAAATGTGGGCAAGGGGCAAGGTTTAGCCAGTGGCAGTGGCTATAAATAGCTTCACCACCATTGGCTAAATCTTGCCCCTTGCCCTAAGCCTTAGACCGCTTGCCCTGAATACCCTTAGTTATTCTTACTTAATTGAGCCGGCAGAGGTCCAGGTTTAACCGCAATAGTTTGTTCCTTTCCATTGCGTGTAATCCCTAATTTCAAAGAATTACCCAAGGAGGTGGCATCAACCTTCTGCTGCACTTGACTGGCTTTACTGATAGCTTGACCATCAATTTCACGAATGATATCTCCGGGGCGTAATCCAGCCGTTGCTGCAGGAGATTTGGGAATGACTTCGAAAATTAAAACCCCTTTATCATTTTTGACCTGAAAATCTACGTCAGGACTACTGTTGATGCGCTCTTTCAGTTCAGGGGTCAAGCCTGCCATCCGAATCCCTAGAAAGGGATGATCGACTTTGCCTTTAGCAATCAGTTGTTCGGCAATCCGCTGAGCTGTTTTGATCGGAATGGCAAATCCTAACCCTTGAGCACCCCCAATAATGGCGGTATTCATACCAATGACTTCCCCGGCCTGGTTGAGTAAGGGACCCCCAGAATTACCCGGATTAATGGCAGCATCTGTTTGAATAAAGCCCACCCGCTTATCCGGAACGCCCACATCATTACTGGTTCGTCCTGTGGCGCTGATAATACCTGCAGTTACAGTATTATCCAGACCGAGAGGATTACCAATGGCGATCGCCCATTCACCGGGCTGCAGGTCATCTGACTTGCCCATTTTTACCGCTGGTAGATTTTTGGCTTTAATTTTAATGACGGCAACATCCGTCAAGGAATCTTCTCCCATGACGGTGCCTTCAAAACTACGACCATCTTTGAGGACAACCGTGACTTTATCAGCCCCATTCACCACGTGGGCATTGGTGAGGACCAAGCCATCATCACTGATAATGAATCCAGACCCTGTTCCCCTTTGCACCCGAGTACGGGGTTGCCGAGGAACGTCTCGTCCAAAGAACTCACGGAAAAAGGGATCGTCAAATAGTTTAGAGCGACGACGACTCACGGTTCGAGCAGAGTCAATCCGCACAACAGCTGGACCCACTTTTTCAACCGCACGAGCGATAAAGTTAGTATCGGTTTGCCCCGGTAACGGCTTGGGCAATTGAGCTACGCTTGGTTGGGGTAGAAGGCTGTTGCTTGGAAAAACCTGTGTTCCCAGGAGTGTACCTAAGGAACCGACTAATACTAAAGATAGATAGGTCGCGGACCTTTGGACTGAAAATTTCGCTGGCATATCGAACGGTGACTAAAGGACTATGGGATAGCAGTGACTTGAGGGAACAGAATGGTTCAGGTGGGGAATGAAAGAGTGGCCCTTGAGATAGATTTAGATCCGGTTAATCAGGCTTTCATTCGGAATGACATTAGCTTCTTGGACTTTGTTACTTCTAAGAATGTTTCCTGAAGGCGATGCTTGACCATTCTCTAGCTTGGAATAGAGCGGCTGCTGGACTACAGAAGTTCTGGGGATACAATCAGTTTCGCCCTTTACAAGGAGAGGCCGTCACCTGCTTACTGAGACACCAAGATGCTTTGGTGATGCTGCCAACTGGCTCTGGTAAATCAGTCTGCTTTCAACTGCCAGCCCTATTACAGCCTGGCCTCACGATTGTGATCTCCCCTTTGATTGCCCTGATGGAAAATCAGGTGCAAGCACTCCAGGCAAAGGAGCTACCGGCTGGGATGATCCACAGCCAACTCTCTTCTCAGAAGCGACGGCAGACATTGCGACAAATAGAACAGCAGCAATTACGCCTATTATATCTATCTCCCGAATCGTTGTTGAGCCCACCGATTTGGCAGCGGTTATGTGATCCTCACTTGCAGATTCAATGCTTAATCGTGGATGAAGCCCACTGCATTGAGCAATGGGGGAGCAGTTTTCGCCCAGTCTATCGTCGCTTGGGCGCAATTCGGGAGGCTCTTTTGCCAACGAACGCTGCCTCACCCATTACCGTGGCAGCCTATACGGCGACTGCTAAACCCGCAACGCAAGCCGCAATTCAGACTGTGCTTCAACTGCATCAGCCTCAGGTCTTGAGCTGCAGTCCCTATCGGCACAATTTAGATTTGACGGTTGAGGTGGCCTGGACAACCGCCTGCCGTCGACAACAGCTTTTGAAATTTATTGGCCGTCAGGCCCAGTCATCAGGACTGGTGTATACGTCTAGCCGACGATTGTGTGAGTTCTTGGCAACCTGGTTGTGTCAACATCATCAGCCCACCGTGGCCTACCATGCTGGCCTCAGTGCTGCTGAACGCCGCCGCCTCGAAGCTCAGTGGCTTCGGGGGGAGCTGCCCTTTGTGATTTGTACGAGTGCTTTTGGCATGGGGATTGATAAGCCAGACGTGCGATGGATCGCCCACTATCAACCACCCTTGAGTTTGAGTGCTTATTTGCAAGAGATTGGTCGGGCTGGACGAGACAACTTGCGATCGCAAACCCTACTTCTAGCCAGTGAACCCACCGGTTGGCTAGATCCTCAGGATCGGCAAATGCGACAATATTTTCTCAAACAATTGCGGGGGCAACAAGAATCTGCTCAACGCCTGTTTCATAATCTTCCCCAGCAAGGTCATGTTGACACCGTCAAAAAAACCTTCCCAGAAGCAGACCTCGTCCTAGCACTCCTTCATCAATCCGGAAATCTAGTATGGGAGGATCCATTTCACTTTCGGATTCTTTCTCCTCAAGGGTTTAAACCTCCACCCATTCCCACTCAGCTAGATATTGCAGATTACCTCTATACCCACCAATGCCGTTGGCAATTCATTTTGCAGCAGTTTGGTTTTCACACAGAGGCGGATCACTTTCGATGCGGCCATTGCGATCGCTGCCGTTCCCATTCATCCAGCACCAGATCCTCTCGTTAACTCCTCCAGAGTAAAGGGCCGGAGGGTTGACTTTAATTTCCCCAAAAAACGAAAAGTGGGATTCTAGCCCATCTCCCTAATATTCATATCTAAGAGAGGTTGTCTGGTCCCAGCCAGCATGATTTGATAGGGATGATCTAAGTTAATTGTGTACGCATGCCTCTTCTTATTCGAGTCCTCGAATCCATTGGTTGGACCTTTTTAAGTGTCGTACTGTTCTATGTCGGTCTAAGGCTCTATGACATTTTGGACCCGATTGATCACCGCGCCGAAATTCGCAAAGGAAATTTAGCATCTGGCATCTTGCAGGCTGCCATCGTGGTTTCCCTCGCAGCCATCGTCATTGCCGTCATCTTGACACCCTCTTGACACCCCCCTAAATTCAGAGACTCAAGCGCTCCTGGAGAACTTCATCGGAAGCCCGAAACCCGACTAAGACAGGGGCACCATCTTTAAGGATCAAGGGGCGCTTGAGCAGCATGGCATCTTCAGCAAATGCAGCAATCCATTGGTCTTCGCTCCAAGTTTTCTTCTGTTCGCCTAAAGCTCGATAAGCTCCACCCGACGTGTTCCGCATGGGCTTAGAGCCAAACGTATCGACCCAAGCAGAAATCTGTTGAATACTGGGAGGTTCTTTCTTCGTATTGATGAACTCAAAATCTAGATGATTCTCTTGCAGCCATTTCAACGCTTTCTTGCAAGTGCCGCAAGTGGGGATGCCATAGACTTGAATAGTCATGTATTGCTGATTACTAAGCCAACGAATTATGGAACGGATTTAAACGAGTATCATTTATTTGTACATCCCGATTTTCCATAAACTTGATTAGTTTATGAAACTTTGGGAATAAATTTAGGATTGCCTCAGTATTAGACTCGAAATTTTTTATCCATCAAAGGCCGAAGCTGATCGATAGCAGTAGCAGCTTGAAAGTAATATCCTTGATAGTGAGAGCATCCTAATTTTTGCAGACACTTCAACTGAGATAGAGACTCAATCCCTTCAGCAACACAGGTTACCCTTAAACTGTTGGCAATCGTTAGAATGCCTTTCATGATCCCTTCCTTCGTAGAATCAATGTCGATATCGTTCACAAAAGTGCGATCAATCTTGAGAGTATCGAAGGGCAAATTCAATAAATAAGCCAAGGATGAAAAACCGGTTCCAAAATCATCGATGGCAATTCGAACCCCCTCATTTTTTAGAGCGGTCAGCAATTGACTCGGACCTTCTCCCGGATGTAGAAACACACTTTCCGTAATTTCTAGTTCTAAAGCTGAGCCGGGTAGTTTGTGAGCCGCTAAGACCCTCCTCACTCGATTGACTAACGTACAAGGCGCTAAAAATTCTTGGGCAGAGATATTAACCGCAACATACAGATGAGGGTAGGCACTGCGAAGGGGAACCAGGGTGGCTAGACTATGTTTCAGGACCCAATCGGTCAATGCAGCAATGAGATGACTTTCTTCGGCTATGGGAATAAAGGTCGAGGGAGGAACAATGCCCAAAGTAGGATGATGCCACCTAACTAACGCTTCTAAACCCAAAATTTGCCCAGCAGGTCCAACCTGGGGTTGAAAGACTAGGTGCAGTTCATCATTCTCAATTGCGGTCCTCAAAGCACGCTCAATGGCTAGCTTGCGCTGCAAGGTTGCAGACAGCTGAGCACTGTAGAACTGATAATTATTGCGCCCTTGAGCTTTTGCTCGGTACATGGCCAGATCAGCCTGCTTCATCAACTCACTGGAGGTTTTTCCTTGATCGGGATAGAGGCTAATGCCAATACTGGCACCAATAAAGATGTCGTGGTTTTGAACTTGAAAAGGGGTTCGTAATTGCGTGAGAATGGCTTGAGCCGTTTTGGCAGCCTCATCGGGTGATACGGCCTGAGGAAGTAAAACGACAAATTCATCTCCTCCGAGACGAGCCACTGTATCTAATGAGGTCACAACCGCCTGGAGCCGTTGAGCCACCTGACAGAGTAGTTCATTCCCAATTGCATGACTCAAGCTGTCATTTACCTTTTTAAATCCATCTAGATCGATGAAAAGCATGGCAAATGGCGTGGGTTGATCCGCCGTTTTGGCAATTAAGGCTTCTAGAGTATGGCGAAATAAGGTGTGATTGGGGAGAGTGGTCAAGGCATCATGATGGGCCATAAAGTGAAGCTGATCCGTGAGGGAACGCACCTTAGAAATATCTTCACAGGCCAGCAAAAGTTGGGGAATTCCTTGATGATCATGAACCCTATGGGCATTTTGACGAGCCCAAATAAAGGTGCCATCCCCTTGCAGCATTTGAGCTTCTCGACTATGAATCTCGCCAATATCTAGGTTGGATAAGGTTTGTAAGTAGGCCTGAATCTGTTCAGCCTGGTCATCCGGGTGGAGGCTACTAAACGGGGAACCGATCAGATGATCTACTAAATATCCCAGTTGACTGGCCCCAAAATGGCTGACATGGTGGATCATGCCTTTGGCATCAAGGGCCAGCAGCAATAGGGGACTACCATCGATAAAGGTACGCACTTGCTCTTCACTATCTCGAAGAACGGTGGCGGCTTGATCTTGTAAGCGAATGCGCTCAAAGGTTGAGCCCATTAATTCTGCCAAGGTCGTTAAGATTGACAATAATTGATTGCCATCTTTGATCTGTTTGGAAGAGGCCGCGTTAAGAATACCCGTAATCTCACCAACGACGTTGACGGGCACACTCCAACCACAGCGCAATCCTGCCTCCATGAGCATGGCATGTTCGCTAAAATCGCTTTGACTCAACTCAGCAAAGAAATAGGGTTGGCCCAGATCATAAATAAACCCCAAGCCTGATTTCTCTTTGGGCAACACCATATCCGTGGGTAAATAAGCATCTCCAGTAAATCGAAAAATTCGAAATCCCTTTAATTCTGGGGTTGGAATGGCATAGCTGACGCGTTCAACGGGGATAATTTGCTTGATTGCCTTTGCGATCGCATCAAAGACTTCCTCATCAGAAATGGCTGCAGATAGCTTGCGGGCAATCTCATTTAGAACTTGCAGCTGCTCAGCTTGAGACCGATACCCTTCCATCGCTACTTGAGTTTGCTTCAGCAGCATTTGCCGCTCTAAATGGGTAGAAATTAAAGAAGAGATCTGAGTGAATAGATTTAGAATCTGGTCACTCGTTAAAGTTGGATCTGAGAAGGCTGCACCAATCGTGCCGATCGCTTGATCATGAACGATCAGAGGGACACAGGCAAAAGAAGCGATTCCGTTTTGTGATAATTGAGCAATGTCTAAAAGTGGGCTTTGAGGATTAGCCCAATGAAATTGGGGTTGACGGGTGCGGACAGCTAAACCAAACCCCGTCCCTTCGCAAGGTACTTTTTTGCCTAAGGGGATTACTCCTTCCGTGCCATTGAGCGCAAATATTTCTAAGTTTTTACCCTCATCAGCCAGTAAAGCAATGCTGCTTCGAACAGCAGGGAGAAGCTCGGGCAAATAGGATGCGACTGTCGCGTAAACTTCCGTTTCTGATGTTGTTAGTGAGAGCGCAATAATTAGCTTCCCTAATGCGATGGACACATCAGGATTTTCTAAAATCGATAGGGGCTCAGAAATACTCACAAATAAGAGGGCAACATGGATAACAACACTATTGCTTAGGATGCCCGCAATTGCAGTCAGCTATTTAGCTAAACCGAGATATGCTCACTTGTTTGCTGATTGATGAGGTTCAACATTATCGTTTTTGTATAACCAGAAACCTTGTCTTTGAGACATTTCTCTCCCTGGCAAAGATATTCACTTTGGGCAGTGTAGATATCTTTTCAGCAAATCTATCCTTTATGCAAGAGTAAGGCTACTAAATATACGGTAGATCATAGTGTTGAACATTCGTTACGTGTGTTGATCACTTCTTTCCTCATTGTTCTAATTGCATCTAACCCTATGGCAGTTTCTAATATACCCAACTCTCTTCCGCTCCCCCCTGGCAGTTTTGGCTTACCTGTAATTGGCGAGTCGTTGCAATTTTTTCAAGATCCTGATTTCGCAGCGAAACGACGGCAGCTTCACGGCGCTATATTCAAAACCCATGTGTTGGGACGCCCAACTGTGATGATTCATGGGGTAGAAGCGAATCAGGTTGTGCTGGGAAACGAGAGCAAAATTTTTGAAAATAGTTGGCCAGCTTCGACAAAAGCGTTACTCGGTCCGTTGTCCTTAGCACTGCAAACAGGAGGTCTACATCGCGACCGTCGTAAACTGTTAGCCCAAGCGTTTAAGCCTCGAACCTTGTCTACCTATGTTGAGACCATGGGTGATATTGCCAAGCAATATACACAGAAATGGCAGCAAGCGGAAACGCTAACCTGGTATCCGGAACTGCGTAGCTTCACATTAGATGTGGCCTGTAAGTTATTTATAGGGCAAGATAATGGGTCTCAAACTTCATTAGGGAAACACTTTGAAACTTGGTGTGGAGGGTTATTCTCTTTGCCTATTTCGTTACCCTGGACAAGATTTGGGAAAGCCCAACGCTGTCGTGACTTGCTATTACAAGAGTTGGCACAGACAATCCAAGCTCGTCAGTCAATAGCAGATCCTGGCAATGACACATTAGGATTGCTGCTTCAAGCCCGGGATGAGCAGGGGCAAGGCCTGAGACAGGCTGAGCTCCAGGATCAAATTCTCCTAATGCTATTTGCTGGGCATGAAACATTAACGTCAGCCATTACCTCTTTCTGTCTTCTAACAGCCCAGCATCCAGAGATTACAGCTCACCTCCGCCAGGAACAGCAGCAATGGGATTCCAACCAAGCCCTGACCTTAGAAGACCTGAAACAAATGACCTATTTAGAACAGGTATTGACGGAGGTGATGCGACTCATCCCACCTGTGGGAGGGGTCTTTCGTACGGTTCTCCAAACTTGTGAAATGGGTGGATACCAAATTCCCCAAGGCTGGTCCGTTCAATGTTCTATTGCGAGTACTCACCAAGATCAAACTCTCTATTCGAATCCTAAAAAATTCGATCCTGAACGGTTTAGCCCTGAACATTTAGCCCAACAGAGTACGGAGCAGCAGAGATATGGTTATGTTCCCTTTGGTGGCGGCATTCGGGAGTGTCTGGGCAAAGAGTTTGCCCGACTAGAGATGAAAATATTTGCAGCCCATTTATTGCGAAATTATGACTGGCAACTGCTGCCTGATCAAGACTTAGATTTGATAGTTGTCCCTTCTCCCCGTCCGCGTGATGGCTTGAAAGTGATCTTTACAGCCTTTTCAGACTAATTTGTTGTGCTTCGGGCCTACTGATGCTGCCAATTCTAGCTGTAAATATCTCACTAAACGAAAGACATGTGGATCTTGAAGAATGCCATTGTGATCTCCTGGTATATCAAACACTTTTACCGACTGAGCTACAGTCTGCCATTGAGAAGGCAACCATCTTGAATCTTCAAAATGATCTAACGCATTAAAGAGAATAATATTGCCTCTGTAATATGTAGGAGAATAAGGGGCAAATAATTTAGCCTCTCGTCCCCAAAAAAAGTGAGGGGAATACTGCCTCTTACTAATGAACTCAAACTGAAGTCGGTTGAGTACCCTCTGCTGTATTTTTTTCCGACGATCTTGAAGCAATGGCTCTAGAGAAAAGAAGTGACTGGTCAACAGTCTGGTTGCTGAAGGGGAGCGAGCTCTCTTTTTGGGTTGCCTGGCCCACATATTAGTGTCAAATACAGCGAGAAATGCAACTTCTTCACCTTGAGTCACTAGTTGTTGGGCCATCTCAAAGGCAACTTTACCGCCAAAGGAAGATCCCATGAGATGGTAAGGCCCCTCTGGTTTCAATCGACGCATTTCCTGAATGTAGTGTGCAGCCAATTCTTCTACGCGCTGGGGAGGAGGTTCGATCTGTTCAGAAGGGTGTGTAGCTAAACCATAACGAAGCGAATATATAGGTTGATCATCTCCCAATAAAGTCGTTAGGGGCCTAAGGATAAAGTGAACACAGAATAGGGGAGGGCGAGTACCATTGGGCTGTAGGGGGATCAAAGACAGCAATTTTGTCTGAGGTTGTTCTTGTACGACGGCTAACGCCAATTCACGGATCGTGGGTGCTTGAAAAAAAACCGTGAAAGGAAGACTTTTCCCAAGTTTTCGCTCAATTTGTAAAGCAAGTCTTGCCGCTAGGAGAGAATGCCCACCTAAGGCAAAAAAGTTGTCGTCACGACCAATTGGGGTGATGTTGAGGAGTTGACTCCATATGTCTGCAAGTTCTTGCTCAATGGGATTGTCAGGAGGCATAGAATGCTCTGATAATTCGGATTGAACTTGGCCAGGAGCGGGTAGAGCACGACGATCAATTTTGCCGTTAGGTGTTAAAGGAAATGTTGCTAAGAAAACAAAGGCAGACGGAACCATGTAGTCGGGTAGCTTGCGGCTGAGAAAATCCCGTAGAGCCTCTTTTAATTTAGTCTGATTAATCTCATTTGCCGACGAATGTAAGACTATATAAGCCACAGAGCGGTGATCACCCGGTTGAAATTCTTGTACTGCTACTATCGTTTCCTGGACTGTAGGGTGACTCTCAAGAACTGACTCGATCTCCTCCAATTCAACTCGCATCCCTCGAATTTTTAGCTGATGGTCGGTACGGCCTAGGATTTCTAGGCTACCGTCAGGTAAGTAGCGAGCTATATCCCCAGTCTGATAATAAACTTTGGGTTTTCCAGATGATGTTAATTCAGTTTTTAAGGATGGTTCATATATGAATTTCTCAGCATTGAGTTGATTACGCTTGAGATAGCCGCGCGTGAGGCTGGACCCTGCAACATATAATTCACCTGACTCTCCAGTGGCAACGGGTTGGCGATGGTCATCGACCAGTATTATGTCCTGAATATGGGAGAGAGGCTGCCCCACTGGCATATATCCTCGTTCCTTCTCAAAATCTTGGGGAATAGAATAGGCACAAACACCAATGGTTTCTGTTTGACCATAAAGGTTAACAATACGGGGTCTATTTTTGAGCTCATTTCGTAACTGATTAAATAGTTGACATGGAAGCGCTTCCCCGGAAAATATTATCAACCTTAACTCAAAGTTCAGGAGTGATTTTTTAGATTTTTCGTCAATATCACTCAATGCTTGTAATCCATAACGAATAGCGGATTGAAACGTATCAAAAACGGTACATCCTTGTTGACGGATTAATCTGAAGAGAGTCAAAGGGTCTTTTCTTTCTTCCGAATCTGCAATTAGAACTTTTGCCCCTTGGCTTAAAGGCAAAACCCATTGCCGAATTGAGGATGAGAATGAGAATGATGCGGTGTGCAGATAGATATCACTAGAGTGAATTTGAAAAATCTTTTGCAGGGATTGAATGTAATGCCAAACGCTTGAATGATTCATTGGTACACCCTTAGGTTTGCCAGTTGAACCAGAGGTATACAGGATATAGGCTAGGCTCTCAGGCGCGATCTTGCAATCTAAGTTTTCTCCATTTTCTTGGGTAATTTCTTGCAATTCAGCATCAACAAAAATACTCTTTGCTCCATTTTCGGGAAGCAAGTTATATAGTTTCTTTGTCGTTATGAGAAAGGATACCTGCATTTCTTCTAGGATGAAGTTTATCCGTTCCTGAGGAAGGCCTGGATCCAAAAAGACAAAAACGCCTCCTATCTTCGAAATAGCTAAAAAAGAGGTGATGACTTCCAGCGATCTATCAAGAAAAATACCTACAGGCAATCCTGGATTAATTCCTAGATTTTGCAGATAGCGTGCCATCTGATTGGCTCTGGAATTTAACTCTGCATAACTAAGCTGGCTATCTTTAACGGCTAAGGCGACATCATTAGGTTGCTTTTCTACTTGAGCTTCAATTAGCTCGTGAATACAACGCTCATGAGTTGAGCAAGATGTACTTCTATTCAACTGCACCAAAATAGCCTCACTGGTTAAACCGTCTTAAATACCGCTTGAAAGAAAAAATTTAGAGCGTCGACATTTCATGGAAGTTATGTCTATGTGTTGTTAGATAGAAACCAAATAAACTAAGCCAATAAATATTTCTATACAAGAATAGCAAAATACTCATTGCCTGATATATAGCAATCTGAAATCAATCGTGAGATGTAGAGAGGCTGAAATCTTTACCAGTATCCATTTAGGTTGAATATAATTCTCACAACTCACGTCAGATCGCTATAGGTGGACGAAAAAAGCGCTTTTCACGAAATCGATGAGCTTAATGACTCAATGGCAGGCTGAAAGTCCTAGCTTATCAATGGGTATTGATCCAGTAGTATAAACGTCCAGCGTTTTTTTTCGTCCACCTTGACCTGTGGGTAGAATTGCTGAGCTTAGTAGTTGTTCAATGAAATTAGAACAAGAATTTTTCTGGATTTAACTTGACAATAATTTATCTAAAAGGAGCTCTGGCAATGAAGCGGTGAACCTTACAGTGTAAATGTAAAGTCATTGACCAGTAGCCCTGGCATCAGGGAGCCACCCAAGGAGCGAGCGCCATAGGTGTCTACACAGGGAATAAATTCTTGAGTATCCGTGAGGTTCTCTAACTTTGCACCTAAAAATTCGTAGAGGCTATCATCAAACCGCAGATCTTTAATAGGTGCAATAATTTCTCCCTGCTCTACCCAAAAGCAGGCGTAGCGGGTCATGCCCGTGATCCGTCCCCCGGTGCGATCGCTCCAGTTCAGGTAATGCAAATTAGATAGGTATAACCCCGTTCCCAGCTGAGCCAAGATCTCTGCCGTGCTTAGAGAACCAGGCAATACCTCGGGAGATCGCATCCCCTCATGGCCACTAGCAGCATTACTTTTGACCTGATATTCCTTAGCCGTGCGGGCATTGACCAAGGTATTAACGAGCTGACCGTCAACGAGCAGGGGCACTTCTTCAGGGGCAACCTCCCCTAAGCTATTAAATCGAGGCACCAAGCCCAAGCTGAAGTTTTCCTTCAAGGTCAAATGGGGGGACAGGGACTTGCCCTCTCGTAATTTGGCCAGGGAACTGCCGCCCTGCTGCATGGACGCTTCACTCACTCCGCCCCAAGACAGCATACCTATCAACTCTGCAGTAGCAGCGGGGGCAAAATAGGTGCGATATTGACCCGGCTCAATCACCTTAACGGGTCGATCTAGCACTTGAAGCTGAGTGATGGACTGCTGGATTTGTTCTGTGTAGGCTGTTTGGTCCCAAGTTTGGCCCGCCAGAGTTGCTTTAACAGCCTTTTCGGAAGGGGCAATCAACGAATAATCGAGCACAAAGGTTTCCGTGGCAAACCAATGCTTCTGGCCTGCGGAGTTGCGGTTGGCGCGGACAATGGGACCAGAGGCATAAATACCCGTAAAATCTACCCCTTGCACGGTAGGTAACAGAGCAGCAGAGACTTGATCGGCAGCGAGTAACTGGCCAGAATAAGCTTCCCGACTAGAACCATAGTTTTCCGGTAGGACAATATAGGGGTCTTCCGGCAGTTGGGGTATATCTTGGCGCAGTTGCTGGAGCTGCTCCAGGGCTAAGGCACTGTCCATTGACAGATCCCCTGTAAAGGGGAAACCTGCATAGGCCGTACGCTGGTTGGCAATCAAGCGGATATTGATACTGGCATCGGTCACTAGACCCGACTGCCGAACTTTTCCGGCATTTAGGCGCATAAAGTGGCTTTGTTCACCCCCCAGCTCAATGGAGAGATGTTCTCCCGCTTGCAAGTTATCCAACAGTAGATCGGCAAGCTGATTAAAGGTAGATTCCCAAGCCGCCAGGGTCTCGGTGGGGTTGGTTGCGACACTGGTGCTCATGCGGCTCCTCCAAATACTTCGATCTCTTTGAATGCACAGGTGGGGGAGGCATGACCGACCCGGATACATTGATTGGGTTCACCCTTGCCACAGTAGGGGGTGCCATACATGGCAAAGGTACTGGAATCGCCCACTTGTGCCAAGTTCCCCCAGAACTGATTAGTGATGCCTCGGTAATTTGGATTCCGCAAGACCTTCGTCAGCTTACCGTTCTCAATCAGGCGGGCATACTCACAGCCGAACTGGAACTTATTGCGATAGTCATCAATAGACCAGGAGCGATTGGCTTCCATATACACCCCGGACTCGATATTACCGATCATGTCATCAAAGGAGGATTGGCCCGGTTCTAGGTTTAGATTAGCCATCCGGTCGATAGGCGCTCTATTCCAGGAACGAGCCCGGAAATTAGCGACCCCTGGCACCTGGGCTCTAGCCTGACTTTCTAAACTCCCCAGTCCCCGGAGAAGCAGACCTTCTTTAATCAGATATTCTCGCTGGGCGGGCATCCCGGCATCATCAAAGGCATAGCCCGCAAACTCACCGGGAACCGTGGGGTCAAAGGTAATGTTCATCAATGGTGAACCATAAACCAAATGGCCAAAGTCAGAAAGCTTCACAAAGCTAGACCCGGCGTAATTGCGCTCATCTCCGAGGATTCGATCCAACTCTAGGGGATGGCCAACACTCTCATGAATTTGCAGCATCATTTGATCCGGTGCGAGCACCAAGGTGGTGGTGGCAGTGGGACAATCTTCGGCTGCTAACAGGGCAATAGCCTGCTCCCCTACTTGGTGGGCGCGGGTGAGCACCTGGTCTGGATCAAACACTTCAGAACCCGCCTGATAGCAGCGGGCTAAGGGACCATTGTCGGTGCGCTTTTGGATAACGCTGCCGTCTTGGGCCGTGGCTTCATAGTTAGTGATTACAAACCCAAAAGTTTGGTGGGTATCCGTGCCGTTACTGCTAACGAAAATTTGTTCAGTTTCTAAGGTTTGGGTAAAAGCGCTGGTTTTAACGATTTGGTCGGAGACCTGGAGGGTGTCACAGACTTTCACCAACAGATCCAGTTGATCGGCAACGCTGATCAAGTCTAGGGGCTGCTGAAATGGAGATTGGTATTGGCCCACGGCTTTGGGACGCACCGCTGGGGTGAAGGAGTGAACCGCCCATTTAGAGGTTGCGATCGCTTGCTGATACGCCTGCTCTGCTGCCACCTGCAAACTGGCTGGGTCTAAACGGTTGGTGGCAGCATAGCCAAACTGGCCTTGGGCGAGGACTTCCACCATGACGCCCTGGGTAAAATCACGACCGTTACTTTGGGGTCGCCCGTCTCGAACAGCATGGGTGGTGGTTTTCTCATTCACCTGACGGAGGCCCACCCAATCAGCGTTGATATCTAAGGTATTGAGAGCCTGATGAAGGTCAAACTTCATATCTATATTGCTCGATAAATAAGGTGCGTAAGCGCTAGTCTAACGTTTCCTAAGAGAGCACAACAGCTCTTCTTAAAATGAGTGTTGGTTCATCATCGGTTTTCCACAGAACAAATTGTGAAGCGTTAAATCAGCCTATATGTGGAAGCCACCTGAGAAGCAACTTTATTTTCCCAATTTAAACTCATTGCCTATCTTCCTGAATTTCTCACAAGCACCCACTAGATTCACCTATAATCCAGTGTCTGTGAGGCTCTTAAAGAGATCCATAAACAACATTCTGTAGTTTAATTGAGCTTCAGAACTAATGATCAGGTATAAGCTGTTGATGCAAAAACTGGCAAGTAATCCAACATGCTTTGTATCGCTTTGATTCACACCATACTCATGCGTTTAAACGTCGGTACATGACATCGGTTCTAAGAACATACTTTCTGCCATCTATAACCGATTGACCTTTATGACATATCTGGTGCACAAAAAACAATGCCAGACCTTGCTGAGGTTTGATCTCTATGGATTCGAGGGTTGTTTCACCCCCAGTAAAACCATCATTGAGATAGACCATAAACGTTAGTTGACTACGCTCATCCTTGTTTCGTTCAAAATACCCATCGTAATGCCAATCAAACTGTTGGCCCACATCATAGCGATAGATACGGAACCGTTCATTAACCCCACAGATATCCCAATCACCAATACAGGCAGGAACATAGTCCATAATTTTTTCAAACAATCCAGCGGCTCGTTCGATGTCATCAAGGATTACACGAGAGTTGTTACGCACATCTTTCCGTAATTGAAGGCCAAACGCCGTGTTGATAGGCGCGTCCTCAAAACCGATGGATTCGGCTAGGTCAATGTACGACTCGCATTCTGCAGGCGTAAAGAACTCCGTAACGGTCGAAATCTGCTCAGTAATCCAGTTGTACTCGGGCACGGGAATCCCCCTTAAAAATCGCTTCGTTTGAGAAAGGAGAGACGTCAACCTAACGATTCAATTACATCGTATCTGCCGCCGCAAAGTTCAGGACGTTTTACCCCTTTGATGCAAACCAGCCAAAGCTGAACAGAGCTTTTTAAAGGCTAGGATTACGTCCTAAGTCTATTGCTAGATTGGATGAGCATTTTCCTTCACTCAGATCATGATCATTGGCGAAAAAGTCATCAAGAGTGCTGTGTTGATAGGCATAGAAGAGATTCTGAAAAATGTTTAGAACTGCTTTTCCACGTTGTACTGTCCCAGGCTCAGTTGACCCCGTCCCATACTGCCATTGCATGTGGGGGGCAATTCCCCAAAAATGTCGAAGTTGTGATCATCTCTTTGAGGGCGGGTGTACACGGGCGATAGAGCAAGTACAGGGATACCTGGCCCTCGATCATGGCCCTTGCCCCATTAAAGGCCCCACAAATCCTGTTTTGGTGGATACGCCCTACTACACCAGTAAAGTTTATGTCCCCTCAAAATGTCAGTCATGCCGATATCTTGAACTAGATCGAATCAGAGGATTTGTATGTATAGCAAGCGCCATTTTATTCAGGACATAATAAACTAGAGATACTGTTATGTCTTTCAATGGATGCCTAAAATCTACAGCTACGATTTACGTTGCAAAGTGATCGATGCTATTGAACTTGATGGCATGCCTCCCTCAGAAGCGAGTGACACCTTTCATATCAGTCGTAACACCATTAATCTATGGCAACGTCTCAAAGCAGAAACAGGTGATCTTCATCCCATCCCTAGACAACACCTTGGCCATAGCCACAAAATCACAGACTGGGATAAGTTTCGAGCTTTTGCTCAAGAACATCGCTATAAAACCCAAGCTCAGATGGCCGAGTTGTGGGAGGGGCAAATCAGTGAGCGTACTATTTCAAGAGCGCTGAAGAATATTGGATTTACTCGAAAAAAAAGACCTATGGCTACCGCCAACGTGATGAGCACAAACGGGCTGAGTTCGTCCAAAAGTTAACAACAGTAGACCCAGACGATATCGTCTATGCTGACGAGTCAGGGATGGACAATCGAGATGAGTATGACTATGGCTATGGTCCCAAAGGTGAGCGGGTCTATGCTTTAAAGTCTGGTAGCAGAAGTGGACGAGTCAATATGATTGCAGCTTTGAGAGGAAAGCAGCTCATGGCCCCGTTCACGATTGAAGGGGCTTGCAATCGCACCGTATTTGAAATTTGGCTTGAGACTTGTTTGATACCGATGCTCAAACCGGGGCAGAAGTTAGTCATTGATAATGCCACCTTCCATAAGGGAGGGCGAATTGAGCAACTGGTAGAAGCCGCAGGATGTGAAGTGTGGTACTTGCCACCCTATTCTCCTGATTTGAATAAGATTGAACGGTCGTGGGCTTGGATTAAAAGTCGAATTAGACACCAATTAGAGCACTTCGGTTCACTTAGAGAAGCAATGGAACATGTGTTGTACCTAGCGTCCTAATTAGAGTGGCGACTGCTATAATTACGAACGGGAGCGTTGGGGAAGTTTCCCGCGAACACTGGATTGGGGATTATGGAACCCAGCACATCCAAATCTGGGTCTAAAAGCGGACGCTCGGTACCAGTTGAATTTATTCAAGCAGTGCAGAACCAGCACGAAGCGAAAGCTATCAAAGCATTTCGTTCCGCTCATTCTGACACTACCTTTCGAGAAGCCAGGGATGCCTACGCAGAATTACTCGCTAAATTACAGGACAATTTAAGTTAAAGACTGAACGTCCTTCCTCCCTCTGGTTTTCTCCAATCCTTTCGCTCTAACTTTGCAGATTAAAAACCGCTAGAGAATAGCAAGGCAGCGTACAATAGTTCAGTTGAAATCTAGGCAGTACATTGATCGAACGGTATACCTTGCCCGAAATGGGCGATCTGTGGACAGACGAGAATAAGTTCAGAACCTGGTTGCAGGTGGAGATTGCCGTTTGTGAGGCTCAGGCAGAACTGGGAAAAATTCCTGCCGATGCCGTAGCAACGATCAAAGCCAAAGCCAATTTTGACGTCAAGCGCATTCTGGAAATTGAAGCAGAAGTCAAGCATGACGTGATTGCGTTCTTGACCAACGTTAATGAGTACGTCGGTGAAGCCGGGCGTTATATCCATTTGGGCATGACTAGCTCCGATGTGTTGGATACAGCCATTGCCCTGCAAATGGTGTCTAGCCTCGATATCTTGCTACCCCAACTCGAAAACCTAATTCAAGCCATTCGCTACCAAGCCCAACAGCACCGGCAAACCGTAATGGTGGGGCGTAGCCACGGGATTCATGCCGAGCCGATTACCCTAGGATTTAAGCTGGCGGGGTGGTTAGCTGAAATGATGCGGCATCGCGATCGCCTGCTCGCAGCGCAAAAAGAAGTGGCAGTTGGCCAAATCTCGGGTGCCGTTGGCACCTATGCCAATATCGACCCCCAGATTGAATGTCTCACCTGCCAAAAATTGGGGCTACAGCCCGAGGCAGCCTCCACCCAGGTGATTTCCCGCGACCGCCATGCCTTCTATCTCAATGCCTTGGCTTTAGTGGCTGCTTCTATTGAACGATTTGCCGTAGAAATTCGAAATCTCCAGCGGACTGATGTGCTGGAAGTGGAAGAATTCTTTTCTAAGGGGCAAAAGGGATCTTCGGCCATGCCCCACAAACGCAACCCCATTCGGTCTGAACGCCTCACGGGACTCGCCCGAGTCGTTCGCGGCTATGCCATGACGGGGCTGGAGAATGTGGCCCTCTGGCACGAACGGGATATTTCTCATAGTTCGGCGGAGCGGGTCGTGATTCCCGATGCAGCTATCTTGACCCACTTTATGTTGGTGGAAATCACCGACTTGGTGAAGCACTTACAGGTCTATCCCGAAAATATGAAGCGGAATATGAACCTCTATGGTGGCGTCATCTTTAGCCAGAGCGTTCTATTGGCGCTAGTGGATAAAGGCATGGTTCGTGAAGATGCCTACGCCATTGTCCAAACCCTTGCTCACCAGGCCTGGAACAAAGAAGGGGGCGACTTTAAAGCCGCCCTCAGCCAAGACCCACAGGTGCAAAAGCTACTCTCAGCTGAGGAACTGGATCACTGCTTTGACCCCAGTCGCCACCTCCAAAACCTAGACCAGGTTTATCAGCGATTGGATATCTAGGGGATTTACCACTTCTTGTAGGGCAAGAACTTGCCACACATGGTTACCTGGACGCGATCGCCCTTTGGATCTTCCACCTTATCCACCTCAATGGAGAAATCGATGGCGCTCATAATGCCATCGCCGAATTTCTCATGAATCACGGCTTTAACAGGCACTCCATAGACCTGCATGATTTCGTAGAATCGATAGACTAAAGGGTCCGTAGGGATGACAGGCTCTAAGGATCCTTTCATGGGTGGGACCGTCAGAGGTTCCGCCAGCTCTGCAGGCAAGCCTAAGGTCGTGACAATTTTCTCTGCTTCTTCAGCAGAAGCACTGGCCTGTCGATAAATCACCGAGGCAATCCAGGTTTCATCACAACCCAAGACTTTTTCTAAGTCTTCAAAGGAAATGCCTTTGGCTTTCTTTGCCGCTAAAAGTTTCTCAGTAATGTCAGCAATGACCATAGGAATGGGGTCTCCAAAATAAAAAATTTGCAGTCGAAAATTAAATAGGGATGGGCTAAAGGCTAGGCTTTGGCCTTGATCCGGTTCTGTTCTACAAACCGCGTTTCACGGTAAAGATGAGCTTCCATTTCTGCCTTCAGTTCGTGGTAGGCAGGATGCTGCTCCACCTCTAAACGGTTGCGAGGACGAGGGAATGGCACCTGTAAAACCTCATCGATTTTGGCTGCCGGTCCCCGAGTCATCATCACGATCTGATCGGACAGCAGCAGGGCCTCCTCAATGCTGTGGGTAATCATGATCACCGTTTTCCGGTCCTGTTCCCAAATCCGCTCCACCTCTTCTTGCAGGAAGCCTCTCGTTAGGGCATCTAAAGCACCAAAGGGTTCATCCATCAGCAGGATTTTGGGGTCGATGGCCAAAGCCCGAGCAATACCGACCCGCTGCCGCATCCCACCCGATAATTCATGGGGATGCTTTTTTTCAGCCCCTTCCAACCCCACTCGGGCAATATTTTCCCGCACAATCCCCTTCAGTCGCTGTTTTTCCAGCTTGGGATACACTGTTTCCACCGCAAACCGAATATTTTCCTCTACCGTCATCCATGGCATCAGGGCATAGTTTTGGAATACCATGCCTCGATCAGGACCAGGGCCAAGGATGGGTTGGCCATCCAGATCAACCGAGCCAGACGTTGCCGTACTCAGTCCGGCGATGATATTGAGAAGGGTGGATTTACCACAACCCGATGGCCCAATAATGGTGACAAAGGTGTTGTGCTCGATGTCTAAACTGATGTCTTCAATGGCGACAAAGCTCGAGGTCGCCTCGCGCTTGGAGAATAGCATTCCCCCTTTGGCCGGAAAGACTTTAGAGACATCCCGCAAACTCAGTTGGACGCTGGTGGACGTTTCCATATCAACCGGAGAAGAAGTGATCATGATGTTTGCCGCCCAAAGGAGACTAAATTTTCTAGAAACGCAAAGATTTGGTCCAAGATAATGCCTACAAGGCCAATAATAAAAATGGCCACCAAAATATTGGCAATCGACAGGTTATTCCATTCATTCCAGACGAAATAGCCTACCCCAGAGCCAAGCAACATCTCGGCAGCAACAATCACCAGCCAAGCAATGCCCATGCTAATGCGCAGACCGGAAATAATATTGGGTAAAGCTGCAGGGATAATCACCTTGAAGACGGTCCGCAGTTTAGATGCTCCTAAGGTTTTCGAGACATCCAAATACTCAGGACTGACATTGGCAACCCCAAATACGGTATTCACCAGGGTTGGCCAAATACTGCTAATCAGGATAATAAAAACGCCTGTATTTTCGGAATTACGAAAAATATAGAGCCCCAAGGGTAACCAGGCTAAGGGAGAAACGGGCTTAAGCAGCTGCACAAAGGGATTAAAGGCCTTTGCAGCAACTCGCGACATCCCCAACAAGATCCCGAGAGGAACAGCAATGATGGAAGCCAAGGTATAGCCAATCGCCACCCGACGCAGACTGGTCAGCAAATTCCAGCCAATTCCTAAATCATTAGGACCATTGTCAAAGAAGGGATCTGAGATCCAAAACCACAGTTCGCCAATGGTCTCCGTGGCATTGGGCATGCCCTTGGAAAAGATCTTGGCATTGGCTCCCACCTCCCAAAAGACTAGAAATAGCCCCAGGGATAGAAGTGAAATCAAGAGGGCCTGAACGTTTTCAGAAAGGCCTGGGGTGGGCAGCTTTTTGGGGCGTTGATGCGGACTAACAGCCATTATTTTTTGAATTAAACATTATATTTTTTGATTTGCTCTTCCACGTATTGGGCGGGATTTGCCGGATCAAATTCGTCAAAGGCTAAGGTTTCGGTTTTATAGATTTCTTCGGGAGGAGTCTGCCCTAGCTCTGTCGCTAGTTCGCGAGCAATATCCGTGAGGAAAACATCTTTACCCACTTCGTCATACTTGCCATCAATAGCAGTTTTGGACTTACCGTCTCCCTGCAAATCCCATCGCACCAGCTGGGAAGAAATCCAGTTGGCAAAACTCTGCCAGGGATAGGGGTCAAAGCCGATCCGATCGGGAATATCCAAGGTTTGACCGTTGCCATCCTCAAACTTGCCTGTCAAGACCGCTTCTACAACTTCTGTCGGTTGATTGAGAAACGCCCGAGAAGAGATCGCTTTGGCAATTGCAGGGCGATTACTTTGCTGGCTGGCATACCCGGCGGCCTCAATAATGGATTTATTCAAAGCGCGGAAGGTGTTGGGGTTCTCGCTAATCCAAGCGTCACTAGCAGCAAAGGCACAGCAGGGATGATTGGGCCATAGATCCTTTGTCAATTTATGGATAAATCCTTCTCCCTCGTACACCGCTCGCTGGTTGAAGGGGTCTGGCATTAAGTAGCCATCAATATCCCCGGCCACCAATTGGGCAATGCTGTCAGGAGGCGGAACTGGGCGGATCTGGACGTCTTTATCGGGGTCGAGTCCGCCTGTCGCCAAGTAGTAGCGCAGCAATAGGTTATGCATGGAGTAGGGAAACGGCACTCCCAGCACAAACCCCTTAAAATCAGCGGGGCCTTTAACTTTCCCTTTGTGACGATTGGAAATCGTAATCGCTTGGCCGTTGATATTTTCGATACTGGCAAGCTTGATCCCAAAGGCACTAGAGCCTAAGCCGAGAGTCATAGCAATGGGCATGGGAGCCAGCATGTGATACGCATCGAGTTCACCTGCGATCGCAGAATCTCGCACCGCCCCCCAACTCGGCATTTTGACCACTTTGGCACTCATGCCGTGCTTTTTATAAAACCCTAGGGGTTCCGACATAATAATCGGCGTGGCACAGGTAATGGGAATAAAGCCAATTTTTAAGTCTTTCTTTTCCAACTTGGCCGTTAAGTCTGGGTCTACATTGGTGTCCCCAATATCGGGCTTATCTCCTCCAGGGGCACAGTTAGTGAGGGAGACTAGAGCAGCCCCTACCGCTATATTTCGCAAAAATTCTCGGCGGGTAACGCTACTGGTTCGTTGGGCATCCCGAAAAAATTCTCCGGCTTTCGGTCCAAAGGCAGCCGCAAAAGCCTGATCTAGCCCGCCTGCCAATTGGATTAAGTCACCGACTAATCGCTCTCTTTTGGAGTCTCCTTTACAGGCTGATTTTAAGAATAATTGCTTGCGGAGTTCTGCGTGGCTGATGGATTGGGCAATGGTAAAAGCATCCGGCTTATACAAGCCCATTTTCACGAGATCATCAATCATTTCCACTGGATCGCTGGGCATGGTTTCTAGGTGTTGCCAGTGATCTCGGGTGAAGTGTACCCCTCCACAGGTTTGACAGATGGGAGGACCTTGATTAACACTCTCTCGCTGAGCCTTTAGGTTGTTCCATTTTGAGGGGGGATTATTGGTTGTTGCTACCACCATGGTTGTTTAAACCCAGTCGTTGAATAATCCTAAATTAAATCACCTGAAAATATTTTTTTGTAATGATTTATACCTTAAATAAATTAAAGAAAAATATTTAATTCCATGAATATAAAAATCAAAAATTCCCTATTTACATACATTTCAGGCAAATAGGGAGAATGAACTAAAATCACAAATATCGAAGATTTTAATCCATATTTTCTATATATTTTTGGCAAAAAAGAGAGATTTACTAATATTTAACGCCTGGTTTTACGGCTTATCTATGAGCTTACCAATGAACCTAGATCTAAAATGTGGACATACTTTAGAAGTCAATAGGATTTTCTTTAGATCTTTGTTTAAATCAAAGAGGACTCAATATGGGATTGTCGCCGCCACCCGTGGGGGGAAGCGCCATGATGTTGCCGAAATTGGCGGTTGAAATAGCCCGGATCTGCGTACCCGAGGGAAATAGCTATTTTTTTAATGGACTGTTTGGTCTGCAGCAATAGAATCCGAGCTTCACTCATCCGTCGCTCCACAAGCCACTGTTTGAAAGTGCGACCTGTTTGAGTTTGCATCAGGTGGGTGAGATAGGCTGGAGAATACCCGGCTACTTTTGCCACATCTTTGAGGTGTAAGGGTTGGTGGTAGTTCGCTTCAATAAAGTCGAAGACAGAATTCAGTTTGGGACAATTGGGGAAAATTCGCTCTAATCCGGATGGGTCGACGGCAGATTGAGAATCAGAGGCAGGCTGATGTTGCAGCTCTGCCTGTCTTTGGAGACGGGTTGCGATCGCAGTCAAAAAATCATCAATCGTACAGGGCTTAGTTAAATAATCATCAGCCCCTAAAGTCATACCCTGCCGTAATTCTGGCATTGTCACTTTAGCCGTTAGGAAAATAAACGGTATGGTCGATGTGACGGGATGTTGCCGCAATGTAGATAGCACCTGATACCCATCCATATCCGGCATCATAATGTCGCAAACGATTAGTTCAGGATGATGTTGTTGGGCGAGTTGGACCCCCAACGCCCCATTATCAGCGCCAAGGGCTTCAAACCCTTCAAACTTCAGGCAATTCAAAAATAAATTGCGAGTTTGCGTTTCATCTTCAATGATGAGGACTTTATGCATGATGGCTATACCCCTTAGGGACAGGGCATTTCTCCAGGTTAGATTGTCAGGTCTAAAGCTACTCCCTGCTTAAATCTGTACGTTGTTGCCAGTCCCTGAGTAGTGTCCTGGAATACAGTCTTGAGTCAGGGGACCGACCGAAGATGCGGATGAGTGCTGATTTCTGAACCTGCCTGGTACCTTCATGCCCCAATCTCTTCCCAGTCCATCTCTGGTGACAGCCCATCCCTTAATCCCCACCTCTGTGCCCAGCGATCCAGCATTAGAGACCCTTCGCCAACAACATCAGCTAATCCTCAATTCTATTGGTGAAGGAGTATATGGTCTGGACATTCAGGGCAATGTCACTTTCGTTAATCCTGCAGCAGCCAAAATGATTGACTGGCCCATTCCGGAGCTAATCGGTCAACCGATGCATGCGGTACTCCATCATTCCCACCCGAATGGGAGCCATTATCCAAGAGAGGCCTGTCCCATCTACGCAGCCTTTCGAGATGGGAAGGTCTATCGGGTCACCAATGAGGTCTTTTGGCGTCGGGATGGCACAAGCTTTCCGGTGGAATATATCAGCACACCCATCCATGACGAGCATGGCCAACTGATTGGGGCAGTCGTGACATTTCGAGATATCACCCAGCGTCAATGGGCTGAATCGGTCTTAAAACAAACTAATGAGGTCTTAGAGTCAAAGGTCCGAGAGCGCACAGCAGAATTAGTGCAGGTTAATCAACAACTGCAAGAGCTGAGTGAATTGAAATCACGATTTGTGGCAATGGTCTGTCACGAGTTTCGCAACCCCTTGAACAATATTTCCCTGTCAATTTCATCTCTAGATCGCTATGACTCCCAGTTAACAGCTGGGCAGAAATCTGAGTATTTGGCAGGAATTACAGAAAATGTGGAACGGATGACAGAGATGATTGATGACATCTTAGTCATCGGCAAGATTGACGCTAGACGGATAGAGGTGAAATCGGCAGAACTCGATCTGGTCCCTTTCTGCCAAGCGTTAGTGGCTGAAGTTCAATCCATGACCCCCCATCATGTAGTGGTGCTGAACTGCCGTCATCGCCAATTAGTCACTGCAATGGATATACAGTTGCTGCGTTCTATTTTGACCAATATTCTGCAAAATGCCATTCGTTACTCCCCTGACAATGGGGTTATCCAATTCAAAGTTTCCCGCCGCAAAGCTTTCATCACCTTTCAAATTTCTGACCAAGGGATGGGAGTTCCTCCCGAGGATCGGTCCCTGATCTTTGATCCGTTTTATCGTGGCAAGAATGTGAGCAATGTCCCAGGCACCGGTTTGGGATTGAGTATTGTTAAACAGTTTGTGGAGTTACTGCAGGGCACCATCACTTTGAATAGCCAGATTGGCATAGGCACCACTTTTGCCGTCCGTTTACCTTGTGCTTGATCGAAGCAGTCGCTCCAGAGAAAGGGGGTTATCCTTGGCAAGCTCGGGTTAGCATCTTCTCTGTTGCCCCAGATTGAGGGGTATGGACCTGAGTCTCTGGATAGGTCGTCCACGTTTGGTCTAAACAGTTCGCTGAGCTTTCCACTCGATCGTTGCCAAGATAGTAGACAAAAGGAACTTGGCTTAAATTCCCAGGCTGAATGGAGCAAACATCTAGATTAATCCCTTGGCCAGCTAAAGCTTTACCTGCAAAATAATTACAAGATGTTCGGTGTGGCAGATCAGGTGAACGGGTTTGAATCTGTGGATTTGCAGGGGGAGTAGATGAACCAGCCCCTGCAGGTATTCCTGGTGAACCAGATGCAGGAGCAGTAGGTTGTGGAGGAGACTCTTCCTCTCGGTTGCCAACTAGAGGCTGACTTTCATTATTCGTGCAAGATATTGCGACGACCGTACAAAGCAAGATGGTCGTTCTTTTGCTAATAATCATGGTGACGATGCACTTTCATTAGGCTCTCAGCAAACACTCAGCTAAGTCAGGTCTTCAATTTAATCTTGTTAAGGTTGACTAACTATAGTGCATGCTTTGTAAAACTACTTCTGAATGACGGTTCCTGACACTAATTTTGATGACATTCTGGTCATTATTCCTGTTTTAAACGAGGAAGAAACGATAGGGACTGTCATTCATTCGTTGCAGAATTTGGGATTGCATCGGATCCGGGTAGTGGATAACGGTAGTTGCGATCGCACCGCCCATACCGCCCATACCGCCGGAGCCGAAGTCGTATCTGAACCGATTCCTGGTTATGGCAGAGCCTGCTGGCAAGGGATGCAGAACATTCCCGAACATATCGGCTGGATTCTATTTTGTGATGGCGATGGTAGCGATGATCTATCCGTATTGCCACAGTTTTTTGCCGAGCGCCAGGATTACGATTTAATTTTAGGTAATCGCCGCGCCCGTCCCGACAGTCGCTCTGCCATGACACCCGTTCAAAATTGGGGAAACGGCCTAGCCACCACCTTGATTCGCTGGGGTTGGGGTCATCCCTTTCAAGATTTAGGCCCTCTCCGCTTAATTCGCCGAGCCCGCCTGGAACAACTCAATATGCAAGATCGCGGCTTCGGCTGGACAGTCGAAATGCAGGCCAAGGCGGCAGAGCAAAAATTACGCACTTGTGAAATTCCCCAAGGCTATCGCCCTCGCCAAGGCGGACGATCCAAAATTAGCGGCACGATTAAGGGAAGCGTCCAGGCCGGTAGCATTATTTTAAGTACCCTAGCTTTTCTCTACGGTCAGCATTTGCAGATGCTCTTTGCTAAGTCAGCCCTACGAAATCATCCCGCATGGCAGTGGGTCAGCGCTGTTCTACTGATCGCAGGCTGCACCATGATCGTTCCCTATGGAGATTTCACCCAGCCGGGAATGGTCCCTCCTTTGTGGCGAGGGGTCAGCGTGATGGGATTGGGATTTGTGGTGTCTTGGATACTGCTTCAGGTGTCGAAGTTGTGGTTTTGGATGGTTGCGATCGCAACTCGATGCATCCTTTTAGCCATGGCTCCCGGCAATGATATTTGGCGCTATCTCTGGGAAGGACGCCTGCAGAACTTGGGCATCAGTCCCTTTGAATTCGCCCCCACGGCCCCCGAACTCGTACCACTGCGCACAGAATGGTGGTCGATGATCAATAATGCCGATATTTCCGCGATTTATCCCCCAATTACTCAATTGGGCTTTAGAGGGTTGGCGGCCATAGCTACCTCTACATTGCTCTTCAAAATAGCCTTTATGGCAGCAGATTTAGGGACCTGTTGGCTACTGCAACGCCGATTCGGTTCTCTAAAAACCCTTATCTATGCCTGGAATCCACTGATCATTTACTCCTTTGCTGGAGGGGCACACTACGATAGCTGGTTTATTCTGCCCTTGGTCTGGGCTTGGCTTTGTTTGGATACTCAACCTCGTCGAGCCACAAAAACAATTGCTGGATTAGCCTTGTTGGGAGTGAGTATTGCCACCAAATGGATTTCTCTACCTATCATTGCGTTTGTCACCTGGACCTTTGTGAAACAGCGAGCGTGGAAATGGGCTAGCATCTCCGTGCTGTTGCCAGTCTTACCCATGCTGATCAGTGCCTTACCGTTTTGCTCTCTAACCAGCTGTCCCCTCATTCCCACGAGTTCTTCGTTTGTGACCAAAGGCCGCAGCGCTGAATTTTTACCGATTGACTCGCTGTTATCGGCACCAGAATGGCACAATGCGATTTTGCTGATACCCCTTGCGATCGCACTCCTCTTTCTCCTCTGGCGCTCTACCCAAGTGGGTGACTATACTGAAAGCTATCTAGGAACCCTGCTTCTGCTCTCACCTGTGGTTCATGGCTGGTACTTTACTTGGCTCGTCCCCTTTGCTGTAGCCAGTGGAAATTGGGGGACACGTCTGGTGAGTCTATCGGCCTTTGTCTATTTTGCCCTTCCCCACCGAGAGAGTTTAGGTATCAGTGTCTGGCAATTGACTACCAGTGAACGGGTTTGGCTATGGACCCCCTTTGTGTTGGGATGGCTGTGGAGCTGGTATATTCGACGTTCCCAAACACTTTTTAATCCAAGCCCAGGGACATCTCAGTAAATTCTCAGTTCCATCAGGCTTCATAGAAGCATATAGTTTTTTTTGAGATGCCTGGAGATAGACATGAAAAAAATAAAACCCTTTTCTATTTTGTTACCAGGTGTACTGCTGCTTTCGAGCTGCGCCAATCTACCATTTATTGGTGCCGAAGATATCCCTGTTCAGGCTGCCATTGATACCAATAAGCCGTTTAGCAACAATGAATATACCAAGCTGCTGACGCAATACGTCACGGATGATGGCTGGGTGAATTACGAGGAACTGCAAAAAAATCGGGGAGGGCTAGATCGCTACTATGCTCAGTTGGCTGCCGTTACCCCAAATACGTACAAAGGCTGGGACAAGAATCAGCAATTGGCATACCTGATGAATGCTTATAATGCCCTGACCTTACTCGCCATCATTGAGCAAGAACCCCTCAAAGCCAGTATTCGAGATATTCCAGGGGTCTGGAGTTCCAAGAAATTCCAGCTTGCCGGTGAATCCAAAACCCTCAACAATATCGAGCATGATATTATTCGTCCCACCTTCAATGAGCCTCGGATTCATGCAGCCCTAGTTTGTGCCGCCAAGAGCTGCCCGCCCCTGAGAAATGAGCCCTTCACAGCCGAAAATGTGGATGCTCAATTAGAAGACCAGGTCAAAAGATGGTTGGCCCGTCCTGACAGCGGTTTCCGCATTGATCGGCAAGAGAACAAAGTCTATTTGTCTAAAATCTTTGACTGGTATGGCGATGATTGGAAGCCCAACTTTGCAGTCAAAGATCAGTTCAGTGGCGATGATAAGCAAAAAGCAGTTCTGAATTTCATCAGCAACTACGTTTCTTCTGAAGACCAAGCCTATCTCAAAGCAGGCGGGTATAAAGTTGGTTATCTAGGCTATGATTGGTCTCTCAATAAGCAGTAAGCACCATGGACTATCCTGACCCCAATGTGGCTCACCCCATGGCGGGATTCCCTCAGGTTTGCTTTATCAAAAATACGGTCAGTAATCCCAACATCATGATTGGCGACTACACCTATTACGACGACCCGATTGACTCCGAGAACTTCGAGCGAAACGTCCTCTATCACTTTCCTTTTGTCGGCGACAAGCTCATCATTGGCAAGTTCTGCGCTTTATCCCGGGGCATTCGGTTCATCATGAATGGGGCGAACCATAAGATGTCCGGATTCTCGACCTATCCTTTTGAGATCTTTGGCAAGGACTGGCAACAATTTACCCCTCAAGGAAACGAGTATCCCTACAAGGGAGATACTGTCATTGGCAATGATGTTTGGATAGGGTATGAAACCGTCATCATGCCCGGTATCACGATTGGCGATGGGGCAATTGTCGCGGCCCAGTCGGTGGTCACCAAGGATGTCTCACCCTACACCATTGTGGGGGGTAATCCTGCCGAGGTAATTCGCCAGCGTTTCTCCGATACAGTCATTCAGGCCTTGCTAGAGATTGCTTGGTGGAATTGGGATATGGAGAAAATTACCGCCAATCTAGAGAAAATCGTGGGTGCAGACATTACTGCATTGCGTTCATGTCTATAATTCTCGTCGTTTGGGCATTTCTAAGAAGTATGCCTTCACAAAGGTATTGAAATAAGCTGTTAATGTCGATTGAGTGATCGGTAATGGGGCGGCCCCACAACTGATGACAAGCTGGGTTAAAATTCGCCCAAAGATAGCTTTATCCAACCCCAGAGAATTGAGAGAAATCAACAATGCTTGATCGTCTTGTTCAACCCCTTGTCCGGACTCAGGTTCAGCTACTCGCCCAGACCCATTCTGCCAGCAATAAGCTCATTAGCATGATTTCCCAATGGTTAGGGTACTTGGGAATTCAAGCCAGTGTCACCCACCTCAAGACTAACAATGGTCAGGTGCAGATATCGTTAGTAGTTGATAAACCCGAGCAATGTAGTGAAGGTGAATGGCAGAAAATCCTGACCAATATCAATCAAGGCCATGACGCCAACGCTGAAGCCGAACTCACCTATACCAAGATGTCCAAAAGTCAGCAGGGCAAAGTTCATCGTTTATTAGCCTACGTTATTCGAGCAGGCAGTCCTGACAACGCCTTTATAAGCACTGAGCTAAAGCCGCGTTTAGTCTCAATGGGTATGGAGGAAGACATGGTCCTTCAGATTCAATCTGCGCTTAAAGTGCCTGTTGTGATTGAACCCCTGTTAGAAGATTTAGAGCCTGATATTGCCGCTTTTGTCTTATCCAAAGCAATTACGATTGCTTTAATCGATCAGAAAATTAGTCAGGATGAAGATAGTATTCTCAAAGCCATCTATCGGGTTCTTGAGCATAAAGCGAAAGTATAGGGTAGGCCCGGCCTGACATATTCTTCGATCTTTGATCTAGATGTCATCCCTTAACTGGCTTGCTATTGCGGCGTTGTAACCACCCCGTCAATATCGCCAACGAAAAAATTCCTAGCACTGCAGCAACGACTAACAAGCGAGCATTCCCTTCTGCAAACATGCCCTTACCAATAGCCACTACAGGCGTATTGGAGATCACCACACCAATGAAGAGAGCAGGAAAAAACTGCACCCATTTAGTGGTCGTCAAACCGGCACCATAGCTGACAAAGTCAAATAATCCCGTCATTAAAAAACCCGTTAGCAGAAAGAAATTACTTTCCAAATGCCGTTGGCTGACTTTATCAACCTTGTCCATAAATCGGGTACCGACCAGCTTCTCTACCAAATTCCGACCATATCGTTTTGCCAGATAAAACCCCAGGCTACAGGCCACTAAATCGGCTAAAACTACCGTAATTAATGCAGTCCAGAAGCTTTCTAGAACAGTCCCTGCTAATAGAGACCAAGCGGTACTGGGTAAAGCTGGAATCACCACACTGATAAAGCGGAGGGCAAAAATGCCGATCGGTGCCCATACGCCCATATAAGCGACGTTGGCCCGGATTCTCTCCATTCCATATTGTTGGATGAGCCAGATTAAGCCCACCACCAGCCCCATAATCAAGATGAATTTAATCAGTCTGCTCAGTATTTTGTTCATGGCCATGAAGATTGAGATTGCCAACAGTCTAAAATAGTTCGCTTAATTATTGCTTAATATTTCACACTTAGGGGGGCTACAGTGAGCCGACTTCTCCTTAGCGGACGAGAAAATACGAGCAGGGTAGTTGAGCTTCACCTTAGCGATCAAAGGTTGAGTCAATCTCAGCCTCACTGGCTAGAAACTCACATTTTCCAAGAACGCGATTAATGGAATCGATTATGTCTCTCGGGTGACAATCATCAGCTGATCCTGATTGCTGATAATCCAGCCTCGTACTTGATCTGTGGAGAAGGACTCAGTTCTGGCCTTACCTGTGTGGTTGGTGAGTTGCTTTAAGGTCGCTTGGGAGACTTGAATATCCTCTTGACGGCTACCTTGCAGGATTCGATTGAAGCGGGCCTTAATAAACTCAGAATCAACATTGCTGCGGTCAAAGGATTCGGCGGTTTGCAGGATCTTATTGGACTTACATCCATACATCACTTCCAGAGTCATGCCGGGAGCAATATCATACTGTTCAAACCAAGGGTCATACCAAGACTTGGAATCGGCGACTAAGTCTGCATCCGTCGGCTGACGATAGATGGGCCAGTGGGGACTATAGGTATTGATCGGTGAATGGCCAAATTTTGTTTTTACTTTATCTATCTGGGTCTTGGTTTTAACGTCTGATAAATAAGAGACTCCGATGCCCGCCAAACTTCGCTTAGCCTTACCAGGAGGCTTTTCCAAATTCATGACATCCAATTGTTGATCGATGCTTTGCCCCAGCTCCAGGTGCACTAGATTCGCCACTTTCTCTCGGGCTTCTTGGGCATGATCAGAGGTGGTGGGCACATTCAATAAAGTACGGATTGCGCCTAACTTTTTCCCCTGTACAGAGAAAGTATTGGCCGCTTGAACCAAAGACTTGCCGGTGTCCTGATCATGATTGGCTTTTACGGCTTGAGGGCCTAGACCTTGGAAACTGAGTGCGATCGCAAATCCAATCCCCCCCGCCATGAGAGAGGTCATCACCGCAGAAGGTGAAAACTCCAACGTCTTCAGCCCCTTGCGAGCAATCACGGCTTCAGCTTTAGGAAGCTCCGGCTCAACCTGATCTAATATTGTGGGTCGTTGATGAATGGTTCGTTCAGAGATGATCGTAGCGACAGCATTGGCATTCTGCAGGGTCAACGCATCCAACATTTCCGTGGCTGTGCTAAAGCGATCTTGAGGGCTGAACTCTGTCGCTTTGTTCAAAATATCAGCTAAATGATCGCTCACATGGGGCGCATATTGTCGCCATCGGAACTGGCCTGTCTCGTAGTCAGATTCCATCTCCACGGGTAGCTTTGCCGTCAGAGCATAGATTGCAGTCATCCCCAAACTGTATAAATCACTGGCATAGACTGTTCGTTGGGCCGCTTGCTCAGGGGACATAAACCCCTCCGTACCAATGATCACAGAATCTATAACGCTGCCGGAAAAGCTGATGCGGGTTTTAAGATGCCGCTTCATGGAACCAAAGTCGATCAGCACAGGGCGACTATCCACCTGCCGCAAAATCAAGTTATCTGGCTTAATATCCCGATGAATGACTTTAAAATTATGCAGATATTCTAGAACAGGCAGCACTCGCAGCAGCATCTGTTGAACTTCTTCTGCCGAGAGCTGTCCCAAAGCTCTGACTTTTTCCCCTAAGGTTGGCCCATCTATCCATTCCTGGATCAAAAACAGGCGCTCCTCTTGTTCAAAGTAGCCATACAGCTGAGGAATTTGATCATGCTTCAGTTGTTCAAGGACCGCCGCTTCCTCTTTGAATTTTTTGAGTGCAATCTCATAACAGTGTTGGTTAGGCACCTCAGGCTGTAACTGCTTCACCACACAGTGACGCCGGGACAGCATGTGGGTATCTTCTGCCAAATAAGTTGCGCCAAAACCACCTTTGGCCAGTTGTTTTAAGATGCGAAAGCGATTGTTCAATAGCATGGGAGTTTTCCAGAGTAGGCAATTCTTTGGGGGTATCGGTCACTCACGACACAAGCTGAATGCAAACTTCAGCCCTTTGTCCTTAAACCGTCCAGAATTTTGGGTTCATCTGCCTGTCCTTTGAAATAGCGGGGTGTGTCTATAAGATATACAGCGACTGGCTTATCAATTCAGTGACAATCATCAAATAGGGGGGTGACTGTGGTCACTGAGAAATCTAGGCCCTTAGCAAATCGCCTGAAAAGATTAATCTCACCGAGCATGGCGTTGAAATGCCTCCTGAAGACCTATCGTTTGCACTGAAATTGATATGGTTGCCGTCTCAATCATGGGATAGCAAAAAACAGGCCTCTCAAGTGAGAGCGATGATTGAGAATAAGGTGAAAAATTGATTACCCTCAGCCTCCCTCAGCGAAGCCCAATTAAAAATCGCCATCACATCATCCAAATTCAGGCATATTTTAAATAGATGTAGAAACGTTGGATGAGAGTTGGCATGGTGCAAAAAATTGGATTTGGCTTGATATGGCTAGGGTTTAGTATCTATGCCTTTGTGTTAGCACCCCCCGATCAAGGCAATTCTCTTGAATTAATTCAACAACTGTCAACGATGAACTGGGAAGGCATCAATCCCTTAGTGATTGCTCTCTTCAATCTGATGGGCATCTGGCCCATGATCTATGGGAGCGTGCTGTTTGCAGACGGTTGCGAACAAAAAATTTCAGCGTGGCCTTTCGCTAGCCTATCCTTTGCCTTTGGAGCCTTTGCTCTACTGCCCTACCTAGCTCTCCGCCAAGCTCCACAGCCTGAATTGGCTGGCGAGAGCAACCGGAATTTAAAGTTCTGGGATAGTCGAGGGCTAGGAATTGGGTTGTTCGTCGGTGCGATCGCACTCCTGGTCTTTGGCTTTTCCCAAGGGGACTGGGCAGACTTCATTCATCTCTGGCAAACTAGCCGATTTATTCATGTGATGAGTCTAGATTTTTGTATGCTCAGCCTTGTTTTTCCCGCCATGTTAGTAGCCGATATCAACAGACGAGGGTTATCCACTCAAACGCCCTTATTTTGGGGGGCTGCGTTAGTGCCATTACTAGGACCATTGGCCTATTTGTGCCTTCGCCCCTCTCTGTATGCCTCCCAGAGCCCAGCAGGATAGTGAGAACCCTGAGCCCAAGGGTAATCAGCAACTGAGATAGCCTCTAGCAAAATTAATCCCTTAAACGGTCTTCACTACTGCTAAGCAGTGGGTGCAGATAGCTGAAACACCGTAATTTCAGGACGACTCCCAAACCGAACTCGGGGGCTAACCATGCCAATCCCCCGATTGGTGTATTGAATTAAGTCTTCAATTTGATATTGCCCAATGGGGTATCGCTTGCCATGGGGGGGTAACACGGGAGCCCCCACAAACGGAATAGCAACTTGACCGCCATGGGCATGTCCAGAAAGCTCTAGATCAAATCGGTGGGTCGTGACAGCCACATCGGCAAAGTCTGGCTCATGAGCTAACAAAATCGCAGCTCCTGTCTTGGGCAACAGGGTCATCACCTGATCGAGATCGGCAGCCCCTGCCCAGACATCATCGACCCCGGCAATGTGTAGCTGTGCCTGATCTCGTTCAACTGTATAGACCTGATTCCGAAGCAGTTCGACATTACCTTTTTGCAAAATCTGCTGAACAGCTCCTGGATCAGACCAATAGTCATGATTTCCCAAAACTGCAATCGTCGGGGCTGCAAAGGCTTTGAATGCCGCTTCAATACGAGAGGCATACCGCTGAGGATCAGAGGTGACAATATCTCCTGTAATGACGACCAGATCGGGCTGCTGCTGATTCGTTTGCTCAATGACTCGCTCTAGAAACGACTGTGGCATTTGATCGACCACATGCATATCACTCAGCTGCACAATCCGATAGCCATCAAATTCAGCCTGCAAATGAGGTAAGACCAGAGGAACCGTCTTTACTTCTACCCAATAGGGTTCAATCTTGTATCCATACACCGGCAACCCCAAAGCCAAGACAAAGAGGATCAATAAGCTCCAAAGTCTAAAACCTCGCCCTCTAAGCATTCGTTTTTTCGGCATCTGTCCAGAATTTTGTCCCATCAGTCCCTTGCCATCCTTCAACTCAGAGCAGCCTGATACTGTCTCCTCGCGAAGGAACGATTGTGCGATCGCATCAGAGAATCGGCATCAACTCCTGTGATAACAGAGATGCATCCCCATTGACCATAAATGCCTCCAGGATGGCAGAGAGCAGAAGCGGCAAATTTAAGCAGAGCGGTGATGACTGAGCTTCTCTCGAATATCCCCCGGTGCAAACACCCCATGCTCCGTAATAATGCCAGTGATCAATTCAGCCGGAGTCACATCAAAAGCAGGGTTATAGAACTCTACTCCTTTTGGACAAATATCCGTCGTCCCAATCTGATAAATTTCAGATGGATGTCGCTCTTCAATCGGAATTCCCCCACCATCTGCTAACTCAAAATCAATGGTGGAGAGGGGGGCTGCGACGTAAAAAGGCAAATTGTGGGCTTTGGCACAGAGGGCAACGCTATAAGTACCAATTTTATTGGCAGCATCGCCATTCGCCGCAATTCGGTCGGCTCCCACAACCACCACATCAATGAGGTCCTGCTGCATACAATGGGCCGCCATTCCATCTGAAATTAGCGTTACCGGAATATCTTCTTGGACACATTCCCAAGTGGTTAACTTAGCCCCCTGCAAACGAGGTCGAGTTTCATCGGCATAGACCCTAGCCAATCGGCCTGCAGTCCAAGCGGAGCGAACCACCCCCAACGCCGTTCCATAGCCTGCAGTCGCTAGGGCTCCAGCATTACAGTGGGTCAGAAGACAAAGCTTTTCGGGATCTTTGGGTAGAACACTCAGACCATGATCACCAATCGCTTTGCAAGTCCGTAAATCATCTGCTGCAATTTCTTGAGCGGTGGTTAACAGTTGGTCTTGAATCTGGGACATAGGGCCTAAGGTTTGGCGGGCCACTTTCAGCATCCGATCCACCGCCCAAAACAGATTAACTGCCGTGGGTCGGGTCGCTTTCAGTAGGTCACCCACTCCAGCCAGTTCGCTCAAGAACGCATCTCGATTGTCAGTGGTGATTTCACAACTTCCCAAATACATACCAAAGGCTGCAGCAACCCCGATGGCCGGGGCACCCCGAACAATCATGGTTTTGATCGCGGTCGCCATATCATCCGAGCGACGGATCTCCACCACACTAAATTGCTGAGGCAAGCGAGTCTGATCAATCAGTTCAACGTGGTCGCCACGCCAAACAACAGGATAAACAGGATTGGCAACCGATGCAGTCATCAGAGTTCAGTTTTATTGGAATCAGTGGACAAGTATTAGGAAACGTAGCTAGGTGCTGGTTTCTGCTTCAGCAACCCTAACACTCTTTCAGCAACTTGAGCAGGGGTTAACCCCAGTGCTGATTTAGATTGATCCGGCGTGGCATGCTCTACCAATAGATCGGGAACACCAATGCGAGTCACGGGCACCATAACTTGATGATCCATCAAGGCTTCTAAGACGGCCGAGCCAAAGCCACCCGGTAAGCAGCCTTCCTCTAGGGTCACCACCTGGCCTATCTTCTGAGCCAGAGGAATAATTAACTCTGTATCCAAGGGCTTGGCAAACCGAGCATTCACTACCGTGGCTCGAATACCGTGCTCCGTCAGCATATCTGCCGCTTGAGACGCTAAGTTCACCATCGTGCCATAGGCTAACAGGAGAACATCGTCTCCATGGCGCAGAGTTTCTGCTTTACCAATGGGTAACGGTTCCCACCCTTCTTCCATCAGACCCACACCCAAACCACTGCCCCGCGGATACCGCATAGAAATGGGGCCGTCGGTATAGTTGATGCCCGTTACTAACATTTGCTGTAGTTCGGCTTCATCTTTAGGAGCCATCATCACCATATTAGGTAGGCAACGCAGGTAGGCAATATCGTACATACCTTGGTGAGTAGGACCATCTGCACCGACAATTCCGGCTCGATCTAAGCAGAAGAAGACCGGCAAGTTTTGGATACAGACATCATGGATAATTTGGTCATACCCTCGCTGCAAGAAGGTGGAATAGATAGTGACCACGGGTCGCATGCCTTCACAGGCCATGCCGGCAGCTAGGGTAACCGCATGCTGTTCAGCAATACCAACATCAATATATTGCTTGGGAAGTTTAGCTTGTAATTTATCTAGCCCTGTTCCTGTCGCCATGGCTGCGGTTATGCCCACGACCCGGATATCGTTTTCCGCTATTTTGATCAGGGTTTCTGCAAATACCTTGGAATAGTTGGGAGGCTTAGGTTTGTTAGATGGCTTGGCTTTGCCCGTTTCTAGGTTGAACGGACTTTGGGCATGGTAACCGACTTGGTCTTGCTCTGCGATCGCATATCCCTTACCCTTCGTGGTAGCCACATGCACGAGCACTGGGCCTTCGTGTAAATGGGCTTCTTTGAAGGTTGCCAGCAACTCTTCTAGGCTATGGCCATCTACAGGCCCCATATAGGTAAAGCCCAACTCTTCAAATACCGCACCGACCTTGGAAACCGCCAGGCGCTTCATGCCGCCTTTGAGCCGTTTTAGATCGGGGGCCACCTGCTCCCCGAAGGGTAACTGCTTGAGCTGCTCTTCAAAATTATCGGACAAGAACTGAATCGGTGGACTCAGGCGCATCTTATTCAGATAACGAGACATGGCTCCCACATTAGGAGAAATGGACATGTCGTTATCGTTTAAGACCACAATCATGCGGGTATGAGGAAGATGCCCCGCATGGTTAATGGCTTCGAGGGCCATCCCCCCTGTCATCGCCCCGTCGCCAATCACAGCGACTGTTTTAAAGTTTTCTCCCTTGGCATCTCGAGCCAAGGCCATCCCTAATACAGATGAAATACTGGTAGATGCGTGACCTGCACCAAAGTGGTCAAACTTGCTTTCTCGACGATTCAGATATCCAGCAACGCCGTCTTTTTGGCGTAGAGTATGGAATCGGTCATATCGTCCCGTAATGAGTTTGTGGGGATAGGCTTGGTGCCCCACGTCCCACACCACTTTATCTTGGTCTAAATCTAAAGTTTGATAGAGCGCCAGGGTGAGTTCAACAACCCCTAACCCCGGTCCTAAATGACCACCACTCGTCGCCACAGTATCTAAATGCTTCTCACGGATCTGATTAGCAATTTGCTTCAGCTCCGAAATAGATAACCCGTGCAACTGGTTAGGGTGGACAATTTCACTCAGATGCATACCGGAGTCGTCTCCCGTCAATTTGCTTGTTTCGCTATCCTCTACTGTAGTCGATTTCAGACCGTCGCGTTGATCACATTTTGGGAATTTATCTCCAGCATCCAAATTTTTCCACCCACGATCCAAGGGCACCTAAGCAATTTTTATGTGAGCAACAATTTATTATTCGATACCCAATAACCGATGATATCGAGTCCACCATCGGTTTAAAGGGAAATAAACCACTGGAGCCCATAAGCTACTTAGAATCCCGGAACTCAGAGCCGTTTGCCGCAGATGAAGCCAAACATCCTCAAGACGATGGGTCCCCCCTAATCCAAACTGAATCGCATGCACGGCCTCCACCATCAGGGCCATGCCAAATACGATTAGGGCAATGGAGATAAAGTCTTCCTGAATAAAGCGTTTTTTGTTGATGCGTCCCGTCAGCAACCCCACTAGGGCTAAGCCGACGGTATGGGTCGGCTGAGCAGCCGTCAGGCCATCTTGAATCAATCCCAAACAAATACCCGCCACAATGCCCTGGAGAGAGGATCGCTTAATACTCCAGGTCACCACCCACACCAGCAGCCAATTCGGCCCCACCCCTGACAACACCATGACCGGCAACCGGAACAGCAGCATCAAGGCGCAGATCATCACCGATCCAACCACAATGACAGCGTTCCAAAGATTAAGGGGAAGAGGGGACTGTTTTCTGAAGGAGAGAGGTTTGATCATTCAGGTATACGCTGACCCATTCCAGCTTGCTAATCGGAACTGCCAATTCAACAATGGCTTGAGGATTATAATTTTGCTCTAATTTCAAAGTCTTAATTTTACCCACTGGCAGTCCCGGAGGAAATAGGCGACTGAGGGAAGAGGTGACCACCGCATCCCCCACCTTTACATCTGGATCTTTATCAAAGAACGTGATCAGGGCTTCCGTACTAGACTGACCTTGAAAAATACCCATATGGCGGCTACGGGTGACAATCACCCCAATTCGGCTCGTGGGGTCGGTTACCAACAGAACTCGACTGGTATTTTGAGACACCGCCGTCACCCGTCCCACTAGTCCACCGGGGGCAAACACCACAGAACCCACTTTAATACCGTGGTTCTGGCCTTTACTGAGGGTTAACTGCTGCCACCAATTATCCCCACTCCGACCCAGTACTGGAACTGCGATCGCTTGCTTGTTTTTCACACTTTTATGATCAACCAGCTTCTGGAGGGTCTGATTTCGAGATTCCAGATCAACGAGTTGCTGGCGAAGCTGTTTTGTTTGGGCATCCACCAGCTGTTTCTGTTGAACGGCATCTGGCTGGACAGGTCTATTGGCAAACCGAAACACTTCCAGCAAGCCAACCCCTTGAGAACGGCTGAACACCCACGCCCCTCCCAAGCACAAAATAGCTAGGATTAACCCTAAACGATACCGTTCCCACCAGCGAAACAGAAAAAGCATTGACAATCAAACTAAAGAACGGGTCCCAACTGGCCTGAGAACTGAATGAGCCTCCCAACTAAGCACCCAATAACTGGATTGATTGTATAGAGGCATTAGAGATGAATCAAATAACCTTAACTCATCTGTAATAGGTCTAAATGGGGCAGTGAGGACGTTTCCCAGTTTGAGAGTATCATCCTGAAGGTATCTGAAGCAGCCCAATCACTAAAGAACAGTCGTTGGGTTAGAAAATACGCGAGAAAATTGCTGAAAGTTCTCCAAAACCAGCCCAGTTCCCATCACAACACAACAGAGCGGATCTGATGCAATATGGACAACAATCCCAGTTTCATGGCTAATCAGCTTATCTAAGCCTTTCAGTAAGGCGCCGCCGCCCGCCAACATAATGCCGCGGTCTACAATATCTGCCGCTAATTCCGGGGGCATTCGCTCTAAGGTACGCTTGACTGCTTCCACAATTGAAGAGAGGGGCTCAGTCATGCTCTCGCGAATCTCGGGTCCCTTGACTAGCACCGTTCGAGGTAGTCCAGACAGGAGGTGTAGTCCTCTGACCTCCATATTGGCATCATCATTATCGTTGGTGGGATAGGCCGAACCAATTCGTATTTTGATATCTTCTGCAGTCCGTTCACCAATGACTAGGTTGTGGACTTTCTTCATGTACTGAGCAATCGACTCGGTGAGTTCGTCACCCGCAACCCGAACCGATTCACTGATCACACTCCCTTGTAAACTCATCACCGCAACTTCAGTGGTACCACCTCCGATATCGATGATCATGTTTCCAGTGGGCTCATCAACAGGCATTCCTGCCCCAATGGCTGCGGCCACAGGCTCATCAAGTAGGTGAACTTCCCGGGCACCCGCTTGGCTGGCGGCCTCCATCACAGCCCGTCGCTCTACTCCCGTTACCCCACTGGGGATACCCACGACCACGCGAGGAGACACTAAGCTTTTACCCCCATGAACCCGGCGGATAAAATGCTGCAGCATCAGTTCAGCTTTCTCAAAGTCTGCAATCACACCATCTCGCAAAGGTCGAATCGCTACAACGTTGCCAGGGGTACGGCCTAACATCATTTTGGCATCGGCCCCTACAGCTAGGGTTTGCTTAGTGACTTGATCCACCGCAACAACCGAAGGTTCTTGCAGTACGATCCCTTTACCTGATACATAAGCCAGAGTGTTTGCTGTACCAAGGTCAATGCCAATATCCCGAGAGAAGCGACTGAAAAGGCCCACTATTTCCTACCTTTGAAAAATTTATAACTAAGCTACTTTATCTGCACTCAAATTGTAAACGTGCTGGATTCTATTACGTTTTTGTTAAATCGTCTAGTTCTATCGGATATTTATTAGATTTCTAATCCAGATAACGGATTACCCTCGGAGCTGCCCCAGCTTTAAATTCAGAATGGATAGACCAAAGATCAGTAGGAATAACACTAGCCCCATAGCGCAAGCATAGCTATAGCCATTGCCAACTTCAGAAAAAGCCTGCTCATATAGATTAGCAACAATCGTGATCGTACTCCCCAAGACACCACCGCCAGGGGTCATGACATAGACTTCCTCAAATACCTTGGCCGCAGAGATGGCTGAAATCACGGAAACTAGCATTAAATAGGGCTTCATCAAGGGGATAGTGATATCCCAATGTTTTTGCCAACCATCGGCACCATCAATCGCCGCAGCCTCATAGAGATCTTGGGGAATGGATTGTAACCCCGCTAAATAAATCACCATATAATATCCCAACCCTTTCCAAACCGTGACTGCCATCACGCAGTAAAGGGCAATATCAGGATTTTGCAGCCAAACAATGGGATCACCTGTCCAGCCAAACTGACCCAGGAGCGTTTCCATTAGCGGGTTCTGGGTAATCAAACGGATTCCTTGATTCAATAAACCGCGTTCATCATATAGCCACTTCCAAGCAATGCCCGCCACCACCATCGAAATCACAACAGGAGTATAGTAAGCGGCGCGAAACCAATGGATTCCCTTCAATTTCTGATTGACGAGGATCGCTAATCCTAAGGGCATAATCACCAAGATAGGAACGACACCCATCAGGTAAATCAACGAATTCTTCAAGCTTTGCCAAAAAACATCATCTGTCCAAAGCTGCTCAAAGTTACCGAGGCCAATCCATTCTGGAGTTTGGCCCAGGGTCTCAAATTGCGTAAAACTCAGGTAAAACGCTTGCAGGGCTGGCCAAAATACACTCAAGCTGAGAATACAAAGGGCAGGGGCCAGAAATAGATAAGGGGCCGCAGTGGACCAAGACAATTTACGGAGGGACATGGGGTCTCTTACTAGCAGAGGACTAAATTGAAGAGCAGGGCACCATAAAAACGGGCTAGGGAAGGTCTTGAGTCTATATTGATCTATTCGGGAACAGGGTTGTATAGCTGAAGAATTTCCTGAAAGGTATGCTTGAGCTTCGCCTGAAATCCTACAGGAGGAGGGGTATTTCCGAGAAAGGTCCAATCTCCAATGGTTGAGAATCGCCATCGTTGGCTGCCAAATGGGCCAAAACAGGATGCTTCGATGCCAATCAAACGGTTGTCATGCATTCGCAGTTGGACCAGGGTATGTCCTGCCGGCAAATTAAATCCCATATCGATTGAATAGGGATCCACCCATTCTTGAGTATCTGGGTCATTCGTCCAAGGCTTCAGATTAGCTTTGACGTCAGGAAATTGCCGCTTAAACAAGTTAACAATGGCAGCTATTTTAGTTGCAGATTCAGGGTTTGTGGCTTGCTCAGCCGCATTCATCCGGACCACTCCTTCAAATTATCTGAGTCCTACTGGGCAGAGTGTAAGTCAAATGAGGTTGGCTTAACGTCTTTACAATACTTTAACGGGACTCTCGATATTAGCAAGGGCTCGGAACCACTCAGGCGCAGATCTCAGGCTTTCAATCACCATATTGTTCTGAACTCAAGGCTCAGCTACAGTTTGCCAAGGCGGTAAAAACAGTTCTAGGTGAGCCCACAGGAGCGCTTTATTACCTGCCCTTGTGGAAAAATGCTATCGTGTCGCTGTCCCCCCGTTGATGCAAGAGTCATGAACCGGCTCTGTCCCCATTGTTTTTATCAAAATGAGCCTGGGAAGCAGAGTAGCTGTGCCCGATGTCAGCAGGACTTAACCAATGTCCCCTGCTGTCAAAATTGTGGCGCGACCCAGCTCGGATTTGCGCGATATTGCTATCACTGTGGCCTTAGACTTTTGCCTGCGAACCTCATTGATACCAACAGTTTTGCCTATCTAAAGCATGCCAAAAATAGGTCAACAGCCGTTGATCTAGGTCTTGAAGTCGAGCTAGTCGAACAATTTGATCCTCAGGCAACCCAATTTCAGCAGGAGTCTCTTCGCCTCCTGCATGTTCAATCTGGGACCCTATTGGCCTTACCTGCTAGAGCTAATCCTATTTTGATTGGGAAGGCCGGGGCAGGACGTTGCCCCCATATTGACGTACTCGATTTTCCCAATTCTGAAGTGGTTTCTCGCCAGCAAGCTAGCTTACATGTCGTGCGGAAACAATGTGCGATCGCAGATTTAGACAGCACCAACGGCACCTATATCAATGCCGTCCCCTTACCCGCCGGTCATCACCAACTCCTGCAATTCGGTGATCGGATCAACTTTGGTCCAGCTGATAAATTCACCTTGCTCTTTATTCGAGAATTACCCATCAACCTAAAACATTTACAGACCCTTTCAGGTGGGGATGGAGAATTTGAGCATGAGATTTTAGAAACCTATGGGCAACGTGCTCAGCAAAGTTTAGAACAAATGAAGGCTGCCTTAGTGCAGCAGGATCAAGACCAATTGGTCTCTACAGCTGAAGACTTGACCCTTGCTAGCTATAATGTCGGCGCTCAAGTTGTTCATTTACTCGCCTCTCAATTTCAAACACCCCGTCAAGACAATGCTGCCAATTTTGATCGTCAACTCTTAAAGGTGATTGAAGAGGCGCTCCAGAAAGTGCGATTCTTTACTAAGGTTTACTATTAGCCCGTATTTTAACCACTCAATATTCGCCACATCCCTATGCTCAATGTTGATTCCCAAGCCGCACTTCTGGTTCTAGCTGATGGCAGTTCATATCGTGGGTGGTCCTTTGGTGCACCTGGCACTGCAGTGGGGGAAGTGGTTTTTAATACCGGCATGACAGGCTATCAAGAAGTCCTCACTGATCCCAGCTATTGTGGACAGCTCGTCACCTTTACTTATCCTGAACTCGGTAACACAGGCGTCAATATAGAAGACGAAGAATCAGACCGTCCTCAAGTCAGAGGGGCCATTGCTCGAAACCTTTGTCACCAGCCCAGCAATTGGCGATCCACCCAACCCCTATCCAACTATCTACAACAACACCACATCCCTGGCATTTATGGGATTGACACGCGAGCGCTGACTCGAAAAATCCGTTCTACAGGTGCCATGAATGGAGCAATCTCCACCGAAATCCTAGACCCGAAAGCTTTATTAGAAAAAGTGTTGCTAGCTCCCTCCATGGAAGGGTTGAATTTGGCAGAGCGGGTCACCACCCAAGCCGCTTACGAATGGATAGACCCAACCCCTGCAGCTTGGGAATTTAGCGAATCCACTCCCCCTGTAGACTCAACTCAACCTCCTCTGACTGTCGTAGCCCTCGATTTTGGGATCAAGCGGAATATCCTGCGACGCTTAGCGAGCTATGGATGTCGAATCATTGTGGTTCCGGCTCATACCTCTGCTGCTGAGATTCTCAGTCATAAGCCTGATGGTATTTTCTTGTCCAATGGCCCCGGGGATCCAGCCGCTGTATCTGTGGGAATTGAAACGGCAAAATCTCTGCTTGCAGAACAGAAACCTATGTTTGGCATCTGCTTGGGGCACCAGTTATTGGGATTATCCCTGGGTGTCGATACGTTTAAACTCAAATTTGGCCATCGAGGGCTTAATCAACCTGCAGGGCTACAACAACAGGTTGAAATCACTAGTCAGAACCATGGTTTTGCCTTAAGTGCTGAATCCATGGCACAGGCCGAGGTGGAAGTAACACATTTAAATCTCAACGACCAAACGATCGCTGGTCTGAAACATCAATCATTACCTATCTTTTCCGTGCAATATCACCCCGAAGCCAGTCCTGGACCCCATGATGCAGATTATTTGTTTGCACGCTTTGTGCAGTCCATGCTTGAGCATCGATCTGCGAGCTAAGCCCCATTACTTTCTTCCCATAGCACAGTGACTAAAGACCATCCATCTCACCCTAGACCCTTAGCCGTTGAGATTATTGGGGAAGGCTTTCCCATTCTCTGTTTGCACGGCCACCCAGGCTCAGGTCAGTGTATGGGTATTTTTACCCATTTTTTATCGCAGAATCATAAAACTTTCTCTCCTGATCTGCGGGGGTATGGCCGAAGTCAAACCCATACTGCCTTTGCTATGGGGGATCATATCCAAGATTTAATCCATTTACTAGACCAAAATCATATTCAAAAATGTTTAATTCTTGGATGGTCTTTAGGTGGCATTCTGGCGATGGAATTAGCAATCCGTTATCCAGAAAGGGTCAGCGGGCTAATTCTGGTAGCGACAGCAGCCTATCCCCGCAGTAATCATCCCCCCATTACCTGGAAAGACAATCTCCTCACAGGACTCGCCGGGATCATGAACTGGATACGACCGGGTTGGCGTTGGAATATCAACACCCTAGGGCAGCGCTCCCTATTTCGCTACTTGATGGTGCAGCAAACACCACAGTCTTATGAATACTTAGCTCGCTACGCAGTTCCAGCCTTTATCCGCACTTCTAAGTACGCCCAGGAAGCACTCAATCAAGCTTTAAGGCAGGGATATAACCAAGAAGGACAACTGCAACACATTCAATGTCCTTGCCTAGTATTAGCAGGGGCTCAAGATCGCCACATTACATCAGCAGCCAGTAAAGCCACTGCTGAACTGATCCCTCGCAGTGAATGGATCTGCTACGAGCAGGCCGCTCATCTACTGCCATGGGAAATTCCTGAACAGATAGAGCAGGATCTGCAGATATGGCTAAAGAAGACTCCTAAGATCACCCTTAATTCAGCTAGGGATTGACTTGAACGGTTACTACAGGTTCCACATCCAGTTCATCACAAACCGTCAATTGGGTCGGTTTACAACGTTTCACGTCCGTCACAATCGTTTGAGCCTGCTCAGCCTCTAGGTCCTCAATATAACCAGGCAGAGCCTCTTCTGCGTCTTTTTGACTAATGAAAGGGCCAAAAAAATAGATGCAGACTGGCAAAGATGTCTTGATTTCAACCCACCAGGCTAATCCTAAGCGATTATAGAATTCGGCAAAGCGGCTCGACAAATCTGTGGTGTTATCTTTTGTCGTCATGGTGCAAACATTTTCCTCTGCAATGCTAGATCCTAATTTCAAACCATCTCGGCTAACAGTTTATGGTAGAGCCTCTTTATATTCTGTAACATCTGTAGACGTCAAGGACGCAAATGGAGGGTTTCTACCCAACGTTGGCGATAGACCTCATAGAGGGCCATACCCGTTGCCACAGACGCATTCAAGCTGGCTGTTTTACCCTGTAATGGGATCGAAACCAATTGGTCGCAATGGTGCTGAGTGGAAACACTCAACCCTGGACCTTCAGCACCAATCACTAATACGGTTGGCTCTGTAAAAGTCACTGTATGAATAGACTGCTGCGCTGAGGTACTCAACCCATAGATCCAAAATCCAGCTTTTTTAAGTTGCTCAAGTCCCTGATTGAGGTTGATGACCCGAGCAATCGCCAGAGTTTCCAGGGCACCGGTAGCGACTTTTGCAACAACTGAGGTGACCCCCGAGGCTCTCCTTTGGGGAATAATCACCCCCTGTGCCCCTAAAGCCTCAGCCGTCCGAATCATAGCCCCTAGATTATGGGGATCAGTAATACTATCCGCCGCAATGATGACGGGTTTAGGAGTAGCAGCGCAGGCTTGCTCTATCAATGTGGATACATCTAAATACTCATAGGCAGCCACTTGGGCCGCGATCCCTTGGTGGTTCCCTTGCTGTGTGAGTTGATTGAGCCGACGATGATCCACCTCATCAATAATGGTTCCTTGGGATTTGGCTTGGGTGAGGAGGCTATGAAATCGGGGATCGTAACGCAGGCGGGATACAATCCATACCCGGTTTAGAGAGCGTTGATGTTCTAGAGCTGATAGAACTGAATGACGCCCATAAATTAAATCTCCCTTCTCCTCTTCTTCAGGCTGGGAAGGCTCCTTAGACAGAACTCTAGGCTTCCGGGGCGGCCTTGAGGACGTGGATTGACGGTGTGGCTTTTTGGCCGAAGAATAAGAGCGCTGAGGTTTGCGCGGCTTACTTTTGTCATGATTATTCTGGGATGGCCGCGCTTTGGTCATAGGGATGAAAATCTCGAGCTACGGGACAAAGACTATGTCCGGGGCAAAATTAAACTGAAGCCATTTTAAGCAGGATCAGGCGATGAGAGATCAAACTTAATTTGAGCTAACAGCTCTTCCAATCGGGTGGTATCCGTGAGATAGAGATAACCAATCAAGGCTTCAAAACCCGTCGCATATTGATAAGTCTCTAAGTTAATTCTTTTAGGACCCCCTGCTGCTGCATTTCGACCTTGCTTGAGGATCGCTTGCTCGTTATCAGAAAGCAGTGGATACAGGTCTCGGACAATTTCAGCTTGTGTCTCAGCACGAACATAAGACACCACCTTCTGGTGATAGTCTCGCAACCGAGAGGGAGGCAGAAGACAGTAACGTCTCATAAATAGCTCAAACACAGCATCTCCGATATAGGCAAGAGCTGCTGGCGAAACCGACCTCACTTCTGCAAGAGAAAGGGAAGCTGGCTGTAGAAATGAAAAGGGGAGACAATATAGCATCGCTGTTGCTCAGACACTAAGCAACAAGGAGGGACATCAGGACTCTGCTTTAGGCATGATTTTTAACCTGATTTACCATCAGGATTGGCCGAAAATAATAGATCAGGTTATTTTTCAGCATTTGCGATCGCAGTATCAACGTTGGGTTGCAACGACAGAAAACTTTCCAATCGAACCAGCTTGACCGTTTGGGTCACTCTGGGATTAGAGACAATTTGGAATGATCCCCCTGCAGTTTGCGCTTTTTTAGCCAACTGCACGAGCACTCCCAATCCTGAACTATCAATAAAGTCAATTTTGGAAAGGTCCAAAATGACGTGAAAGGGGCTTTCGTCTAGACACTTGGTCATGACCTTGCGAAAGACAGGCTCGGAGAACGCATCTAGTAAGCCCGTAAGGCGAAAAAGCTGGTATTTCTCCCTGATATCTCGCGTGCCTCGTAAGCTTACGGTCAGGGTTAGCTGTTCAGGAATAGTTCCCTCCTAGTACCAAAACGCTAAACAGATGATGAGGGTCCAGTATAGGGTCTTTGAGCAGTTCTTGTCCACTGAAACCAGGAAGAAGCAAAAGGAGTCTAGGATCGCATTAACCAAAGCCCATTATTCTCTCAAAGTCTCAAAAATTAGACATCGGGATCACGGGATCTTCTAACTTCAAAATCTGGTGGGTTTATGGCGCAGACATGAAGACCATAAAATGCCCTCAGATTTTACTAGCCTTAGCTTTACGTCTAGTGATGGGGGGTAGACCGATGGGAAACTAATTCCACCAGCTTCTGGTAATGATCAGAAACTTCTTGGTTAGGAATGAATTGATCAATAGGAGATACCTCAGTCTTTTGAGATTCCTGGTCCCATACCGATTCTCTTGAAGGAGCGTTCAAACCATTTCTTGGAGCTGAGGGATGAGAATATTGCTGGGGGCTGGTCTTGTCATCGGATAGGTCAGCCACAAAACTCCATAGCTTATGACTAATAGGAGTTGTCTCACCTTCAAGGCTCGAATCACTTCTCGAGTCAACCCTCTGGGAGTTCAGCTCAATCGGGGAACTGGGGCTCTGCTGTTTCAACACCACTTCTGCCGTTGAAACAGTGGGTTGCGGCTGTAGGTTCTGTCTCCTATTCAACCCTAAAGATTTTGAATCAGCCCGTTTATCAGCTGGAATATCTTCTTGTTTAAACTTAATTTGAGGAAATTTGTGGCAAATAAGGGCTTCGAATTCTCGGTTGAAGTGATAAAGAGGCTGCCCTTTTCGCTTCCAATCAGCCAGGAGTCCGCCCACTGAGATTGTTTTATATCGGCCTCGATACAATGACTCAATGAGCGCTAACCGAACCCATTCAGGGGAGTAGTCTCCAAACCAACGATCCAGCAAAGATTCTTCGGCTTGGCTCTCAGCTTCGTAGCCATAGTAGGTCAGTAACCCCGTGGTCGTTGTGAGGATGGATTCTGCTGCTGAGTCTGTCATTGATGCCATGGGTGAGGAGGACAGAGATAAGCAAAATCAAACGGTTAGGCAATGTCATCAAATTGAACCATTTAATTCGCACATACAGTCTAATCAATTTACGTGGCTCCAGAGGCAGAATCAGGGATAAATCCTAAAGAATCTGGCGAAATCGATTTAATGCATTCAGCTATTTCCTGGCGGTCGGTATGATACGGATTGTGCCAATTCGTTCATTGCACCTATTAAATCTATGCCAGTTGAACACTCTTCTCCATCTGCAATCGGTGTCGCCGTTGTCGGCACTGGATTTGGTCAAAAAGTTCATATTCCCGCTTTTCGAGATTTTCCTGGAACCCAACTCTTGGCGGTCTACAACCGAGATGCGGATAAAGCATCTGCGATCTCATCCACAAACAACATCCCCTTCGCCTCCAATAACCTATCTGAGATCGTGGGCAGGCCCGATATCCAGGGCGTTAGCATCTCAACACCACCGTTTCAGCACTATGAGATGGCCGAAATGGTTCTCAATGCAGGGAAACATTTATTCCTGGAAAAACCGACAACCCTGAATGCAGGGGAAGCTCGAAAACTTTATCACCTGATGCAAAAGCAAGGCTTGCAGGCAACCCTCAACTTTGAGTTCCGATTTGTGCCAGCCTGGATGCAGCTCAAAACCTTACTCACCCAAAACTATGTCGGTCAAACACGACTGATCAAAATTGACTGGCTGGTCCCTGGACGAGCCGATCCAACTCGCCCCTGGAGTTGGCATGCTAGCAAAAAACTAGGGGGTGGCTCCCTGGGCGCATTAGCCTCTCACACCTTCGACTATGTTGCCTGGCTTTTTGGTCCAGTGAAGCGGCTCTGCGCCCGACTGATCACCACAATTCCGACCCGTCCCGATCCTGATAGGGGCACGGCCAAAACCGTGGATGCCGATGACACCTGTGTGTTGATGCTAGAGCTACAAGATGGCAGTACTTGCCAAATTAATATCAGTGCCACGACCTATGCAGGTCGTGGGCATTGGGTAGAAGTTTATGGAGATCGAGGCACCCTAGTGCTGGGCAGCAATAATCCCAAGGACTATGTCCATGGCTTTGAATTAAAAGGAAGTCAGTCTGGTGCTGAGTTACAAGACATCCCCATCTCTGATTGGCTGCAATTTCAGCAAACCTATCCTGATGGCCGAATTGCCCCAACCATGAGAGTAGTTGAGCATTGGGTACAAATGATTCAACAAGGACAAGCAGCAGCCCCCTCTCTCAAAGAAGGGGTTTATTCACAACTACTGATGGACTTGGCTCACCAATCTCACCAGCAAGCAGCTTGGGTGGATGTTCCTGACATAGATAGCTTCTTAACAGAACAATAGGCCATGGGCAGTTCATAAATTAGCCCTCACTCATCATTTGAGAGATGCTGAGAGGTAAGATGAATTGCCTATTGCAAAGCGAAGTCATAACGACTATGATTTAATCATTAAATTGCACTCACCTATGGCTCGCATCCTAGACATCCCCATACAATCGATTCGTCGGCCTCTCTACCGGCAAAATGATCCGAAGCGCGTGGAAGCTTTAATGGTCTCCATTGCTGAGATTGGCCTACAAAATCCGATTGAAGTTCTAGAAGTTGAAGGCCAGTATTATGGGTTCTCAGGATGTCATCGTTTTGAAGCCTGTACACGGTTGGGATATCAGACCATTCGTTGTTGTGTTCGCCGTGCCCCACGTTCAGTACTACAGCGACATTTAGCCTAACTCGCCCGTGCACCCTATATTCAAGTATTTTTAGATGTTCATCCCGTAGTGTTTTTTTGAGGTAATCACCATGCAAGCACCTCCTATCAATATCGGTATTTCAGAAAAAGATCGTCAACAAATTGCTGAGGGATTATCCCGTCTCCTCGCCGATACTTACACCCTTTATCTCAAAACTCATAATTTCCATTGGAATGTTACGGGACCTATGTTCCAAACCCTCCACTTAATGTTTGAAGCCCAATATAACGAACTCTCACTAGCTGTAGACGCGGTTGCTGAGCGCATTAGAACCTTGGGATTCCCAGCTCCAGGCACCTACAAAGAATATAGTCAACTGACCTCTATTGACGAAGCAGAAGGGGTTCCTGCTGCTGAAGACATGATCAAAGAACTCGTCGCAGGCCAAGAGGCTGTCGTTCGCACCGCTCGCTCTGTATTTCCCCTAGCAGATGCCGCAAATGATGAACCCACAGCGGATCTGCTCACTCAGCGGATGCAGATTCATGAAAAAACAGCCTGGATGCTACGGAGTTTATTGAACTAGGGGTATCTCCTGAAAATTGTTGTGTATCAATAACCGAGCAAGAGCCAGTACAAAACTTCTGTACTGGCTCTTGCCTTAATCTCCCCAAGACCAACATCACAATCCCTCAATGGATCAACAGCAATTCGGGGTAAATTCATGCTTACACTACTCCCAAGAAAGAAGATAATGGGTGAGCTGCATGGCTACACTCTCTGGAGTAGCTTATTTAAGGGTTTTCTTGGATTTTTAATTTAATTCTCAAAAATTAAATTAAAAATTTTTATTAAACTTGTTGCGTAAGCTACAGCCATCTCTAAAATTTTTGCTTAATATAGATTCATATACAGAATTTATATAGACAAACAAACCCCCGCCCTTCAGCGGGGGTTATATGTTTTAAAGTCACCGTTACCTCTATGGTGCTAGCCGTTGGATCCCTTAATGCCCCCAATAGGAGGGCCACCGGAAGTGATCATAGAAATGTAGGCGACCATAGCCTAAGAATTGGCCATGAGCTTGTTCTCCTTGAGGAAATGCTGTGACCCCAAACAGATAAACACCACTTGAGCGGGGATTCCGATAGGGACGCAAACCAATGGTGATGGTCTCTCCTGGAGAGATAGGTGGGTCGAAAAATATTGAAATTGAGCCCTTCTCATCTGTGGAAGCTTCAGCGATGGGCAGAAGTTGTTTCTTCTGCTGATTCATATAGGCTTGCGTGCGTTTGAGATTAAAGGATATCGGATCTACCCCTTGTTGCTGGTTAAACATCACGCGCTGAAGCGGTTCGCCGGCATCGTCTGGAACATGCAAGGTAAAGTAATACGTTGCCCCAAAGACACGAGCACTGTTGTAGGTTGTCCGAGCATTTTCTAGGCGAGGAACATTGGCAAAATACGTTGTTCCATCGGCGAGTTCAATGGCTTGAGCTGAAGCCTGAACAAGGCTCCCCAACAATACAGTCGTAGCTAAATTGGCCCCCCAGGCAACGGCCTGATTAGAAGTGAACGGTGGCATTTGTTTGGCCCTCCAAAGTACCATCTACCCAGTTAGGTGCAGAAGCAGAGATCACCAAATTAACTACGAGCAATACAGGGATAGCCCTACTATTGTCAGGTATCGTTTTGGTTATCCATTTGCGTTAATTCCAAACGAATGTTGGCTAACTGGTTGGTCAGGGTTTTGAGTTCTTGTTGGAGAGACGGATCAATGGAAGGGGAAGTTGCCGAAGGAGAGGTGGAACTGCCAGAAGACATAGGATTAGCGTTCACTCCATATTGAGTGGCCACGCCATCAATCATTTTGCGAGCTTCTGACTCAGTAATTTCTCCTTTATCCGCCCAAATCTGAGACAGTTGATCAATGCCAAGATTGAGCTGAGAAATATTTTCCTCACGCTTTTGGGAGTCTTGAAGAGATTCCACCACTGAAGTTGTAGCTCCCAGGGTTACATGAAATCCTTTTTTCAGAAATTCGGTCACCATATCAGGATTCATAACAGGTTGTGTTCCCTCAAAAACAGATCAGACACCATTAGCCTAATGAAAATTGTCACTGTCTGACAACTCCAATGGTGGGATAAACCACATTGAGTCTTTCCCGTGTCATCTTCGAAATTCTAGTGAACGGGGGTAGCATGAACAAATTGAGTGGATAGAACGAACAAGAATGGCAGATCTCTACGTTTCTTGGTCAGAGTATCATCAGCAAATTGAACAACTGGCAGCCCAGATTTATCGTTCAGGCTGGTCATTTAATCAAATTATCTGTTTGGCACGGGGCGGTTTACGGGTGGGAGATCTGCTCTCTCGCATTTATCAACAGCCTTTAGCCATATTAGCCACCGCTTCCTATGGTGGAGCCCAGGGGCAAGATCGTCATCAACTTACCGTCGGCCAAGAGATCACAATGACGACAGAAAACTTGGGCAACCGAATTTTGCTCGTTGATGACTTAGTAGATTCCGGTATCACCCTTGAACAAACTTTAATTTGGCTCCAACAGCGGTATGGCTCTGGAATTGAAGACCTGCAAACGGCTGTGTTGTGGTACAAAGCTTGCTCTAGAATCAAGCCTCACTTTTATGTGGATTATTTACCAGAGAATCCTTGGATCCATCAGCCGTTTGAAAGCTATGAGAAGACTGATATAGAAGCATTAAGCCAGACCTACGCTGCGATAGATTTATCGGCACCCAGGGCATCCTGTAATTAGAACAGTGCCAAGTTGCATTTTGATTGAGTTCACGCCAATTTGCTGATCAGATGTGTCAATGTTGCTGATTCTAATCCTTGCTTGAATGATGGGCTGCGAGATTAATGAGCGATAATCCTGATCAAATTTTTTATGAAGAATTTTCGAAGAGAGTGTGCCTGAGAATCACCTTTCTGTTATCTCTCTCGGTCTTATTTCTGTCTGCCTGTGGTGGAGTCCCTGACTTACAGGAGGTGGTAGAGGGTGTAGATATTGATCAGAATCCACTGAAGGGAATTGATCAAATCTCTAAATTAGAGAAAGATCTAAAAGATATCGAATCTGAACTAAAGAACCTCAAACCCGTCGATCCCCTCAGTTATAAAGACTTGATCACAGGTTTGCCAGACCAGCCATCGGGTTGGGAAGCTGCAGAGGCCAAGGGCGAATCTACGAACTTTGGAGAGTTTGCCATCAGCCAAGCCAGTCGTTCTTATAAACAAGACGATAAGACCATTAAGGTGCAACTCTTTGACTGGGCCCACCATCGGCAACTCTATGCCCCATTTGTGATCAGCGCTCGATTCAGCCAAGAATCCACCGAAGGCTATAGTAAAGGCTTAAAAATTGGTGATGCCTTTGGACGAGAAGAATATACCAATGCGTCTAAGAAAGGGAAGCTCAGCCTCCTCGTCGATAAGCGATTTATGGTGGAAGTTGATGGGCGCAACATTGAGCCCAAAGAGCTACAAGACTGGTGGAAGCAGGTCAAGATCAAGAATTTGCGCGCCAAAGCCAAGTAGGACGCTGCTATCCTAATGGACCGGGCTTCGACTTCGCTCAGCTCTAGGCTTTGAGGTCTAAACAAAGGTACTGAATTTCTGGAAATTATCCTAGAGAATCCTAGTCAATCGATACCCCGCGCACGGTTGCCGCTTGTCGACGCCCCGCTAAGGGCGCACTTGCGGCAGCCCGCTCCCGCAAACGATGGGATTGGAAATGGGCTTGCCATAGGGAGGGGGCATCTAGGGTTTCTCCACCATGGGCCGTTAAGCGTTGGCGCACTTGGCACAAGACCGGGGTATTGACACACATCCCTGAAATAATCACCTGGCCTTTGGTCAGAGCGGGTAGTTCTTTCAACAAATCTCGGCCAGCTGCTTCTACGCCGTATTTGAGGCTATCTTGATCCACTGGATTGACGATACGCATGATGAACTGGCTCATACATTGCGACAACACATCTGAGTCCAGCTTGCCAGGGCGCTGGGTAATCAGCCCTACCCCTAAACCAAATTTGCGGCCTTCACTGAGGATGGTACGAATCACCGCTTTGCAGCGGGAAGGCTCATGGGCAGGGGCAAAGCGGTGAGCCTCTTCCAGGAGAATAAAGACAGGATAGGGCAGATAATTTTCGTCTTCGGCTGTGATTTTTTCTTTGAGGGTGTTCATGCGAGCCTGGTTGGCTTGGCGGAGAATGGCGGCACAAATGACCTGCTGTTCTTCTTGACTAATTTCGTTCATTTGCAGAACGGTCACTTGCCCCGGCTCAAATAAATCTTGAGGGGTGAGGTGTTCAAAGGCATGGAAGTAGGGGGAGTTAGCGAGTTTTTCTAGTTTCCATTCCAGGGCTTGGGCAGAGGAACCCGGCTGATCATTACCGCTTTTATCTTGAACAACGTCAGCTTCATTAACCTCGTAAATCAAATCATTGATATCCCAGCGGGCATTTTTACGTTTCCTAGCTTGAAGATTGTTAAAGCCTTTATTGAGGATGGCCTGCTGGCGCTCACTCATTTCCGGCAACAGCATTTTGATATCGGCATAGCTGAGGGACGAAATTCGAATGGTGATCTGCTCTGGCGTTAGGATTTGCACCTGGGGAGCATAGCCATCGTCACTGCTAAAAGCGGGATGGCCGCGCATGGCTTCTAGGGTGCCATATTCGCCGTGGGGGTCAAAAATTAGGACGGCTGCGCGATTATGAGGACGGAGGAGTTCTTCAATCAGGACGCCAGCGGTATAGGATTTGCCGGAGCCTGTGCCCGCCAAAATCGCCATATGGGTACTGACGAGTGCTTTGACATCTAGGCTAATGGGAACGGCATCTAGATCCCGCAGCAGTAAGGATCCAATCGTGGCTGAGCCCACCTCTCCGACTTGGCGCTTATTCAGAATCCGCCGCAGGGTAGGATCATCAGCGCGATACACTTTGGCCCCTGGTTCGGGGGGCTGGCGCGGATTCATAAACCCAAGATTGGGATGGAAGTAGCCGATCACATCCACAGCCACTTCATAGATTTCGGGACTGGAGTACTTAAAGCCGATCAGAGCAGCAATGGCACTGGGGTCAATTTCTGTATCTGCAAAAATGCGATCCGGGAGATGATCCACGAGGGTGCAGGCTGAAATCTTACCTAAAATTTCGACGGGAACATTGTCGGTTTGGGTGAGGCGATAGGACACAAATTCGCCAATTTTGATGTGTTGGGTATCGGCGGTGATAAACACATACTGGTTTCCACTTTCTCCAGGTCCTTTGACCGTGCCAATCACATTGGTAGCCTGTTTGCGTTGCTCTCGAACCATAAACCCTGTTCACAAACCGCTTTCTGTTGGCTACATGGTATACGAGGGATGTCAAATTGACACCTTTATTCCTAATCCTAGGACCCAAAAGAGACGAAATCGGGAACCTAGAGGGCATTCAGAAACGTCTATGTTGATTACGGAGACTGTGATAGAGCCACCGGAGAGGCAGTGATTGAAATGACACCCACTTGCAAATAGGTTTGTTAGCCTTTGTAAAGAATCGAGAAGCGTCATAACCTCCAAAATTCCTAATGATGGGTTTGCTAAGATGCCAATAACTTAACTTGGCCCTCAATCTCACCCTAAAAATTGCGCTTCCCCGTTCCTTACCCTGCTCTGTTTCAATCTGCCGATGTGGAGTGCATCTGAATGCCAACGCAGCAGTATCATCCCCCAGCTACAACCATTGCCAACCGCTACCGAATCGTGCGGGAACTTGGCCAGGGTGGGTTTGGCTGTACCTATTTGGTCGAGGATATTCATCGATTCAATGAGCGATGTGTCCTCAAAGAATTTGCCCCAGCCAGTGAAAGTAGTGAAATCCTGCTAACAAAGGCAAAAGAGCTATTTGTGCGGGAAGCAGCGGTTCTCTATAAGCTGGATCATCCCCAAATTCCTCAATTCCGAGAATGGTTTATGGGACCGCAGGATCGGTCTCTCTGCCTGGTCCAAGACTATGTTGAAGGGGACACCTATCAGGCTTTGCTGCGAGAACGAGTCAAACAAGGGCAAACCTACACCGAGTCCGAAATCTATCTGTTTTTAACTCAACTTTTGCCGGTGCTCGACTACATTCACCGCCAGGGGTTAATCCATCGTGACATCTCTCCCGATAATCTGATCCAACGGCAAAGGGATGGGTTACCGATTCTGATTGACTTTGGAGGTGTTAAGCAAATTACGGCCAGTTTTGGCAAGTTTGTGGACCCCAATAACCCCGAGCAAAAATTTGGGGGGACCACCATTCTAGGGAAGCCTGGATATGCCCCAGAAGAACAGATCCGATTAGGCAAAGTTTATGAGCATAGCGATCTCTATGCTTTAGGGGTAACGGCTCTAGTGATGTTGATGGGCCAAGACCCCCAGGAGTTTTATGATGCCAATATTCGGGCCTTCCAGTGGCGGCATATCGGCGTGGATGAGGAATTGGCGCGGATCTTAGAGACGATGGTCGCCACCCAAGCTAATGCCCGCTATCCTTCTGCCCAAAGAGCCTTAAGAGATTTAGAGCAGCTAGGGCATCTGGCCACCCCTTCTCCAGGACGAAAACTACCTACACCTCCCCCGATCCATCAGACCGCATCCGATTTTCCGCCACCGCCCCCAACGGATATCGCCGAATTTAAGGCTGAGGTCACCCAGCATACGGTAGTTGCTGAACCTGTAGTGAAAGAGCCGGGAGTGGTCACTAAGGTTGGCAATAAAGTCCAAAACTGGACGATCACCCTGCTGAAACAAGTGATGATTTTGGGTGCGATCGCAACTCTGTTAGGCGGCGTCATCTGGGCTATCCGTGAGCGCGTCGATACAAGTAACGTCGCTCCTGTCAGTCAAAAAGAGCCTGCCCAACCCAAAGCACCGCCCTCTTTATCTCGGGAAGAGCTGTCCCGAAAAGCCCGGTTGTTCGAGCGGATTGATGCCCTAGGAGTGTCTTCTCGCTACTTCAACCAGGTCACCAACGAAGCCTTTTTCTTGGAATATCCCAACTATCAAGGTCGAGCATTGACCCGGAATGAAGGGGATGCACCTTTGCGAGAACAGTGGGATGAAGTGGGATTCCAGGTTTTAGAAGCGATGGGTAAGCTCAATCCTGAAGTGCGCGATCGCATCGGCCAATACCAACTGCGCGATCGCAAAAACTTAGACCAACAATTGCGCCGCAAAAAGGTCAATAGACGCCGCTTTTATCGACGAGTCGAAGAGACATTGGTGGATGATTTACCGATGTATCGAAATGTCGATCTGCCAGGCAAACGAGCCCAGCAACTGTGGTTTGCCATTGCCCAAGATCGATTCTTAGAGATTGAAGATGATGAGTAAAAGTCCAGTGGAGCTTTGCATTTAAAGTACATTAATCACTGAGCTGCTGACGAAGGTGATTGAATTCCATGTAGGAAAAATCACGGTGCTTTCGATAGCTCTTGTCCTCACAAAGCTTGGCGGTTTTCTCCAGTTGGCTATAAATCAGCTTCACAAAATGGTCAGCTTTGATATTGAACGCGACCAAAACGGTTTCGATGCATTGACTGGATTCGGGAGGACCTTCCGGAAAGCTGGCGAGTTGAACAGCATACCAATGATGCTGTTCATTAAACTGCTTAAACCGAAGCCTGTAGCCTCCAGGTTCATCCCAGAGAAAAAGCTCAATGGCAGGCACCCGATGGTGTAGGCTGCTCGCGAGATAGCTCAGATCCACAATCGGGTCGGAGAAGACATGCGTGATACAAAGGTGATGGATTTCTCCCCCCACATAGAGGAGCAAATCACTCCAGCCGTGGGGACGGAGCACATACAAAAAATCGATATCATCCCCCTCATACAAATTGGCTTCTCTCCTGATGAATTCTGAATAAGATTTTTGATATTGCACCTATTAAAGGAAACTCACACCTATTAAATCAGACTCCAGTTTGAGGCTTTCTGGCATCAGCAAACTCGCCATTTCAAGGAGGATTGCCCGAGGGCAGAAACTAATTATCTTCTCAGATTGAATTAAGCTGTCTCTAGTCTGGGCGAGATAGAATACAGTCCTCCACCTACTTATACAGGGCCAGGAGACAAGGATTTTTTGCAAATTCTGAGTATATTCAATCAACGATAAGCATTATATGGGCATTAGTTTCATTGATAGCGTTTCAGGTGTTATTCCTGAACTATACCTTGGTATTTTGACGCTGATCGCCGTATACAGCTTCCACAAAATTTCGATTATTTGGCGATATTACCTGCATCGTCGTCGCGATATTCAGCCGCTACATCAATTCTCCGACGCTGAACTGCCCCAGGTCACCATTCAGCTCCCTTTGTTTAATGAGATGTATGTGGTGGATCGGCTCCTAGAGGCCGTTGCCGCCTTGGAGTATCCCGTTGATAAGCTGCAAATTCAGGTATTGGACGACTCGACGGATGAAACGCGGGAGATTTGTCGAGCTAAGGTGCGAGAGCTAAAGCAGCACCACCTCAATATTGACTATATTCACCGGTGCGATCGCAAAGGCTATAAAGCAGGTGCCCTAGCTTACGGGCTGCAATCCGCCACGGGGGATTTGGTGATGATCTTCGATGCAGATTTTGTGCCAGCCCCCGATACCTTACTCAACATGGTTCACTATTTCGCGAATCCGAAGGTGGGGATGGTTCAGGCCCGCTGGGGACATATTAACCGCCATTATTCCATCCTCACAGAAATCCAAGCCCTAATGTTGGATGGGCACTTTGTCACGGAACAAACCTCTCGGAATCGCTCAGGCTGTTTTTTTAATTTCAACGGTACGGCTGGGATTTGGCGCATCCAGACCATCGAAGATGCTGGAGGATGGCAGCATACGACCGTAACAGAGGATTTGGACCTCTCTTATCGAGCACAACTCAAAGGGTGGGACTGTGTTTACCTGCCTAATCTTGTAGTCCCAGCCGAATTGCCCATGGAGATGAATTCCTTTAAATCCCAGCAGTTTCGGTGGGCTAAAGGCGCCAGCCAAGTGGCCAAAAAGCTGCTGATGCCTATTCTGAAATCTCAAGCCCCCTGGCATGTGAAAGTGGAAGCCTTTTTCCACCTCACCAATAACTTTAATTACCTACTGCTCTTAGCCCTGCTTCTCTTATCCTTACCCTACCAACTCTTTCTCGCTCAAACGGGCTGGCGATATGGTCTAGCTATCCATCTCCCCCTATTCCTAGTCACCACCCTGAGTCTGTTGGCTTTTTACTCAGTGGCTCAAGAAGAGCAACTGGGTAAACAATCTCCATGGAAATTGGCTTCCAACTTGTTTTTATTAATGAGTGTGGGGATTGGACTCAGTATTAATCAATCCCTAGCCGTTTATGATGGCCTGTTCCGGGTGGGACGTGATTTTGTCCGCACGCCCAAGCATGGCGTCACTAGTAATGAAGAAGACTGGAAGACCAGAAAATACCGCGCAGCCAGAAATTTAGTTCCCTACTTGGAACTATCTATGGTGGCGTATTTACTCGTGACCATTAGCGTAGCAGTCGTTAATGCCCATTACTTATCACTACCGTTTTTGCTACTCTTTTTGATCGGTTATGTCTATGTTCTTTCCCTCAGCATGTTTCAACGGCGCTAAGTTCGCCTACATTGACCTGACAACCGAGCCGAAACCAACGGGCACTAGAGAAAGTTGAAGAATGCCTAAATCAAGGCAAAACCTAGAACAATTTGTGATTTTTGCTGGCTAGCATTTCACTCGCTATCTCAGCATTAACGGGTCTGCAAAACAGATATCCCTGGCCATATTCACACCCTAAGTTCGCCAGTTGGAGTTGCTGTTCAGTCGTCTCAATCCCTTCGGCGACGACATCCATCCCCATGGTTTGGGCTAAGGTCACAATGGCTTGAACAATGGCAACGTTATCGTCTGCAGCATCCAGCCGACAGACAAAAGACCGATCGACTTTCAAGGTATTGACGGGGAACCGATGCAGGTAACTCAAGGAAGAATAGCCCGTGCCAAAATCATCAATGCTGAGGTAAATCTGACGGTCTCTCAGCTGCTCCAGAATCTTGGCCGCCGAGTCGGAATTCTCCATAATGGCGCTTTCAGTGATTTCCAGCTTTAAGCATTCGGCGGGGAGCTGGGTCTCGATCAAAATTTGATCAATCGTTTCAATCAGGTTGGGCTGAGAGAATTGTTTAACGGATAAATTGACGCTCATGGTCAAGGGAATATCCGTCACCTTATTCGCCTGCCATTCATTCAGCTGGCGACAAGCTTCCCGCAATACCCACTCCCCTAGGGGAATAATTAAACCCGTATCTTCAGCGAGGGGGATAAATTTCCCAGGAGAGATAAATCCTAATTCCGGGCTAATCCAGCGAACCAGGGCTTCAAACCCTGTAATCATGCCCGTATCTAAGGCCACAATGGGCTGATAGTTGAGAATAAATTCTTGGCGTTCGATGGCCCGACGGAGGTCTGTTTCTAGTTGGAGAGTACTTTGGACATCTTCATGCATGCTGGCATTGAAGACGACATGCCGCGCTTTGCCCATGGCTTTGGCCCGATACATGGCGGTATCGGCATCCCGCAACATCTCTGTGGGTTGTCGATAGTCCGGGCTGCTCATCACAATGCCAATGCTGGCAGAGACGAAAAATTCGTTGTCTCCAATATGGAAGGGCTCTAGTAAACTGCGCTGAATAGCAGCTGCCACATCCGTGGCCTGTTGCTCACTGGAGACATTTTTGAGCAAAATGGTGAATTCATCGCCCCCTAAGCGGGCGAGGAGCTGATCGCCCACGCAGCGGTGAAACCGTTTTGCGATCGCAACTAAAAACTGGTCCCCAACCAAATGCCCCAAGGAATCGTTAATGGCTTTGAAGCGATCGCAATCAAGAAACAGCAGGGCAAATGATTGATCAGAATGGCTCTGGGCTTCCTGTAGGGTTTCTTCTAGGCAGTTGAGAAACAAAGTCCGGTTAGGCAAATCCGTCAGTGGATCGTGCATCGCCATATATTTCAACTGCTGCTGCACTTTTTCCCGCTCAGCAATTTCTTGATTCAGCCGTTCTGTCCGCTGGATTACCCTTTCCTCTAGGTCAGCATTGAGGGCTTGAATCTGGGCTTCGGCAGCAATGCGATCGCGCACCTCGGCTTGTAATCGTTCATTTTGTTTGCGCTGTTCTTTTTGCAACCGACCAATGGTCAGTTGATTTTCCACCCGAGCCAAAATCTCAGCCAGTTGAAAAGGCTTGGTGATATAGTCTACCCCACCCACTGTAAAGGCTTTGACCTTATCCAAGGCATCGTCTAAGGCACTAATAAAAACGACTGGAATCTCTTGGGTTTGTGCTTCCGACTTCAATCGCTCACACACCGTATAGCCATCCATTTCTGGCATCTTGATATCCAGCAATATCAAGTCGGGCATGATATTTCTGGCCCCAATCAAAGCCATGGAGCCATTGGCTGCCCCTCGCACCTGATAGCCTTGCTTCGTTAACGCCGTGGACAGGATTTGCAAGTTATGGGGCGTATCATCAACAATCAAAATCAAGCCCTTCGACTCTTCATTCGAAGGCAAATCCACCGTCGGGGATGTAGGCGTATTCAGTGTCATGGCTAAATTCGGCTAAAAAAGGAGTAGAACGAGATGCTCAGCTTGCACTTTAGTGTACCCAGTTCAGATCATTGAGGAACTTTCATTACAACCGAGAAAAGTATTTCAATCATTACCTACAATCCCCCTTTCATAGACATGGCATCATACAAAATCGATGTCATATCTACGCACATACTATTTTTGCCATACTTACTGAATTTTGTCTTTGATTTACAAATCTTCAGCATAATTCTTTAAATATGAAAAAATAAAGAGAAAGACTTCCTTTTTCTTGTCGTTATTAGAAAAAGTACTCCTTAAGTCGATAAATATAGAGCTTCGTTTACCCTTCCTCATCCAAGTCAAGCCAAACCTTGCAGCCTCTACTGAGTGAGCAATTTGGCAATGATAGGTTGACTACAAAATCACCATCATAGGGGGCCGTAATCTTAGGATTAGTATTGGCATCAATATCTTGATACACCACTTCTTTTTTAGTTGCGTCATACAAAATTAAATCAACATCAAAACAGTCTTCATTACAACCTGCTGTCATTGATTCATTGACCGACAAATATTGTTCGAGGTCAAACGATTCTCCTTGCTTGAGCCACATAGAATAAGGATGAACTTCACTGGCATATCCCATCCCTACAGAGGAAAAAATGACTGAGAAAGAGAGTGCAACCAGGAAAAAGAGTTTTACAAAATAGTTCATTGTTGAATCCATAAGCAATCACAACTAGTGTTTCGGGCCAAGCGCTTGAACAGCGCTGGCCCGAAACAGTTTTTCTAGTCCACCTTGGCGGTAAACCGAATATAACCATAGGAATTCACAGGTACACCTGCAGCGGTGGCATTGGGAACATTACTGCTCAGTTGCACCGCCACGGCACCGTTGGTATTCGTCCCATCACAGTTGATATTCGGTAAAGTCACCATTGGATCGACATTCGGTTCAAAGTAATAGCCCTGGTCACCATCCGGCCCATTGGTGAGGGAGACTTCATTTGTGCCTAAACCTAGCATCATGCCGCGTCCAGATCCGGCTATTCCGCCTGGATCTTGATTGGGCTGGTTGTTGTAGGTATTTCGCTCATAGGTGGTGAAGTCAGGAACGCGATCACACAACGTCAAACTAAAGGCTTCCGATAACCCTGTATTTAAGAAGTAAATTGAATACTCCAAGTCATCACCGGGCTTTACGGGAGTCGATAGATTTAAGGCCCCTCGCAATGAGTTACTCACGGGTGAAGGCCAATGTGGATCGTTATCATCGCCGTCGGAACCATCCTCAAACCCGGTCACATTGACTCCATTCACTGCCGTAATCCGCTTCACTAGCAAGATCTCGGGGGGCAATCTATCGGAATTCACTGTTAAGATCGCCGTCGGTCGAGACGTATTTTGAATGGTAGTAGGGTTGCCACCGGGCATTGGATCAATCGAGGGTTGAATTTGAGCCGTCAAATCTCCCCGTTCAATCCGGTTTTGATAGCTCCCCATCAAACTAGACACCACATCTACTTGAACCTGGCAATTGGCTCCAGGGGCTAGGGTTGCCCCGGTCATCTGCACGGTAGATCCCCCAGGAGTTACCGTTACGGTCCCGCTTGGACAGGTTGTCGAAGCATTTGGGGTATTGGCCACAAATAAATCGGCGGGCAGCGAATCGTTAATCGACACATTCGATAACGGTTCACCCGATTCAGTATTGGTCTGGTTGTTGGTAATCGTTAAGGTTAACTGGCTAATCTCGCCCCCTTCTACAGAGGTGGGATTAAAGGATTTACCGGGAGTGATAGCTGCCAAGGCATTGAGAGTGGCTTGGGCTAATGCACTATTGGTGACATTCTCTTGGCTAAAGACATCCCCCGGCTGTAGTTGGTTAATCGTATTGCCGGTATCCAATAGTGTTACCCGTACCGTAACGGTACAACTTTGATTGGGGTTTAAGGCTGCCCCCGACAAAGTGAAGGTATTTTGACCGGGTGTTGCTGTGACGGTAGCAGTTCCACTATTGCCATCACTACAAGTTGTCGTGGCATTAGGCACGGAGAACACCACCATCTCGGCAGGCATCGTGTCCGTAAACCCTAATTGAGTGACGGGGATGCCGCCATTGGGGTTCGTCACTGTCACCGTTAAGGTACTCGGATCACCCACTCTAATACTCAGGGGACTAAAGGATTTATTGAGATTAATATTGGCGGTTGTCCGAGTTAAAGTTCCATCGACAACAACCGGGTTCACAAATCCTTCAGCAGTGGTGATAGAGCCAGCCGGCAAACTATTTACAAAAGTGGTGCTGCCTGTTCCATCCATAACGACTTCAAATCGAATGGTACAAATGCCAGGTACTCCGCCCACTTGAGCAGGTACCACACCGCCAGCAAAATTGACTGATTGACTTCCTGGAGTCGTGGTAATGGTGCCCCCACAGGTTGAACTAGTCACCAGTGGAGATGCAACCGTGACATTCGCTTGAGCCCAAGTATCTGTGAAGGTTGTAACGGTTAAGGGTTGGTCCCAGGTATTCGTTAACTCAATGACTGCCGTGGACTTACCCCCAGCAACCACTTCAGCCGACTGGAAGGTTTTGGTGCCTTCTAAGGGAGAGGTGACCGTTAGTACAGCGTCATCTTCGGTTGCGGGTTCACCTTCAATATTACTAAACCCTGATGTTGTATTGGTATAGGTCACAGGAGGGATAAAAGGCGGAGTATTTGTCGTAGCGATCTCAATAACATCAAACTCGATCGTACAGGTATCCGCATTTGGATCACTATCATCGACAGGGGCAATACTGCCGTTGATCATGCTGAAGGATGTACTGCCAGAGGTGTTTCCTGTAAAAATAGGTGTACTGCTAAAGTCACAACCAGTTTGGCTAAAGTTAGCAGGAGTTGCTATCTGCAAGTTAGCCGCAGGAGTGTTTGTGGTTAAATCATCTGAAATCGTGACCCCTGTGAGTGGCTGCGTTACCCCAGTATCAGTACGACGATTATTGCGAATGCTAATGCTTAGGGTTGAGGGCACGCCGCGACGAACGGAGCTGCTGTTGAAAGACTTAATGATTTCAACGCGATCGACCACGTTTAAGCGGCCTTGACTCCCCGTAACCGCATTGCTATCTAATCCTTGATCATTCAGGATCGAGTCGTCAGGAATGACGTTATCTAGGTTGGTGCCGACTGACGTTCCCAGAGGTAAGAACACATCCACTTGTACGGTACAAGTGGAGTTGGTACCAATGGTGCCGCCACTAAAGGTAAGTACATTAGTAGTTGCAGCTCCTGTTATGGTTGGTGAACCGCAATTGCTATTTGTAATATTGGGTGGATCAGCAATTTCTAAACTGCCCGGTAAGGTATCAGTGAAGCCCACTCCTGTTGCCCCAACTGCAAACGAATTATTTCGGACGGTAATGGTCATCCGAGAAGTATTTCCGGGAGAGATGGTGTCATTGTTGGAGTAGCCCTTATTCACCACCAATGCGGGTCGAACATTAATACTGTCTGAAACTGGATCAGCATTGGTACGACCTTCGTCGTTTCCTAAGTCACCAGCGGCTATGGTGTTGGTAACTGAGGAACCATTGCTGTTGTCAATATTGCCAATGACGCCTGGATCGACCTTGACCGTCAGGTTGATCGTGCAAGATCCCAGGCTATTCGTCGTCGCATCTGAGCCAGGGACTTGAGCAGAAGAAGGGACATTAGCACTATTGAGGGTAATACTGGATGCCCCTGGCGTGACAGTGAGTGCTTCGGAACCATTAGGGGTACAAGTTGTCGTCGCATTGGGGACATCTGCCACCACAATCGGGGCAGGTAAAGCATCCGTTAGGGTGGCATTCGTAAGGGGTCCACCGCCATTGGTAATCGTAATGGCTAAACTGGTGGTTTCCCCTTCATCCCGCCCGCCAGCCCCAAAAACCTTGGCTATAGAGATTTCGGTCTGCACATTCAAATTTGCGCTAGGGGAGTTACTGTTGCTAACCAGATTCTCTGTGCTGAGAGAACCGGAAGGAATGTTGTTGGAATAGGTCCCACCATTAGGTTGAGTCACCGGAAAGGTAACGGTACAAAAACTTTCATTGGGAAGGGTGCCACCGATCAATTCAATACCAGTGCCCCCTGGCTTAATATTGACCGTTCCCCCAGTACAGTTCGTAGTGGGAGTAGGGGCTCCTGGACGAGTATCGACTGTGAGCTGAAAGGGGCTGCTGGGCAAATCATCCGTTAGGGTTGGCGTTGCCGTTGTCCCCGTCAGGTCATATTCATTGGGGTTATTGATGCGGATGGTGACAATCGAGCGGCCATCTCCAGGAATGGTGTTGGGAGAAAATGATTTATTAAGGGTTGCAGGCGATGAACCATCCACTTGTAAGGTTGCTGCGGTGGGATCGGGATTCTCACCGTCTGCTGTAAATAATGCACCTGCGGGGATGGTGTCGTTATGGTTGCCAGCATTAAAGCCCCTAACTGGAATTTCGATAATACATCCAGGGGCACCAACGGGAATAGCTCCCCCCGTAATGGCAAATGACCCTGGCCCTCCGCCTGCACTACCGGTCGTGATATTGACCGTACTGCCACAGGTATTGGTGGTTGCTGCCGCATCGAACACCAAGTTCCCCGGCGCAGCAGGCAACGTATGGTTGAGGCTGGTGATGTTAACGGGGTTACTGGTGTTGTTGTTGAACGTTAAACGATAGATGACGGGAACGCCTGGAGGACTCTCTGTGGGGACAAATGCATTCAACAGGGCTAAGTCGGCATTGGGTGCCGCGACTGCTGGCTCATGGAATAGACCGAAGTGAGCCATTAAAGCACATAAGAATGTGCTGAAGGCCAAGATCAGTCCTCTTTTGGTCGAACGGTTGATTCCGTGCAGCCAAGCTTGCCAGCGGGCAAAAGTTATCTTCGGGAAACGAATGCGTTTCATCATGGAATTAAAAATATTTGGTTCAGAGGTTTACCGTCATCCACCGGTGGAGAAAGCTCCTTGGATGGAGTCTCTTGTACAGAAGGGCAATTTTGAACCATCCGTCCAACTCCCCCTGTTTTTCCCGTCAATCTGACACTTGCACCTGCGAAATTCGGAGTAAAGAAGGATATATTCCGATTTCGCTTCAATAGTATTCCCAGAACCAGGACTGACCCTACACCAAGCTTTAAGTCCTTTGGCAAGGATTCCTACCGAAAAAGATAAATCTAAAAGAGCTGGATGATACTTATGATTGTGCGCATCCAAAGAAATTTTTCCTAACTAGATAAATTAAAATCTCGCGGTAGTCTTTTTACCTTGAACCCATCAAAAATCCTAGGGTTAGCAATTCGCCATCTAAAAGATCTAATGAGGAAGAAGTTTTCTACCTAGCTGTAGATGGCGCATCAATAGTGACTACAACGCATCGAATTAAAATCAATATCTAATTATTGAAATAGATTAATAATTAAAGAAGTTATCAAAGTAAAAATTACTGTAAAAACAAACTAGCAGATCAAAGCAAAGACAATACTATCGGGGCTTTTGCCCATCATTATATTTAGTTATTTTTTATCGAAAAAGATATTCATAAGAATAAGTTTTCATAGACATGCAGAAAAAAAGAAAACTTTTTCACATTCAGTTCAATCCTTTGCTTTGACTGATGAATGGCGTTCTCTTTGTTTAACCATTATGCCAAGCTACAGCAAGGGAATGAATGCCAATCTTGATAGATTTATGACAGGATTTAGAATCTTCTTGCATGACAGTACGGGCAAAGTAATTGAGTCTATTCCTATTGACTAAACATGGAAATCAATGATCGATTTTGCTTGTGCTTGACCCATCCTGTTAGAGACACTTTTTTACCAGAAATAATTTTAGGTATGCTTTACGTTGCTATTGCGCAAATAGCAACGTAAAGCAACCAGTCGGTAGCTTTTGGGTTATCGCTTTATCCTATACCCAGAAAAAATATGTTCTCCTATTTCCCTTTCCTAAAAGTATTCTGTGTAAGAAAGCAACCAAGAAAACAGCATCGACCTCAAGCTTTGTTATCGAGCTTTTTTGTAACAGCAGCTACCATGTCTTTAGCATTGCCACCCATTATTGTGCAAGATCAAAGCCCCTTCGCTACTCGTAATCCTTTTCAGCTTCGGGGGAAAACCACAATGTTTGGGAACCCCATCATCACCTGTTCAATGACATTAGGAATCCGAACAGGTTCTTGCAATAGTGCTCAAACAACTACAACTACTGGCACCAACAAACTCCTCACAAATAATGCTGACTGGATAGATTATATAGATAGTGATGCCACTGCCTTCACCTCTTCCTCCGCGGCCTATAATTTTCCCGCAGATAACCCTAGATTTCAAATTTTCTGGGCCAGACTGTACTGGACTAGGAACACTTCCACTGGCAGAAGTATTCCTAGTCCAGCGAGTAAAACAGCAGATCATTCAGCTCTACAAAATCAACTACTGCTGAAAACACCTGGGCCTTCAACTAAAAAAACTGTTGCCAAAAATATATTTAATCAACATTTTGGGTATCTCTCTCCATATTCTTTAACGCCCTGTTAGGACAAAGAATTTCAACCCTGTTGCTGACCAATACTTAATCAGCAGCCAACCAAATTCCTATTATTTTTGAGTTTTGACCATGCAATTATTCGACCAATTAGCAAGACTGCTTTCTCCTCGCTGTAAGCAGTCTGAAATTTCTCTAGTGTCGACTAAAAGAAAACTAGGGACTGAGGGTCAAAAATTATGGATGCTTCCTCTACTTGCAGGAAGCATATCGCTCAATTTTTTAATTGTTGACACAATCTTTCCATCATTTGCATTGGCAGGAGATTTAGAATTCTCGGTAGGCAGTTACACGAGTCCCCCCAATGGCCCCAGTGCAGGACCGCACACAGCAACTCTTCAAGAGAACACGACAGGAAATACTTTTGTACCCTATACACCAAATATTTCCATAACGGTTTCTCTCTCGAATCAGCAATATACAGACGGATTAGCATTTGGATCATCGATTAATACTACAGGTACTACGCCGGCCTCAAGGTCTGTCTTCAGTTCGATGAATGCTCTTGGCGCACCTGTCGATTCCATGTTCACTTCAAGCCCCAATAGCACGCCAGGGACAGGAATATCGGTAGTTGACAACTATGCCTTTGACCTATTTGCAACGGTAGAGCCCTTGCGTATCGCTGATCTATCCACAAATGGTAGATATTACTATGGGGACATCACTGTAACGTTTAATCGACCTGTTTCAAATCCAGTAATCCAGATAAGTGCTTTGGGTGGGACAAGCGTTGTAGGCGGATTAGCTCATGGACATACAGCCGAATTCGAACTAGCCACCCCAGGTATTACCGCCAGTAGATTATCTGGGTCTGCTTTTTTTGACGTTACGGGCAACACAATATCAAACACTGCGGCTACCATAACTTCATCCTGCTCTACAGGGGCTGCTTGTGGTAGTGTCCTGTTCACGGGCACTAATATTACGTCCCTTACCTTTAGAGTTTATGTCAGAGGAGACTCTCAGCCAGGTCCTTGGTCAAGTCCAACCACCTATTCGGGTGACAGATTTTTCTTCGGAGGAGTGTCTGTTGCTGAACCTGTAACAATTTCGGGAACAGTTTTTGATGATACCAATGGATTAACGGATAGCTTAATCAATGGGACAGGCACCAATGCGGGTGGACTATTTGCAAATTTGGTAGATAGTAGTGGCAATGTTGTTGCTTCTACCACGGTTGCATCGAATGGTATTTATTCTTTTCAGGCAATTGGGGCCGGTCAATACACGGTATCGCTTAGTACTACGGCTGGTGTACAAGGGAATACGGCCCCTGCAGCTAGTCTTCCTGCCGGTTGGGTTAATACGGGAGAAGGAACAGCATCCTCCGGAGACGGTACCGTCAATGGTGCTACCCCCATAACCGTTAACTCAGTTGATGTCAGCGGAGTTAATTTCGGGATTAATCTTCAACCTAGTGACTATGGTGATGCCCCTGATTCCTACGGCGATGCTAGCCACACTATATCGCCCGCGCTTTATCTAGGCAGTGCGGCTCCTGATAGCGAAGCGGATACTCAGCTCGGTGGAGACGCCGGGGCTGGGGCCGACGGCGACGATGGCGACGGTACCGATGATGAAGATGGAGTCACCTTTAGCCCGTCTCTTAGCTTCCCCGATACCATTCATGTCGTACAGGCAGGGATTAGCAACACCGTTGATGTTAACGCCTCCGAAGCTGGCATCCTCAATGCTTGGATTGACTATAACCAAGATGGTGACTTTGATGATCCAGGTGAGCAGATCTTTGATGATGAAAACTTAAGTGCAGGCAATAATAGCCTTTCCTTTATTCCAGATATAACGCTCTTGCATGGTCCAACCTATGCTCGCTTCCGTTTCGGCAGCCAAACTGGCCTAGGACCGGACGGATCCGCCACAGATGGAGAAGTTGAAGATTACGAAGTCAATATTGCTTCTCCCGTCACAGATATCAACGCCTGCGCCGTGACGGGCCTAGTCGATGGAGAATTTGAGCTATTAGATATTGCCCAGGGTTCACCCTCCTCAGTTCTATCCTTTGGCAGTGCTCCCACCTTAGCTCGCCAATACAACGAGACCGATGTACCCGGCTGGAACTTTGAAGGTACGACTACACCTACACCGCTGGATGATATAGAAATATGGCAATCCCAACATGGCGGAGGGCAAGTTCCCTTTGATGCCTTTGAAGGGGGACAACATGCTGAAATCAACGCCGAAGAAGATGGTGCTCTATTTCAGGATGTGGTGACCACACCGGGGGCGGCGATGGGCTGGCAGTTTGCTCACCGGGGTCGAACGGGCAACGATACCATGGAGTTTCGCCTTGGCCCTCCTGGCGCTACCGTCAGTCAAGGAACATTCACGTCTGGCAATGATGTCAACGACCCCAACGAAGGATGGAAACTCTACAATGGCACCTACACCGTTCCGGCGGGGCAGTACGTCACCCGGGTTGAATTAAGAGCGGTCTCTACCGCCACCGGCAACATCAGAGCTGGAAACTTTATTGATACCGTAGAGTTCACTTTGCCGCCATGTATTCCTCCCTATGACCCCAACTTGCTGCTGGTTAAGCGGATCACTAAGGTCAACGGCGGCACAACTAGTGTCGCTGGCGACAATTTAGCGGCCTATAAGCAGGAAGAAGCTTATGTTTATGACGACAACACTATCGAAGCTGCAACACCACCCGATACGGACAAGTGGCCCAATACCACCGGTAAAGCGAGCAGTACTTTCTTGATTGGTGGCACAGATGGCGGTCGGACTCGGCCGGGTGATGAAGTTGAATACACCATTTACTTCCTCTCAACCGGAAATATAGATGCTGCTGATGTTCAACTCTGTGACAAAGTGCCCGACTTCCAAACTTATGTCCCAGATGCCTTTAACTCCGTCCCCCCCGGACCTAGCGGTGGTGTAGGAGCTAATCGAGGCATGGTGGTGGAGTATGACGGTAATACGTTCTCCTATACCAACGATGCAGACGGTGACATTGCTCAGTTCTTTCCACCTGGTTCTGCACTACCCGCCGCTTGTAACGGTACAGCAGCCCAAACCGAAGATAACGGCGCAGTTGTCATCAATCTGGGGAATCTGCCCCACGCCATCAGCACAGGCTCTCCCACCACTTCTTATGGTGCCATTCGTTTCCGGGCCACGGTGAAATAGCTCCTTACTGAAGATAATGTGGTAGGTTCCAAACCATCCGTTAGCTCGCTGGCCTCTCTAGACAACTGTAAGCTCAATCGTGGTCCCTGCCTGGCGTAAGCGATCGGCCAGCACATCGCCTAATCCAGTCGCTGGAGTCAACACACCACCGCGTTGCTTACCCGGCAACTGATCAGCCTGAGTCGCCAAACATAAGGCCGACTCGCATAAAAACTTCACCGTCGAGCGATTACCTGGATCGCCTTGATTGTGAATCAGGCACCGCACCTGTTGGCCATTACTGGCCTGCCCTATCAATTCACAACGGAACCATCCTTCATCCATCACCTGAGTAGAAGGACCGCTGCCCGGTTGAGGCAGTCGAGACTGTAGCAATGATCTAGCCCACCCTTGACTTAAGGCCAATCCAAATACCCCCGTTGCCAAAGTGGTACCGAGGGCAGCTAACGGTCCATCAAATTTCAGATATTCTTGATAGGCAAAATGGGCACCATAGGACTCTTGCCATTGATCAAAGAGGGCGCTACTGCGTCTGACCACGCGAGTATTCACAGGTCCCATGAAAAAAGGTGCCGTCCAGACCTGCAAGTCTGAGTCATACTGCGGTCCCTTGGGATCTTGGCTCAGGGGTGCAATATCGAGGGGGGACTCTTCCGGGGGATTGAGTAAATAGGGATCCGCCATCTGGGAAGACTCTCCTGACTGCATCAAGTTGATGGCAGAAGCCAAGGTGCCGCCATTAAAGCCGCCTGCAGCTTTGAAGCAAGCTTTAACTTGCCGACAAGAGACGCCCAATTCCTGCTGCATAAACCGCACCACTAGGTAGGTACCCAGGTCTGATGGTACTGAATCAAAACCACAGAAGGGAATAATGCGGGTGCCGTCCGCTGAGGCTTTGGCATGGTAGCGCTGGATGAGTGATTTGACCCAGGGGGTTTCGCCAGTGATATCGACGTAGTGGGTTTGCTTACGGACACAGGCATCCACCAACAAATCCCCATATAAGGCGAAGGGACCGGCAGTATTGAGAATGACGTGGGCCTGTTCGGCAATGGTATCCAGTCCTTCCTGGTCCTGGCTATCGGCTACTAAGACATCCGCAGCAGAAGCACAGTCGGCTTTGACCTGCTCAAGTTTTTGGCGATTCCGACCTGCGATCGCCCATCGGATTTGCTCACCCGCATGCTCGGCAAAATATTCAACCGTTTGCCGCCCAGTAAACCCACTCGCTCCGTAGAGAACAACGTCATAGGGTCGAGAATTGCTCATACAGCGTCCAAGTCAACGGCTCTTTTATCGTATACTGATTAACCTTTTGCTAGGTTTAAGGAAAATAATCTCAGGGCTAGCATCAGGATTTTCCAAACTTAGCTTGACCTGAGATGATGGATCCACCTGAACCACTGACTAACTATGCAAGATATCAAAGACAAACTCGCTGAAGACATTGCGGATATTGAATGGAAGGATCTGATTCCCCATTCTCAACGGGATGCCATTATTGTGGTGACGCCTCATTTAGATTTGCTGGATGTGGGGGCTGCGATCGCAAATGACAATACCCAATCTGTCCATCATTGGATCAGCGAAAGTCTGATTTACAAGCCCTCGGCTCAACAGTTGAGCGACTGGAATACTCAACCAGAGACAAAATTCACCACGTTGATTGTGCAACCCTTTGTTCTAGTTGCTCAGAGCGATTAGAGTATACGCGAATTAGAGACATTACAGTTGTCCAAGTTTTTGGTCCTGATAGAGGTTTATCCAACAATATGTCGCTTTTATAGCCCATTTAGGGGGGATCAAACTCTCAAAATATAATCTGCATGAAGAGGGTATTATTCGGCAATTGACATTAAATATATTGGATTGAGGTGTCATGCATTACGCTGCCGTTTAACCTTAGTTATCCCGCTGGACAAACGGCAATGCTACATCGCGAATATCAGTACGTCGGCCCAGCAGAGATTCACGATATTGCCCGAACTCAACCAGCTGGAACATCAATCCTCTGTGCAGATGACCTTTGTCATTGGCTCACGTCCACTGCGACCGAAAAAACACAAGAGGGCAGTTGGATCGCAACCTTTACAATCGGCGTCAATGAAACTCTGCGTCTAGCAACTCGGAGATCGGAACATATTGCTTGCGCTGCTGGTGGTCCTGTTCTTTCAGCAGGTGAAATAACGATTGACCAGAACCATGAAATAGCTACAATCTCAAATCAATCCACAGGATTTTGTCCTGAACCTGAGTCTTGGTGGGTAGTTGAATCAGTACTGAATCGCATTGGTATTAAACATCCCGGTCGATTCACAGACGTCATTGTGTTTCGACTATGCCCTAACTGCAACGCATGCAACATCGTCAAAGATGCGTGGTTCTATTGCCAACTTTGTGATGCTAAGCTTCCAGAGAGATGGAACTTTCCGTTGATTGAAAATAAGCGATAACAATGCCATTCATCTGAACCGCTAATCCGGTTAATGATGAAGACTCTCATCAGCGGGCAGCAGGCCGCTGCCCACTGATGAGAGTCATTAGGTTTCACATAATGGACTTAAAATCAAGCCTTTACGGAGTAGATCTCACTGATAGTTTTGTATTAGATTGGCGGTACCAGGGAGACTCCCTTATATTCGATTTAGAAGCAAGCCTTTGGCCTGAGAACGTCGCATATGAGACACCCAAGCCAAATGAATACACTTGCTACAAAAAGGCTAGGCTAGTCTTTGCTGGGGTTAGAAAAATATCAGGCCTCAAGCAAAAGGAGGACATTGTTCCTACGAAGGATCAAGATGGTTCAGTTGATTACGGATGCATCGATAGCTACCACCATCGTGAACCGACTACACACATTCTCTGCGGTAACTTCGGTCGTGTTGAATTAGTCTGTACCTCAACTTTATTTGAGGTTATCTCAACCAAATAAATCGTTGAAGTTGATCACCTTTAGCTGAAACTAAACTTAGTCATTAAAATGGGATGTTGTTCACCGACTAAATTTAAAACTTGTTTTTGGTGCACATAAAAATGCCACACCTGAAAATTGTGATGGGATTGTTATTGGGGACATCATAGACCGCCAATTGGTTCAATAAACTGCGAGACCGCAAAGCTAAAGCACGTGTGCAAGCACGTATTGACCGTATCGAGATTGGCAACTTCGGCGATGTTGCCGGGGTTAGCGAGCTTCGCATTCATTATGGTCCGGGTTACAGAGTTTACTTTGTACAACGTGGTTCAGTTGTTGTCATATTGCTGTCTGGTGGCGATAAAAGCTCCCAAAATGCTGACATTAAAAGGGCCAAGGAAATTGCTAAACCGTTGGAGGATTGAATGATGTCCATAAGCACAACTCGCTGGGATTCAGCCGCGCATCTCAAAACAGACGAAGATATTCAGCTATACCTAGAGGCATGTGTTGAAGAAGCAGAAGATGATCCTGCTTTAATTATTCATGCTCTAGGAGTTGTCGCTAGGGCTAAAAATATGAGTCAACTCTCCCGAGAAACAGGTTTGAGCAGAGAAGGGCTGTATAAAGCGCTATCAGTTGATGGCAACCCCACTTTTGCGATAGTCGCAAAAGTTACTAAAGCCCTCGGATTCAAGCTAACCATTCAGCCAACGGTTTAGTTGTAGCTAATTTCAGCTTTAACCAGCGCTTGCACTGGGCATTCGGATATCATGACCATTACTTTATTTTTTGATCTGTTCACGCCAGTGAGGCGAAGCCGTTTCATCCAGATCCAGAGTGTTGTTTTACTATTTCCCCTATAAGCATTGCAGAGTTTGGATTAAGGACAAAGGCTGTAAGCTAATATGCCAAAAATGATGAAAATCAAAATTATCAAGCTAAACGAAGCAGCCCAAGTGCCTTGCTATAGTCACACTGATGATGCAGGACTAGATCTATTTGCCATCCAAGCCCAGCAAATTTCGCCGGGTGCATCTGTACTCATTCCCACCGGGATTGCCATCGAGTTACCCCAAGGAACGGAAGCCCAGGTGCGCCCGCGCAGTGGGTTAGCCCTCAAGCATTCCATTACGGTATTGAATTCACCGGGAACCATTGATGCGGGGTATCGCGGTGAAATTGGCGTGATTTTAATTAACCACAGCCAAGAAGTCTTTCAGGTAGTTGAAGGGATGAAAATTGCCCAAATGGTGATTGCACCTATTTTGCGAGTCGAGATTGAAGAAGTATCTGAATTAAGCTCCACCCAAAGAGGAGAGGGAGGATTTGGATCCACTGGATATTCCTAACGTCATTAAAGGGGAAATATAAAGGCTTGGCCAAGCTTTTTCTGATCAGTTCAGGGGAAATTTATCCACACCCAATTCGGTGATTAACGATGGGGTTTGACAATCGTTTTATTGGGTCCCTTCACTACCGTTACCTTGGGGCCATTAAAAACGGTTCGCTTCGGACCATCGTAAAAAGTTCGCTTCGGGCCACTATAAAATGTCCGTTTGGGACCGCTGTAAAAGGTGCGCTTAGGGCTATGAACTAAGGTTCTTTTGGGACCTTTACGAATAATCGGTTTAGCATTAGCCGGGATCGCAATTCCAGTGGAACCCAGTACTAGAAAAGCAGCTAAAACAAGGGATTTTTTAGTCATAAGTCAATTGTGTAACGCTACTGCTTAGACTGGCCCTGTCCTAGAAAGGTTCAAAGAGTTTTGAATGGGTTGTTTCGATCCTTCGTCTTTTTAGGGATCCGGCCACACAATCCTTGCTGTATCAGCACTGGAGAGGGTTTCGCTATTCTAAGAGAGAGCATGCCTGTTCCGTGAAGGGGAGACGCTCTGTCAGTCGATTTAAAAATAAATTGCCCCGGGAACGACAATTACGGAGTCTAAAGTCGCGGATCCCCGGAGCACACACATGATAATAACTAATGATACCTATAAATTTGGATTGTTGCAAATCTATGTAAAAATTGCACCGCCCATGAGTTTTTGGTAGCGAAGATTTAATTCAGATTGCATCAGGGGCCAAGGGGCTAAAGTGCTGTCTTTTTCCAAGACTTTTTCAGCCGCTTGACGGGCTAATTCTAGAGTCTCTTGATCATCCACTAAGCTGGCTAGGGCTAGGTCGGGCAGCCCCGATTGGCGGGTGCCTAAAACTTCTCCTGGCCCCCGAAAGCGCAGGTCCATTTCAGCAATAAAAAAGCCATCTTGGGACTGTTCCAACACCGCTAAACGCTGGCGGGCTGTTTCCGTTTTCGAACTGTTCATCAGCAAACAATAGGACTGATGGGCCCCTCGACCGACTCGGCCCCGCAGCTGATGGAGTTGGGATAAGCCAAACCGATCGGCATGTTCAATCAACATCACTGTGGCGTTGGGAATGTCGACCCCCACTTCCACCACGGTGGTCGAAACGATAATCTGCAGCGTTTGGTCGCGAAACTGGGAAATGACCGCTTCTTTTTCCGCAGAGGTCAGCCGTCCGTGCAGCAGCCCCACCTGGAAGTTGGGAAAAATAGTGTTCTGGAGGCGATCATGCTCTTGCACAGCCGAGCGTAAATCTAGCTTTTCGGACTCCTCTACTAGGGGCAGGACAATATAAATTTGTCGTCCCTGGGCGATTTCCCGTCGCATCAGGTCGTAAGCATGGGCCCGATCACGGGCGGTCAACATGGTGGTTTTAATGGCCTGTCGTCCCGGCGGTAGCTCATCAATCTGACTGACATCCAGATCACCATGCAAAGTCAACGCTAGGGTACGCGGGATGGGGGTGGCGGTCATGGTGAGCACATGGGGATGCTGGCCTTTTTGTTGGAGCAATGCCCGCTGCTGGACGCCAAAGCGATGTTGCTCATCAATCACGGCTAAACCCAAGCGATCAAATTCAACATTGTCTTGAATTAAGGCGTGAGTGCCGACCAGCAGGGGCAGCTCTCCTGTTGTAAGCTGTTCAGAAATTTGCCTACGTTTAGCAGCTTTGGTGGACCCCGTTAATAAATCGACGGGTAAATGTAGCTGATTAAACCATTCCACTAGCTTGTGATAATGCTGCTCAGCCAAGACTTCCGTCGGGGCCATCAGGGCGGTTTGATACCCGGATTGAATGGCTGACAACAGGGCAATCACTGCCACCACAGTTTTACCTGACCCGACATCCCCCTGGATCAGACGGTTCATGGGCTTAGTGGATTGCAAGTCTGCCAGAATATCCTGGACCACCCGCTGTTGAGCCCCTGTGAGGGTAAAGGGCAACACCTCATAAAACTGCTCCAGTAACTCTCCGTGGATGCTCAGGGGGACACTCTCTTGGGTTTGGCGCTGCTGTTCTCGGCGGACCAGCATCCCTAGCTGCAAGTAAAAGAATTCATCGAAGATCAAGCGACGACGGGCTCGATCTAAGGCATCACTATCCGGGGGGAAATGCACATTTGCGATCGCACTTGGCAAATCCGTCAAATTATTTTGCTGCTTCAGGCCCTCAGGCAATGGATCGCGAAGGCTTTTAGCCGCGGGTAAGGCCGCCACCACTGCTCGACGCACCAGATCAGGTGTTACCCCTTCCGTCAGGGCATAGATGGGCACCACCCGACCAATCACCATGGACTCAATTTTGTCCCCAGAATGGTTCAGAACCTCTAGGTCAGGATTATCTAGGGTGATGCCATACTTGCTGCTCTTGACCAAACCAGAGGCCGCTACAACGGCTCCCGGAGGGTAAAGACGCTTTTGTTGCTCTTGCCAACCCCGACTGCGAAAGCGATTACCGGCGTAGAATCGACTGAGTTTTAACTGGCCCGAGGCATCCTTAACCACCAGCTCAAAAATAGTCAGCTTGGGATTGCGGGGACTGCTAAAGCAATTGACCCGCCGCACCGTCGCTACCAGGGTGACCGTTGCCCCTTCTTCTAGATCACGAATCGACACCTGTCGGGCATAGTCAATATGGTCGCGGGGATAGTAGAACAGTAAATCACGCACACTATAGAGTCCCAGCTTCTCCAGCTTCTGAGCACTCTTAGGGCCAATTCCTGACAAAGACAGAATGGGCAGATCCAGGGATAGCTTCTGGGGCGTAGCCTTGAGCTTTTGGGTGGCAGGCTTTCGAGGTTTAGGGGGTGGGTCGGTAGCCTGACGATAATCCTTCTGGGTGGAATAGAGGAGGCGTCGGGTTTCAGCCACCAAGTGCTGACGTTGGTTGAGGGTCAGTTCTGCATAACCGCTAAACTTCTGGGCCGTGGACTGCCACCGCTCTTGCACAGTGGACTCGGAATGGGGCGGGACCGAACTGGCCAAACTCTGCTGAAGAAACTGACTAAAGCGAAATTGCTTACCTTCTAGGTCACAGAATCCGCGATCGGCTTCCACAGAGAGGGCTTGTTGCAGCCTCACCCAATCGGGGAGGCCTGAGGTGGATACAACTGGAACAGAATCACCCATAGACGTTGCAGCGATATTGCCCCCATTGTAATGATCAATGGAGATCTTGAGATCCGTTTACCGCAGATGGAGACAGCTCATATTGCCAAATCGGCAGGTCGTTAAGGGTGAGGGTTGTCGTTTTCTGGCTGCCCAAGCGTTGGGCGACCCGTTGCGACCTTACATTCTCGGGATGAATCAAGCTAATGAGTTTCGGGCACTGCAACTGGTTAAAAGCCACATCTACAGCCGCCTTCGCACTTTCTAGGGCATAGCCGTATCCCCAGTAGGATCGCGCCAACATCCAGCCCACCTCTAACCCCGGCCAGCCCTCGGGATAGTAGAGGCCCACCCGACCCATCAGGGTTTGGGTGGCTTTTTCTTCCACTGCCCATAAGCCATAGCCTCGGATAGACCAATGCCCCAGCACCATAGCCATGTTCTTCCAGGCTTGGGTCCGAGATAAGGTTTCTCCAGACCCGATATAAGCCACGACCTCAGGATCTGCCAGCATGGCAGCATAGGCCTCTAAATCCCCAGCGCAAAATTGTCGCAGCCGCAGCCGTTCGGTTTCTAGAATTCGCATGGTGTGGGCAAGCCCTCTAAAAGCGATGAATCAATTCACCAGCAAAGCTGGTTGGGGCAAGGTCTGCTTGATGTCCTGTTCTACCGTTTGATATGGCAAGCTTTTAGCCTGTAGCTTGCTAGTAGCTTCCAGAACAGGGAGAGGCGGACTGATCAAGAATCCCTGCACTGTTTCACATTTCAAAGCTTTTAACAACTCCAACTGTTCAGGGGTGTCAACGCCTTCTGCCACCACGCTTAAATGCAGTCCCCGCCCCAGGGAAAGCACAGCATTGATCACCTCTAATTCTTTGGCATCAGAGGTCAACCGTTTGATAAAAGATTGATCAATTTTGAGGGTATCTAAGGGGAGCTGAGTGAGATAGTTGAGAGATGAAAAACCCGTACCAAAATCATCCATGGCAATCTTAATCCCCATCCCTTGAAGCTGTTTCAGCACTTCTTGGGCTAGAGAGATATTCTTAATAGCAATGGTTTCGGTAATTTCCAATTCCAAATACTTCGGATCGAGTCTGGTTTTCCATAACACTTGCGAAATCGTTTCCACCAAGGTGGGGTCATAAAATTGCCGGGCCGATAAATTGACGGAAATGGTCAACGGCATACCGGTGATCTGTCGCCATTCCACGATTTGTTTGCAGGCCACTTCTAACACCCATTTGCCAATTTGCACGATTAGATCCGACTCTTCGGCAAGCGGGATAAATGTAGCCGGAGAAATCAGACCTTGTTCAGGATGTTGCCACCGAATCAGCGCTTCTAAACCTGTAATTTCCCCTGACTGCAAATTGATTTGGGGTTGATAGTACAACATAAATTCTTGACGTTCTAAAGCATGACGGAGGTCATTTTGCAGGGCAAATAACTCCGTGGCTTCCGAGTTCATATCAACATCATAAACTTGGAAAATTCCCCGTCCTTGCTCCTTACATTGATATAAGGCAACGTCGGCATTTTGCAGGAGAACTTCTGCTTCCTGACCGTCATCCGGGAAGCAAGCAATACCGATACTGGCATTGATATAGATTTCATGATGATCAATTTTCACCACTTCTTGGAAGGCATCTAGAATTCGTTGAGCCGTCCTCGTCGCATCGGCAACTGTTCTGACACTCGCCAGTAATAGGGTAAACTCATCGCCTCCCCAACGGGCGACCGTATCTCCGCCCCGTAAGCAATGTTGCAAACGATTGGCGACTTCTTTTAGCAGTTCATCCCCTACAGAATGGCCCAAGGTGTCATTGATGGTTTTGAACTTATCCAAATCCATAAACATGACTGCCAGATTGTCTTGATTGCGACGGGCTTCCGTCAGCGCTTGATCCAAACGCTCCGCAAACAGCACTCGGTTAGGCAGTCCCGTCAGGGCATCATGAAAGGCCTGCTGATGAATAATCTCATCTTTATCTTGTCGTTCTAAGGCAGCACTCACACTAGTTGCCATCGTCCGTAGAATGGCCTCTTCCTGGTCGGACCAGTGGTAATTGTCATTACAGTCATGGAGTTCCACAAACCCCCAAAAGTTATTTTTGACAATAATGGGAACCGCCAGAATAGATTGAACATTCTCTTGGGAAAGCATCGTTTGCTCAGCGGTCGAGAAGCCTTGGGTGACCCCGCTAATAGCAGCACCCCCTGCTAAGGTGGTGTACCATCGCTGCAGATGAGGATTGCTATAGAGCTGGTTTTGGCGATGTTCAAAGTGGCGAATCGAAGCAATCTGAGGGCCTGTCCATTCATAGCGAATGCTGGTGGCTAGCCGATGGGTCTCCGCATGCACATGATTCTCGCTAATACAGATGCGATCCACCCCGGCGGTGGTGCCAAATCGGGCTAATGCCGCATCAATCGCTTCTTCATAACTGGCGTTGGCTAACAGGTGGGTTGTGGCTTCGGCAACGCTTTGCAGTAACCGATCACGCTTGAATAATTCCGCCTCGACTTTTTTGCGCTCAGTGATGTCGGATAAGCAACAGCGAATTAGACCATTCTCAGAAATAAAGTGAATGGACTGTTCATAGACCTGCTGATCAACCGTTACTTCCCGGCTGAGAATTTTTTGTTTAGAAGATTGCGTTAAGGAAATTAACCCATGAACGGTTGGATGATCTACACCCAGCATTTGCAGGCTGGGAAAGGCATTATGGGCAGCGGGGTTGATATAGGTCAACTCTCCTTTGAGGTTGACTTCAAACATGGGGCTGGGCAAAATTTCGGGAAAAGAGGCTAAGCGAACCAAAGAGGTTGCTCCGAAACTAGGAGGGTCGTCCCCTTCATGTACAAAGGTTTCCCGAGGATTAATATCTCGGGTAACGGCTTCCTCAAAATCAAAGTTTTTACAGAAATCTCCAAATTCGAGATCGGTCAATGCCCCTAAAACTAGATATTTGGCCTTCATTTGGCGGCCAAATACAATCCGATCTCCATGATTGAGCTTGGTAGACGCACATTTCTCGCCATTTACAGAGGTGCCATTCGTGCTGGCCTCTCCCTGTAAGTTGCCATCAATGAGCATAAATCCATAGCTATTGGGATCTGCATTAGTCACTCGTAAAAACAAGGCATGCTGACGAGAAATCCCTTGGGAGCGGACGACAATAGAATTGGTTACGTCGCGGCCTAGAAAATAGGAAGATTCCTCCAAAGGCACTAAGCGAAAACCATCCAAATCCTCAAGGATTAGGAGATGCCGGATTTTTCGTTGCGGGTCATTGATGTCTGGGGGCACGGATCATGGTGTCGCGACGCTACAATGCTCTTTCAAATGCAGTCAATTCGGCATCAGTAAAACTATTGAACTTCTATTTTGATTAGCATTTCAGGCCAAATAATCTAGATATTTCTACGGCTATCCGAAAAAAATGGGTCATTATTGGCAAACTATTCTTGTTGCTCATCTTCATAGAAGCGATAGAACAGGTAGGCATCATCAAAGGGATGCTCATCCAAAACGTGATGAATAATCCGCTTTCGCATCAGTAGCCGACCAATACGCAGGGCTTCTTTGCGGGTGGCCCGTTGGGTTCGCATAAGCCAAATAACCGCTTCTGAGCCCACAAAACATCGGGGATAAATATTCAACCGATGACGGCGATCTTGAATATTCAGTCCCTGGTCACCTTTCATCTGGGCCACGAGTTCTACCAGGTTGATGTCTGGAGAAGAGGACCGTGAGATAGATCGAGGACTAGATGGGGGGGAAGAAAGGATCGGTGGGGGGGAAGATTGGGATCGCACAGAGTCTGGATAATACAAATGAGGGGCATTTTCCGTCCGCTGCTGCACTAGCAAATCGATCAGCTGCTCTAGGTGAGGTGATCGCACATGCAAATCCCGCTGGGGAAATGGAACTTCGATCTCGTACTGGCGCAGCATGGATTCGACACGAAAGTACAGATCGCTTTTGAGACGATACTGCTGGCGCGGTTCGCGAAACCACACCAAGACTTCAAAGTTAAGGGCACTCTCTCCAAACCCCAGAAACTGAACTTGGGGTTGAGGATGAGCCAAAACTTCTGGATGATGACTGACGGATTCAATAAGGGCGGTTTGAACACGGTCGACATCACAACCATAGGCCACGTCCACGGGCAGATGCAGGCGAGAGACGGAACTGCTGTGGTTCCAATTCACCACTTCTTTTTCTAAAAAATGGGAGTTGGGAACGATGATCGTCACTTCATCTTGGGTGCGCAGTTCGGTGCTGCGGGTGCCGATTTTCTCGACGGAGCCGACTAAATCTCCGACTTTGACGAAATCTCCGGCCTCGATGGGACGATCGAGGAGCAGGATGATACCACTAATAAAGTTGCTAACAATATTTTGGAGACCAAAACCAATCCCCAAGCCCAGGGCACTGCCGACAATTAACAGGGCACTGATATCGACGCCTAAAACTTGGAGGATAACGACGACCCCCAACCCGGTGAGGACATATTGGGTGAGAATTGCGATCGCATCTTGCAATCCCCGATTCACCCCCAGCAACGGCAAAATCCTAGCCTTGAGCAGAAGCGTCAACCCCCGCACAATCACCCACAACCCCAGAATCAACCCCATCACAATCAACAGGTCAACGATGCCGTATCCCTGTTCCTGCTCTTTCAGGATCAATATCGGTTCATCAAAACTCCGTAATACCAAGTACAGCAGGGTACGGAACTGGGGGAATAATTCGCAGACATAATAACCTGCTCCGCCCCAGACCAAAAGCTGAAGGCCCGTCAATCCCAGTAGCTTTAAAGGGCGTTTCGTATCTTGCATCGTTCGCAACTGCTGCCGTCGCCACCGGAGCCGGATCCATTGAATCCCGCAGTGGAGGAGGATGGCTAACAGTACAGCCACCCCACTGTTGAAGATCGCTTTTTGTCGATAGGTCAAGGTGCGTTCCTTGAGCCCCTTAGCAATCGCTAGATTCATCGTGCTTTGCCACTCAACCGCCTGCTCAAGCACTCCCTTACCCAACATGACATCGCGGTCAGTCACCGTTAATAGGTGACGGTCGGCCAAGCGTAAGGTGGGTAAAGGCCCTGGCGTCACCTCCACAGTTGGAACGGCAGGGGAATCCTGGGCCGCTGCAAAGTCCCGTATCGCTTGGGCTAAGCTATCGTTGGCCTGTTTAGCTCGGTCTTGTGCAGAAAATTCAGTAAGTTTACTGATGTGAAACAGTACTTTGCCATCCAACACAATCGGTGCGGTATCGAAGCTGCGGCCAATAGTAATCTCTGCTTGGGATGGAAGGGAGAGTCCAGTCAGTAAGAGAGTAATACTGAAAAATAGAATTAGAAAAGATTGAAGAGGCCTAAACGGTCGTCGATACAGCATCTCAGAGAAAGCAAACTCACACCCCACCCATTATTCAAGAGCGACATGATAAGAGCCTGAAAGCATACTGATCTTTTCGGAATGGTTTGCCAACGCCGAATCTAATGAGGTGATGGCAAAACTAGCCTCAAAAAATCGGGAGAGCTATTCAACAATGGTCATTGCGAATCTTGCCGCTGGGAAAGATGGTTTGGCAGTAGCGGCTATTGGTAACATCGGCACCACTGATATCAGCCCCTCGCAAATTGGCCCCTTGTAAGTTGGATTCACTCAGATCGACCCCGCTCAAGTCAGCATTTTGAAGGTCTGCATCTGTTAGATTCGCTTCACTTAAATCCACCCCGCTCAGATCGGCATCCTTGAGGTTGGCGGCTGTCAGGTTGGCTTCACTTAAATCCACCCCGCTCAAATCGGCTTTATTCAGATCACTTTTAGTGAGATTGGCATCACTCAAATCAGCCCCACTCAAATCGGCTTGGCTGAGGTTAACCTCACTCAGGTTACAGCTACAAAACTCGGCACCGCTAAAATCGGCTTGGCTCAGATCCAGCTGATGGAGGTCTAAGGAAGTGAAGTCGGCTCCGGCAAATCGACGTTCTCCGGCTGCGTAGCGACGGCTTAATTCTTCACGACTGAGTTTCATAGGTTTACTGGCGTTGCTGACGTTTCAACCATAGCTTAATTGCCTAGACTAGAAGCAACGAACGCAGCTCTCCCCATCAAAGACCTGAGGCACAAGGATCGTGAAGTTAAACTATCGACAAATTTTGCTGGGGTCTTTCAGTTGGCAAAGACTGATTCTGGCCCCCATCTTTATCTACGGTTGCTTTGCGCTCTATATCTTTTTCAAAGCGGACAGCATGATTTTCCTGCCTCAGTCCCCAAGCTACCGAGATACAGATGAGGTGATCAAGCTTCCGGTCACCAACCAGGAAGAGATCTCGGCCCTCTATTTCCCCAATCCCGATGCGACTTTTACGTTGCTGTATATCCACGGCAATGCAGAAGATTTGGGAGATATCCGGCCCCGGCTAGAACAGCTTCAGCAATCTGGCCTGAGCGTGTTTGCCTACGATTACAGAGGCTATGGCACCAGTGATGGTCACCCCAGTGAAAGCAATGCCTATGAAGATGCAAAGCAAGCCTATGCCTATCTGACCAAAGAGTTGGGGGTAAAGCCTAATCGGCTGTTAGTAAAGGGGCGCTCCCTGGGAGGCGGATCTGCGGTGTATTTGGCCACCCAGTATCCAGTGGCGGGAGTGATCTTGGAAAGCACATTTACTTCCATCTTTCGAGTGGTGGTGCCGATTCCGATTTTGCCCTTCGATAAGTTCACCAGTCTGGACAGATTAAAGCAAGTCAAAGCTCCCGTGCTGGTGATGCATGGAGAAAACGATCAGGTGATTCCCATTGAACAGGGCCGACGGTTATTCGAGGCAGCATCTGGACCCAAACGATCCTTATGGGTTGCAGAGGCCGGTCACAATAATTTCTCGCAAGTCGCAGGTGAACGGTATTTTCAAACGTTGAAGGAGTTTCAAAGGCTAGTTCTAGAGTGATATAAAAGCGCAGAATGACGAGAACTGAAGCTTTTCTACAACTTTGGCATCAATACTTAAATCGGGTGTTGATCTGTTTGTTTCAGGGGAATGAAATGGGCAAGCTTACTGGGCATCTATGCTGCCATAAAAAAAGAAAAAGCCTGATACAGCATCTGGTTGGTGATAGAGTGAGAAACTTTTAATCAGATAAGAACGTTGGTTTCAAGTCACTTTACCCCATAGCAAGAGAAGGGAATACAAATTTTGCAACAGCAAAGAATTCTGTGGGTACAAGTCTTTGCCCTGGCCCTAGTCCAAGGAGCGATTGTATTGATGTGGGTGATCTACAACCTTTACCTGGGAAAACTGCTAGGTGAGTTTGGATTTACCTCTGTCTTTGTCACGGGTATCTTACTGCTGGAAAACGGCCTGGCAATGCTCATGGAACCCCTAATGGGGAACTACTCCGATCGCGCCCAGCGCTGGCTAGGTAGCCGCTTCCCGTTTATTGCCGCAGGGGTAATTTTGGCATCGGGACTACTGATGGCAACTGCGGTGCTGGTCACGTTTAGTCAGCCCGAGGGGGTCTTTCGCTGGCTCTTACCGATATTACTCGTGGCTTGGGCCATTTCCATGACAGTGTTTCGCAGTCCAGCTCTGTCCTTGCTCAGTCGATATGCCTTTGGCAGTGGTCTACCGCAAGCAGCCAGTGTATTAACCGTAATGGGGGCGATTGCGGGGGCAATGGGGCCTTTGGCCAATAAATATATTCTGGAGTTAGGACCGGGGATTGCCTTTGGCCTAGCGTCACTCATTTTGCTAGGGGCTGCGGCTATTTTGCGGTCTGTCAATACGGAAGTGAAGATGCCCCATCAACCTTCTGGGGTTGGGGCTCGTCCATCCATGAGAAATTTAGCCCTGGTGTTTACGGTGGGATGGGGCACCTCGTTGGGGTTTCGGTTATTGATGACGACGTTTCCCAAAATCCTCAAAACCATTCCCAACCTAAATGTAGGGCTGACAATGGGCATGATCTTTATTGCCTTGGGGATAACGGCCATTCCGGCAGGAAACGTTGCCCGTAAGCTGGGGAATCGTCAAGCCATTCTGTTGGGATTAGTGGGATTAGCCATAACGTTGGTCGTGATGAATGGGGTCGGCCAGACCTGGGCAGCGGTGGGCGTAGCTATAGCCATTGGTACCTGTTTGAGTTTGGTGAATAATGGCACTTTGCCCTTTGCTCTGTCGATGGTGCCTGCCCAGAAAGCGGGATTGGGAACCGGGATGTTTTTTAGCGGGGGAGCATTGTCTGCTAGCTTATTTGGGGCTTTTTTCAAACAGCCGGACGCTTTGTCCCCCTTAGTGATGACGGCTGTCGCGATTGTTAGCTTTATCGTAGCGATGATTGCGATCGCATCTAGCAAAACCCCCTCCCTACCATCGACATAAATTAGGACCAGAATTTTCAGGCTCAATCACTCGAAAATCCATCCAATACATCTCCCAATTCCGCCGAGGCGTTTGCCATTGAGGATCCTGAACAATATTGGGGCTGTCGTAGATTTGCTCCTGATATTCAAAGACTACCGGTACGGTCTGCCCCGATTGAGTCCAGTCATAGATCATTTTCTTGAACTCCACCACGGGGAGAGCACTACCCTCTAGCTCTGCATTTTTCGGATCCATGTCCACCACCTCTGGCGGCAAGCTCAGAATCCAGACCACATCTTCCTGATAGCCCCAGCGCTTGAGGGGATTACTACCCAGCAGTAAATGGTTGGAGCGAGACCCTTCCGTGCGGAGATTGCTGAACATGGAGAAGGTTCCAGCAGTGCGGAGTCCTAGGTAGGGCATGAGGCCGAAACAGCAGAGGCCAATTAAAAATACCGCCATAAATTTGGGCATGGAGCTATTGAGAACGGAAAGTCCTTGCCAATTGGGTCGATTTTTAGGTGTAAAGAGCTGGGTGAGAATCGGCCAAAGGAAAATGACTGAAGCAAGGTTGAAGATGGCTCCGGCAGTGACTTTGATATCGAATTCTAAATAGGCGAGGTAATACAGGGCAGAGAAGACACCTGCCATAACGTTGAGGCCAAAGTACAGGTGTACCCGATGAATCTTTCTTCCCCCCAGAGAGATTTCTGACTGTTCTTGCCAAAGCTGCAGGTAGCGATCGGGAATAAAGGTAAAGAGTAAGCTTCCAGCCAGAGCACTGAAATCGACGAAGCCAATCATGGCGATAAAGCCATGCATCAGCCATGAGAGCAACAGGATCGGGGCCTGCAATCTGGGCACAAACAGCAAGAGACTCCCCAGCAATTCCCAAGCGAGGACAAAGTAGATATTGGCTTGCAAGATTAGGTCGGGTAGCAGGACGTAATCTTGATAGGCAAATCCGAAGGCATAGAGCAGAATACCGCCACAGGTGAGTAAGGCGAGCAGCAGGATTTTGGGACGTTTTGAGGATTTGAGTCTGGGACGGATGAGTCCTTGCCACAGTCCGAAGAGGGCCAGGGCAATCCCAATTACCATAACTGGAATGCCCAAGAGATTGGATTGGAGCATATCCAGAATGCGATACAGCATCATGCTGGAGCAGGACACTTGGGGGTTGAGAAAGTCGGTGTTGAGTTTATGGAATCCGGCCCAGAAATAGACACCGAGCAAGGAAGCTCTGAGAGCGGGGCGCATCATGGCGTAGTAGTCGTCGGCGCTGGCCTGTTTGATCCAGGCGTAGACCATACCCACTATCAGAGTGAGGTTGAGGTAGATCAGGAAGTTGACGTGGTTGGCGACGTCGGGGAAGCGAAAAATTAAGAAGTAGGCGGTGGAGAGGACCAGGAAGGTAAAAAATTTGCTCCGGGTTATTCGGGTGCAGACGAAGACGGTGATTAAGCCTAAAAAGGCGAGGGCAAAGCCTGGTGCTTTCCACTTTTCCTGCATTTCTAGCAGAAAGGCAGTCATGTAGAGGATGGTGAAGATTGAGAACGGACTCATCGGTTGGTTTGTTGGTAACTGTGTTCCCCTTTGATGGCGCTGTCAGCTTTTGTGGCTGAATATACGGCACCTTTCCAAAATAGACTTAATTGTTCTGGTTACTTTGTAGTGTTGAGTAGCTTGCTGGTTTCAGCACTCAGGTTTGTGATGGTTGCCATCCTTTCTGATGGTGAGGGTGGAAGAATTATTTCAGGAAGCGCGCAACTGTTATGCCGCTATGATTTAGTTTTCGATATGGAGGCAGCATTCGATTGTTTGAATAATCTGTATTTCACACAAAAATCTGAATAGTTGCTGATAGATTGGATAATGCGTGAGATTGAATTATGAGGTGAGATTAGATATCTAAAAGACGTGAACTAAAATGTTTCAAACAGTCTTTCAGCCATACTGAGAAGACACATAGAATACGTTTTTATTCCATTGTTTTTGCACACTTAAAGCATGGGTCTCTAGCTAAAGATAAGGGTGAACCTTGATCTATCTAAGGCGTTAGCACCAAAGTATTTTTTATCAATCTGGGATTAGCTGCAAGTAATTTATGTCTAGCCAAGGTTCTATTTTTATCTCTTATCGCAGAGAAGATAGCCCAGATGTGACAGGAAGAATCTATGACAGGCTCGTTGGGGAGTTTGGGGGAGATGCTGTATTTAAAGATGTGGATGATATTCCCTTAGGCAAGGACTTTCGCAAGCATCTAAACGAAGAAGTAAGTCGATGCCAAATTCTATTGGCTGTAATTGGCACAAAATGGGTAAATTGTGCCGATGGCAATGGCAACAAACGGCTTGATAATCAGCAAGATTTTGTCAGAATTGAAATTGAAGCTGCCTTAAATCGAGATATTCCTGTGATTCCGCTTCTAGTGAGTGGGGCAGCGATGCCTAGCTCCTCTCAGTTACCGGAGTGTTTATCTAGCTTAATCTATCGTAATGGGATTCAAATTAGACGAGACCCTGATTTTCATCGCGATATGGATAGGCTGATCAAGGGGATACCCCCCCTACTCGGCCTGTCGGCCCAAACAAAACTCACGGCTCAGCACGAAACACCTGCCAAGGACATCTCCGATCACTCTCAAGAAGTTACTGCTGATCCCAAATACGAAAAACTGGAGGAATTACTACAAAACCAGCAATGGAAAGAAGCCGATCAAGAAACCTATCGGTTGATGATCACTATTATGGGGAGAACAGAAGGAGACTACTTTCGTGAAAAAGACCTAAAAACATTCCTCTGTGAGGATTTGCAAACACTGGATCGTTTATGGGTAAAGTACAGCAAAGGCAAATGGGGTTTTAGCGTCCAGAAGCGAATTTGGGAAGAATGCGGTAGCCCTAGAACCTATAATGATGATTGGGAAAAATTCGGCGATCGTGTCGGTTGGCGCAAAAATAGCGAGTGGTTAGGCTACAAACAACTCACCTTCGACCTCCAAAAAACTTCCTTCGGAGAATTTCCGAGATGGTTTGTTGGCGGGTTCTCGTTAAAAAGAAGATCTCTTTTCTTAGGCATTTTCTCGCACAAAGGCTTGTAGACTGTAGCACGAGACAGTCTACAAGCATTTTTTAAATTTCATTTCCACGTTCAGATCAACATAAAACCCACCTTTTCAACGATTCCTTACCTGGCACCTCGCAACTCCCATTGTTTTACTTATGGCGGGATAAAATTCGGTTCATACCGAGTTCTCACCACCTCCGGGTTCCAGCAATTCGCAAGTACAAACTTCATTGCCACCGCTTGAATCTCTGGATCAACACCATCCCAATCATCCCAAGGCAAACGAGTTTGTCCCGGTGATGGCTTACGGGGTTTCCGTTTTAGCTTCAGTTTTGCCAATAACTTCGTTCCCCAATGACTTTTCTGAGGTGGCTTGGGCTTCGGTTTATACCCCTGGCAAAAACGACGATAGGCCCGAGAACCAATTTCAAAAACCTATTGATTCAGACCCATAACTCAACCCAGTTATTTAGTTCTCTACTGATTGAGGCATCGTATCAATTAATGCTCTCAGCACATTATTAACCGACTCGGGTGTTCTAAACACCTGAGCAACGTCATCATCTAAAACAACGACCTTCAGCTGCTGCTCTACATTACGGGCTACAAATCGATTAGGTTTAGCCTTTCTATAATCTAATTGATACTCAGCTTGAAGTTCATCATTTATGTCATTAGACTCTTCAAAAGCTTTGTCTTTCATAATCTTCAAGCTCCCTCCGGGTAGCTAAACGGGCGCTAATAATGCGAATCGCATGGGGGCGTTCAGTGAAAAAAACCAAAAGTAATCGGTTATTTTTAGAATGTCCAACAAGAATCTCTCGTTTTTCGCTCACTGAGTGGGCTTCATCATCAAAAATAATTGCTAGCGCATTGTAAAAAACAGACTTTGCCTCTTCGAAACTGACGCCATGCTTCTTCAGATTGGCCGTTGCTTTGGAATCATTCCACTCAAACTCCATGCCCAAATCATAGCTGATTACTGATTTCAACAGGACAGAAGCCGTTGGGAATGAATTTCTCCAGAATCTTAAACCTTTACACTCATTACTTCATGCTCAAATTTTCAACGCTGATATCCAAAATCTGAATCCACAATGAACCTAATAAAATCAAAGAAGATAGATATCTCAATTACCTCGTATTTAAGCAAAGCCTATCGCCTATACAAGTTATGGATAGCCAGAAATCAGGATTGTTCATCGGACTATCCACGCTGGATATGATTTATCTCGCCTCTGGTCCACCCCAAGCCAACCAAAAACTAGTCGCCCAAGACAGCTTAATTTCAGCAGGCGGACCCGCCACCAACGCCGCCGCCGCCTTCGCCCACCTCAACAATACCGCCCATCTCCTCACCGCCCTGGGCCAACATCCCATTACCCAACTGATGCGAGCCGACCTAGAAAGTCTCAGGCAACCCGTCATCCTCACCGACCTCACCCCCGACCAAACTCAATCCCCCCCGGTCTCTTCCATCGTGGTCACCCAAACCACAGGAGAACGTGCCCTTATCTCCCTCAATGCCCAGCGCCAAATCGCCCAGCCCCACCAAATCCCCCAAGATTTATGGGAAAAAATCACCACCACCGACATTATTCTGATAGACGGCCATCAAATCCCCGTTAGCCTCGCCATCGCCCAACAAGCCACTAACATTCCCATCGTCTTAGATGGTGGCAGCTGGAAACCTGGTCTAGAGACCCTTCTGCCCTACATCAACTACGCCATTTGCTCCGCCGATTTCCATCCCCCTGGCTGCCACAACACCCAAGCCACGCTGGACTACTTAAAACAAACTCTGCCCAAATCCAGTCATATTGCCATCACCCAAGGCAATCAGCCTATTCTCTATTGGCAGGGCACCGCAGGTACTGTGCCCGTCCCAAAGATTACCCCCGCTGATACCTTGGGTGCAGGAGATATCTTTCATGGAGCCTTTTGCCACTTTATTTTGCATAGCGATTTCCCCCAGGCCCTAGCCCAGGCCGCCCAAGTCGCAGCAACCGCCTGCCAATCCTTTGGCACTCGGGCCTGGATGCAATCCCCTTAAAATAGACGGGCACCCTTTGGGCATAAATCCTGTCCTTAGACATAGGCATTATTCGTTACCCTTACATCAATGAAGCGGACAACCTCTAAACTTGGGCAACTTCTACTGATCGGGCTGGGCACCCTTAGCTTTGATCTGCCGGTTTCTTCGGTGCGATCGCAACCCACAAGATCGCAATCCGCCCTCCAACTATCCGAATTCCCAACCCAAACCACAACCGTCCAATTCCCCTCAGCCGACCAAAACCAGCTAACCCAGCTTCTACAGCAAGCTCCCCAGCTCCAGCAGCAGGCTTGGCCGCAACTCCTGCAAACCCTGGCCGCCAAATTCGAAGGGGCAGCCTACACAGGGGGACTCCTGGATCAAAGTCCCCAAGAAGAATTAGTCCTTTCTCTCAGCCAGTTCGACTGCGTCCTTTTTGTAGAAACCGTCCTCGCCATCGCCCGTACCCTCACCGTCGAGGAGCCTTCCCCCCAAGTATTTAGCAATGCAGTCCAAACCCAACGCTATCGCCAAGGACACATGCAAGGCTATTGCAGTCGTCTCCATTATTTTTCCGATTGGATTGCCGATAACCAGCGTCGTGGCTTAGTCGAGAATATTACCCCAGCCTTGGGAGGCATTCTTCTCAACAAACCGCTCAACTTTATGAGCCAGCATCGCCAGAGCTACCCACAGCTAAAGAGCACAGCTAACTGGCAATGCATCCAGGTCGTAGAGACTCGGTTGCAGTCACTACCCTTGCACTATATTCCCCAAGCCCAAATCCGAGGGATTGAAGCGTCTCTACAGCCAGGAGATATTATTGCCGTGGCTACAGCAGTTCCAGGGTTAGATGTCACCCATACGGGACTGGTTTACCAAATGTCTGATCAGACCAAGGGACTCATCCATGCCTCTCCCGGCGGTAGCGTGCGTATTGCCCCGGATTTAGCCACCTATGTTGCCAATGTCGATCAATCCATCGGCATTATTGTGGCTCGCCCTCAAAATTCCCAGCAATAAAGAGAATTATAGAGAATCCCCAAAAGCACAAGTATGCATAGGGTTGAGCTTGTGATCAGAAAGGTTGTGATTTTTCAGCGGGAGTGAGATTGTAAAAAAGTCCGCTCAATGTTCGCTATGTTACCTAAGAAATTTATCCCCCTGTTTTGTGCTGCGATCGCACTCGTGTTTTTTGCCAGTTGCTCCACCCCCAACCCAACTAGTACAGCCCCTAGTCCCTCGCCGGAAGCTGAGTCCCTCACCGCAACTGAGCCCTTGAACGTAGCACTGGCCATCCTCTCCCCAACAGAGGGAAATCAGGTAACCGGATCAATCAAATTCAAGCAAGCAGAGGATAAAATCACTATTCTCGCCAATCTCCAAGGCTTACAGCCCAATTCCGTCCATGCTTGGCATATCCATGAATTTGGTGATGCCTCCAGTCCAGATGGGAAAGCTATGGGCGGCCACTACAATCCAGAAGAAATGCCCCACGGACTCCCCAACAATCCTGAACGTCATGCCGGAGATTTGGGCAACCTCAAAGCCGATAGCCAGGGAGAAGTCGCTAAGGAAATTACCGTCAATAACATCTCCATTAACGGCCCCCAAAACCCCATTCTGGGACGTGGCCTGATTATTCATGCCGAAACCGATGATGGCGGACAACCCACTGGTAATGCTGGAAGTCGGATTGCCCAAGGCGTGATTGGTCTGCCCAAAGCATAGCGGTGTCCCCTGCCTCTATTCAGCCGCGTGATCCAGCTCTCCCAGAAGCCCTCAGCCTCATTCAGCAACGGGACCCTGAACAGTATTTATCCACCGGACGGTCATCACCTGACATCCAAGGCAGCCCTCATGCAAACCCATATCCAGTTTCTAACCGTGGGGAAGAAGCATCGCTGATTGTAGAGCCTTGGTGAATCACGACAGACTATGGGGAAATCAAACGATTTTTTATCCAACCGAAATTTCGAGGGATGCAGCTCGGCCACCGACTGCCCCAGGACCTGGAGACAAGGGCTGTAGCGCTGCATTTACCCTACCTCCGCTTAGAAAGTGGAGTGTCCCAACCTGAAGTATTGGGGTTATTTACCCAATTAGGCTATCAACAGCGGGGACCCTTCGGCCAGTATCAGGCAAAGCCCTATAGTGCGTTTATAGAAAAGTCATTGACGGAGCTCTAGCCTCACGGTCAAACCTTAAAAGATGCGAGATAAAACCTCCATTACACCTGGATTATTCGCTTCTGTATCAATCGTTACTGTAAGCAATGCCGTCTAGCGTAAATACTATGATCCAAAGGGTACGTTCCCATTACTTAGCTCGTCCAAAGTTATGAAATAAGATTCAGATCGCAACCTATCTTTCGTGATCTGTATTGATTTGTTCTCAAGTTCAGGAACTGATAGCCAATTTCTTTTGACCATCTTTTATTTCCTAATCAATCAAAGGCTTAGGTAAGGTCAAGAATATCGTTAGCGGTAGGGGGAAAACATATGGATCATCATTCGAGCGAAAGTGCTGCCTCGAACAACTTATTAATTTCACCACAACAGTCTTTCCTCGAATTCTCTCCATCGAAGCAGATGCAAGAGATCCTCCAGCAATATGAAAGAATGCTGGAGCAGCAACAAAATCAAATCGAATATTTGAATCTGGAATTGCAACAATTGCATTCTACAAAATCTTTAAACTTCAAAGGGAATAAGATTTGGTTCAAATTGAGACAATATCTGTCTGGCATCCACGGAAGTTCAAGCGTTCAACCTCGTTTTTCCCTGAGTCAAATCCTGTTTACTTACATCGGTAGTTTTCTAGGAATTGCAGCCTTAGCCTATCTGAGTATGGTCTCAGATTATCCGCTAATTGCTGCGCCCTTTGGTGCTGCTGTAGTACTCGTATTTGCTGTGCCGAATAGTCCCCTTGCCCAACCCCGAAATTTAATTTTTGGCAACTTATTGGGGGGAGTTGTGAGTGTCGTGATGGTTTATCTATTTGGTTCTGAACCGTGGGTCATGGCTTTATCTGTCGCGACCGCCATTAAAGTGATGCAGTTAACCAAAACCCTCCACCCACCGGGAGGAGCTGTGGCTTTGGTAGGAGTTATGAGTCAAGCCAGCTGGAATTTTGTACTCACACCTGTCGTCGCAGGATCAGTCATCCTCCTGTTTTGTACCTTTGTTTTTAATAATTTAATACCAGAACGTTCTTATCCTCGTCACTGGTTATAAGTTCTTTTATGTTGAAAAGTATTTAGATCTTGGATAGGTATCTATTGGCACATCAATTAAGAAGAATAAGAAAAAGAGTTCGTGTTGATATTTTAGGTGTCGTGATTAGTAATGCCATTGTGATGGCAGCACCTTCCCTCAATATAGAATTCACCAAAAATATCATCCTAACCTTTGCTAATATCGTTATGTTCATCCTGATTTGGGATGCTTATTTTGACGATAATCTATCTCAAAAAAGCCCCTGGGGCATTATTAAAGATCTACTGACCGTTACGGCTGTCAGCACAATCACAACTTTTATCACCTATCAAATCCTGATCAAGAAAATTACTCTGTTGATCACTAACTGGGGAAGCCTAGGGTGGATATTAGGAGGAGCTGTCGCAGGCATTGTCACAGCTATATTGGGGCTGATATGGGCATTCTACTGTGATGATCTTTACCGTAATTCTGCTACTTAGGGACACAAAAAAATCTCTGGCAAATCATATAATGAACCGCCATCTTGTCGATTTTGTTATTTAGCCATAGTTGACTTAAAAGAATTTTGTAATCAGATTAGATCTCTAGACATTTAGCAATCTAATGGAAATAAGCACGTTCAATGCATGAGGCAGTAAAGTGCTTCACCCCGCCTAGCTTCGGTCTCTTCACTCGCAGGATGGCATGAATTCTTTATACTTCTAGAATGCAACCCCAAATAATGTCGTCAAAAATGGTGCTCTTTTTACCTATTCCGGCAGCGGGGAAAACCATTGTCCTGACTCTCGTTCTGCATGTTTCCATCTTTTTTACCCCCCGGAGTTGCTCAACTCACTGAAGACACTTCCATTGCCCTAGCGCAACAGATCCAGCAAGAAGCTATTACGACCCCTCTTCTTCCCGACCCGATCCTGACAACCTATGTGCAGCAAGGAGAAGGAGATATCCCCATCCTGTTGCTGAATGGCTTCGATAGCTCCCTCTTAGAATTTCGGCGCCTTATCCCCAAGCTGGCCCCACACACTGAAATATGGGCATTGGACTTGCTGGGATTTGGCTTTACGGAGCGGCCCGAGGGGGTTGCCTTCAGTCCCACGGATCTCAAAACTCACCTCCATAGCTTTTGGCAACAGATGATTCAACGGCCCATGATCATCGCCGGGGCATCGATGGGTGGGGCGACGGCCCTAGATTTTGCCCTCACCTATCCTGAGGCTGTCGAGAAGTTAGTGCTGTTGGATAGTTCCGGCTATGCTCCCTCTCCTAAGGCAACCAAGTTCATCATGCCGCCGTTTGATCGCTGGCTGACCAACTTTCTACGCAGTCCTCGGGTCCGACGGTGGGTGAGTGTGCAGGCCTATTGCGATCGCAGCTTCGTTACTCCCGATGCCGAATGCTGTGCGTCTCTGCACCTAGAGGATCCCAATTGGCACCGGGCCTTAGTCGGCTTTACCAAAAGTGGCGGCTACAACTTCCTCTACGACACCATCAAAGACATCCCACACCCCACTCTGATCCTCTGGGGAGAAGAGGACAAAATTATGGGAGTGAAGGATGCCGACACCTTTGATCAAACCATTGCCCATAGCCAGCTAACTTGGATTCCCAACTGTGGTCATGTCCCCCATTTAGAGCAGTCTCAACTCACTGCTGACTATATTTTGGAATTTCTATCCGCCTCTGAGCGCAAGGAGAGTCAGACCGTTGGCACGCCTAGTAGCCAAGACGGATAGCTGCAAGCTAAGCTCTCAATCTGCTTTTTAATCCAATTGTTCTTCCCCAATATCTGCCAACGCCAAAGGTGCATCTCCAGGGGTTCGTAGATTTTCCACTAAAGCTTGAATTTCAGGGGGTGGAGGTGGCGTCAACCGAGACACCACCAGGGTCACCACTAGGTTGATGAGCATTCCCAAGGTGCCAATCCCTTCTGCTGAAACCCCAAAGAACCAGGGAGACATGCCGTAGAATTTCACACCTAAAATATAAACGGTGGTAAATAGCAGACCTGATACCATGCCTGCGATCGCACCTTCCCGATTCGTCCGTTTATCAAAAATCCCCAGCAAAATCACCGGGAAAAAACTCGCCGCCGCCAAACCAAAAGCAAAGGCCACCACCTGGGCCACAAACCCCGGCGGATTGATGCCAAAATATCCTGCAATCAAAATAGCAAACCCAACCATAATGCGGCCCACCAGCACCCGCTCTCCTTCAGACGCATCCGGTTTCAGGAGTTTGTAATAAACATCATGGGCAATGGAGCTAGAAATAACGAGGAGTAAGCCAGATGCCGTCGATAGGGCTGCAGCTAAGCCACCCGCAGCAACCAATGCCACGACCCAAGGCGCAAGCTTAGCCACCTCTGGTGTAGACAAGACAATAATATCGGGGCTAATTTTGACATCGCTCGTCTCTTCCGTCGGCGTCCATTCAATGATGCCGTTACCATTCTTGTCGTCTAGGGTCAGCAGCTTGGTGGTTTGCCATTTTTGTACCCAGTCCAGCTGCTGGACTTCGGCAATAGGCTGGTCATGCAAAGTGTTAATCAAGTTATAGCGAGCAAAAGATGCGATCGCAGGGGCAGACGTATACAGCAACGCAATAAACAACAAGGCCCAACCCGCAGAGTAACGAGCCGCCCGCACATTGGGAACCGTATAAAACCGAACAATCACATGGGGAAGCCCCGCCGTCCCCACCATCAAGGCAATGGTGATAAACAAGATATCCAGCATGGATTTTGAGGCAAAAGGTTGGGTATAAGCATCAAACCCCAAATCCAACTGCACTTGGTTGAGCTTATCCACCACATCCCCAAAGGTGAAAGCCAGTTGGGGAATAGGATTTCCTGTCAGTTGCCAGGCAATCGCAATGGCCGGTATCAGATAGGCCACAATCAATACAGAATATTGAGCCACTTGAGTCCAGGTAATCCCCTTCATACCCCCCAAAATGGCAAAAAAACCGACGATCACCATGCCAATCATCACGCCAATATTGACATCCACCTGCAAAAATCGGCTAAAGACAATGCCAACTCCCCGCATCTGTCCCGCCACATAGGTCAGAGAGACAAAAATAGCAGCCACAACAGCCACCAATCGAGCCACATTGGAATAGTAGCGATCACCCACAAAATCAGGAACCGTGTACTTGCCGAATTTGCGCAAATAGGGCGCTAACAGCAGGGCCAGCAACACATAGCCCCCAGTCCATCCCATCAAATAAATCGAACCATCATAGCCCAAAGATGAAATCAGTCCCGCCATCCCCATAAAGGAGGCCGCTGACATCCAATCCGCTGCCGTCGCTGCACCATTCGCAATGGCTGGAACGCCCTGGTCGGCGATGAAAAAGCCCTTGCTATCTTTCACCCGAGATCGCCAACCAATGTAGAGGTACACCATAAAGGTAATGATGACAAAAATAGTTGTCCAAACTTCAACAGTCATAGGATCACTTCTGCTTAGGGTTGGCGTTGTACTGGCGATCGAGCTTATCCATCTGCTTGGCATAGATAAAGATCAAGGCCACAAATACGAAGATGGAGCCCTGCTGAGCCATCCAAAACCCAAGGGGTAAATTACCAATGGAAATGTTGTTGAGGGGCTGAACTAGCAAAATACTGAAAACAAGAGAGACTAAACCCCATACAATCAGCAGGGTGCGAATCAGGGCAGTATTTTGCCGCCAGTAGTTGGGCACGCGGGGAGAGGTCATGGAAGGCACTCACAAAAAATTTACCCGCTAGTCTACTACTAGAGCTGTCCCCAAATGATGCAGCGATGGGGAACGTAACATTACCGATTATGTTCTTGGCCTCGCACAAGAGCCTGGCTTACTACGTTACTCCTCACAGAACAGCTGTCAGCTAAGTGCTTAGAAAGATCTCTTTTCTTAGTTGTTTCCTCTGGTAGTTACGTTGCCTTATCAACATGACTCGTTTCATTCTCAAAGAAAGAGCGGGAGCATGTCACCTTTGCAAATGCACAAAGTTTGGAATTAAAAATTTGATGCCTGAAAGCAAGGCTAGCAAGGATTTTTGAGATGAGTATAAATACTAGCTTACAAAGGTGACATGCTCCCGAAAGAGCCCAGTCACTGTGAGCAGTCAAAGTTACTATCCACATTTTTTCAGAATGTTAACCCTGTGAGAATTCCTCCCACAGGGTTAACATTCTATTAAACGATTGGCAGAGGTTAACGAAAGCTCAACCGGTGTCTCAGAGAGGTTTTACCTGAACGCAAAGTTGAATCTTTGGTATTAGAGGTGCCTTAGCTCAGAAGCAGAAACCATACAGAATATTCACTCAATATGTTCTCGTTCTAAGCAAGACTTACTCCTCAAAATCATGGGTCTTGCTTAGAACGAGAACGTCGCCCGAAGTAGCCCCTGAATAACATCGTTATTTCCACTCACGTTAAAGGGATTAGAAATAAACATTACAGTGGGTGTCAGAGTAATATTGTCGTTAATCGAAAAACGATAAAACGCTTCAAAGTTAGTTTGAGACGGTTGACCATCACCCGCAACCACAAAGGGTTGACCTATCGCAACAGCCAGCAGTGAGCCCGGTGCGCCTAAATCCCGGATGCCCAAGCCGCCCATCCACGTCAGAATGTAGTTGCTAATGCCGGTGTTTCCGATACCCGTACCCAATACATTATTGGGATCAGGGTTAAACAGATCGCCTCGTTGCCCAGTGACTGTATTAACGACAATCTGTGGGTTAATCGAATAGCCAATCCGACCAAAGAACCCAAATCGGCGATTAAAAGTTGCCTCAACGTTGGCACCAAGGGCATTCTGCCGAACGTTATTCGTCTCTGAATGAGTATATTGCAATCGAACAGCAAAGTTATTCTGGGCTTCTGCACCCCAAGTATCGGCATACTCTAATTCAGCTGAAGCCTGGTAAGGATCGCCAAAGAGTCCACCGTTACAAGGAAATGCTGAATCACATAAACCACTAGTACCTGCTGCATTCTTCCCATCTCTTGCGATGTAAAGAGCTCGGAAACTGATTGGTCCACCGTTAACATTCCAGTCAACGGCAGCTCCTGCACCACCAGGAACCCAATTACCAGCAGAGAATCCAGTAGAGTTAGCAATAATTAAAGGATTATTGATGAAAAAGCCGGAATTGAAATCTTGGGCAGAATTATTAGCATAGCTATTACTATCAATAAAATCGCTTGGGAATATGTTCGTTCCCGCAGTAATTGTTACATCTGGGCCAATGGGTTTAAAACTATACGCTAACCGCCGCAAAACAACACCGTTTCTAAGTCCGGCGTAGTCAACAGCTCCTAAATCAACCAGAGATACCCCAAGATTATTGCCCTGTGAGGTGCCACCCACAACACGGGGAACGGGAAAAGGATTTGGGTCCCCTCCGGGGAAACCACCCACTCCATTAGAGACAGGAGAGTTAAGACCCGCAGATGAAAAGAAGTCCAGTCCCCCATTGCCAAATTCAAACTGAGTTTGTAATAAATCATCGCCACGAAAGCTGGTATTAAAATTCAGCCGAACTCGGGAAATTGCAGATGGTCGGGAGTCACCGATACGGGGAGAGTTCACTGGTAATGGTGCCAAGGGGTTCAAAACTCCTGGTATGACCGGACCTGGTATAAATTGACCATTGGTTCTATTTGGAGCTGCAAGTGGCACAGGAATCGTATTTTGAGCATTGCTGACAAAGTCGCCAAACTGAGCAGCCATAACCACTTCAGCCTGCAGTTTGGTGGTGGTTGAAAACTGCTGTGCTTCTACCGTTGCAACGCGTGCTTCTAATCCATCAACACGTCCTCTTAAAGTGGCGAGTTCTGCCGCAAACTCATCCTGCAGCGCTTTAAGGGCATCTAAATCTTCTTTTGTGGCAAAACGATTGCTGAGGTTATCCAAACAAGCATTAACCAAAGCAGCAGCTTCTCGTCGAGAAATAGCCCGGCTTGGCCTAAATGTTCCATTCGGATATCCAGCAACACAGCCGTATCGCTCAACTAAGGATTGAATTGCTTGAAAAGCCCAATCTGTTGGGTCTACATCGCTTAGTTGACCAACAGCAGTAACCTGAGCTTGGGAATTATCTCCCAGCTCATGCAGGCTACGATCACCGTGGTAAGCCTTGCCTGACTCAGATCCCAGTAACTCATCAACAGTCAATTCTTCAGCATCAGCAATTTTAATGGGTTGAGATAATATCGGTTTCGTAAAATTCCCAGACTCAGCAACAATAGGAGAATTCTCTTGATTATTTTTTAGTGGGGTGATTGGAGCTGCAGCTACAGCTAATTCTCCTGCCGCAATCGTAAGCCCCAAAAAGAATATCCTAATACAAGTCTTTTTTTGAATATTTTTTTTCATAATTCTACTTTCTCACACCTTTAATTTTTCACAAACTTATTTTGTCAGCATTTAGCATACTTTGAAGCTAAGACATTCATGCCTAATAAAGAATAGAGCTTGAAACCTTTGAGTAACAAGAGTTATGTGATGTTTAAGTTGTGTAAAAAGTGTAAATTGGCTTAATATCAGGCTTGAAATCACTCATTTATAGGATGAGCAAGATTCTGGGAACTATAAGGAGAATAATCAAGACAGAACCGAATTCATGCTGTTTTTTAGGTGAGCACAAATATAGGTAATCTTAAACGACGATCTAAATATTTTCAGCATTTTGGTTTTACTGATAACCACTGAAAAGTCATTTATTAATCAAATACAAAAGCAATCTAAAGAGCCTGCTGTATGACAATTCTATTTACACGAACATGGAAACTCTTACAGACTCAAAGATCTGTCTACCTGAGAAGCTGTTTGAAAAGTTGTTTTACCCCTTGTATCTCTCATCGAGAGGGGTTTTAAGGTAAAGGGGTCTACCAGGAGACCCCAAAATGACACGACTAGCATACGACACTGACTTAACCGATGCCCAGTGGGAAATATTAAAACCCTATATTCCTGATGCCAAACCGGGTGGACGCCCGCGCAGTATTGATATGCGAGAGGTTTTGAATGGGATTTTTTACTTGGTTGCCAACGGGATTAAGTGGCGTGCAATGCCCCATGATTTCCCGAAATGGCAAAGCACATACACCTATTTTCGGGCTTGGGAGGACGACGGAACCTGGGAGAAGCTCAATACTGCATTGCGCACACAGATTCGCCTTCAATCAGGTCGTAATGCACTCCCCAGTGCAGGGAGTGTCGATAGCCAATCGGTCAAGACTGCCAGTGGCGGACAAGACATCGGGTTTGATGGGGGAAAGAAAGTCAAAGGACGCAAACGCACCATTTTGGTCGATACGATGGGGTTAGTGCTGGGGGTCTGTGTCCATAGTGCGAAACGTTCTGACCATGACGGAATGACCTTACTGGCAACGTTCTACGCCGCTTTTTGGAGTTGTCTCCAAGTGATTTGGGTGGATAGTACCTTTGCAGGTAAAGACTTTATGGCCTGGGTTGGCCAGCAGTTTGGTTGGACACTAGAGCACCTCAAACGCACCAGCGATGAACCAGGTTTTACAGTCATTCCGAAGCGCTGGGTTGTCGAACGCACCTATGCCTGGTTCGGTCATTATCGACGCTTGAGTAAGGATTATGAATTTTTGCCAACCACTAGCGAAATGATGATCTTTGCCGCTATGGTTCATTTGATGGTTCGTCGATTAGAGCCTCAAACTTAAGCTGGGTAGACTGTCTTTTTACTTTTCAAACAGCTTCTGAGAAAGGTGATTCAAAGCTCTATTTTGAATGACCGTACCCAGAACAGGTCATTGTGATTGCCTGAGAGCCTCTGTTTTTCGTAGTCAAGTCAACACTAAGACTTGCCACAGACGAATCAAAAAGCCATTGTCATCCCGCAATTACTTGGAGCTTCTGTAAAAATCGAATCTTCCAATGCCTGCAAACTGCCCTTTAGCAGTGTCTCCTTCTGGAAATGCCGTTGCCTCAAATTGATAAGTACCAACAGAAGGATTTCTAACGGGTCGAACAGCGATAGTCACTCCTTTCCCAGGGACTACCGGTGAGTCAAAAACAACCGTGAGAGTCCGGGTAGGGGGATCTGTAACGATAAGTCCTAGAGGTAATTCTGTCCCCTTATTTCTTGGCGTACCCTCAAAAGCATTTACTGCTCTAGCTTTAAATCGTGGATATTCAACTCCCTGTTTAAGAGTTAAGTTAATTTGCTGAAGCGGTAAGTTAGCTGATGCGGGAACATCAATTGTGAAGTAGTAAGTTGCCCCTAATTCTTTCGCATTTTTACTGGTAGATTGCGAGCGAACTAATCTAGGTGCTTGGGCAAATGAAATTTGAGGGCCACGGTTTTTAGATGGAATTTTGGGAGCATCCAGCAATTCAGCTAACTTGGTTGTCGATTTAGGTTGAGTTGTAGGACTTATAGGAGAAGTAGGTAGCTGAGCTGGTTTTGCAGTTATTTGTAGAGGAGCTGGAGGTGCTTTAGGAGTAGTGGCAGGTAACTGAGCTGGCTTTGCAGTTGTTTGTAGGGGAACTGGTGGTGCTTTGGGAGTAGTGGCAGGTAACTGAGCTGGCTTTGCAGTTGTTTGTAGGGGAACTGGTGGTGCTTTGGGAGTAGTAGCGGGCAGCTGAGCTGGCTTTGCAGTTGTTTGTAGGGGAGCTGGTGGTGCTTTGGGAGTAGTAGCGGGCAGCTGAGCTGGCTTTGCAGTTGTTTGTAGGGGAGCTGGTGGTGCTTTGGGAGTAGTAGCGGGCAGCTGAGCTGGTTTTGCAGTTGTTTGTAGGGGAGCTGGTGGTGCTTTAGGAGTTGCCGGTAGCTGAGCTGGTTTTGTAGTTGTTTGTAGAGGAGCTGGTGGTGCTTTGGGAGTAGCGGCGGGCAGCTGAGCTGGCTTTGCAGTTGTTTGTAGGGAAGCTGGTGGTGCTTTAGAAGTTGCCGGTAGGTGAGTCGACTTCGCAACTGTTTGTTGAGGTGTAGAGGGAGAACTAGGCAATTGAGCAATATTGGTATCTACTTGCTTTGCGGCTCTAGAGAATGTGTTTATCGGAATACCAAGGTTAAATCCAGTTTTAATGGGGTATTCTTCATACCCTGACTGATAGACCTCTCTACCTTCAGCTAATCCATGAATACCGATAACTTCCCCACCTTCATTAAAAATGGGGCCACCACTCATACCGGCACGAGTAACATTTGTGTAGATTAACCGATAGCCTCTAGCAACAGGGCGTGGGCAAATGCCAGAGATTTCTCCACTTGTAATCTGATAGACGTGAGGGAGCGCTTTACCCGGTGCTGGCCAGCCAGCAATGAATACTTTGTCTCCTTCTGTGACGTTATCGGAGTTGCCTAGTTTAGCTTGAGGGTAATTTTTATTACTGATGAATGACACAATAGCAAGATCAATGTTTGGCAACCTTCTAACAGAGCTGTAATCCAAACGATATCTTGATCCGTCGGGTGTCACTATTTCATATTCATCTTCCGTTTCAACAACATGTTCAGCAGTTAGAACAAAATAGCTATTTCCTTGTTTGCCAATAATTACGCCGGAGCCAGGATTTTGCCCATCAACCAGAATGGTGCTTTTTTTAGCTAAGCGGTAAACATCAGCTTGTTTGTTTGCAGCAATTACATAAGGTTGGGTTGCTGTAATTACTATGCCCAGAAGTGCTGTCGGTAATATGGATAAACACATCATTAAAATAGTTAGTGATAGAGTTGGGCATTTTTCAAATGCAGATTATAGTTTACCTTGCGGCATTCAGGCTAATTTTCAATAAATCCAACAGATCTTAGTAAATACTAATAAGTGTTGATGAAGATGTATAAGCTCCAAAATAGAATTATAGACAATTTTCAGGAGCAGTTATACAGTAATGTAATTTTATTTAATTCAAATCGAATAAATAGTCACAACTTCTCTGCCTATGCCTAAAAATACATTAAATAATCACTATTTAGAGGCTCTATAAAGTCTTGCTAGATATTTTTTAGCTGTCTTTTTAATTGTTTTATATCAAGATCTTGGATTGAATTCTTGATAGTTTATATCGAATGGAGTTCAGGTAGACCCATAAAATAGTACAGAAACACTACTGTGACTGATTGCTTTAGGAGAACAGTAAAAATGAGCTATGGCCTTAGACTATTCCGCATGGCACTATCAGCATTTTTGCTTGTACTGTTAACTTGCAGAGTTGCTGCTGAACCAACTAGCTCTGAGGTTCTTTTATCACAAGCTATTCCTTCTGGTGAACAAAATTCAAATGCCAATTACCTTTTTCAGCAAGGAATTAAGCAGTTTGAGGTGCGTCAGTATCAATCTGCCTTGCAGTCTTGGTTGAAAGCGCTAAAAATCTACCAGGTGCTCAAGAGTGATGACGGTGAATTAAAAACTCTGAATAATCTGGGGCTTACATACTCTAATTTAGGCCAATACAAGAAAGCTATTCAGCTCTATGAACAGTCCTTAACGATTGCACGTAAAATTGGCGATCAAAAAACTGAAGCGAGTTCACTTAATAACCTGGGGTCAACTTATTACTCTCAAAAGCTATACCTAAAAGCAATTAACTACCATAAAAAATCATTAGGTATTGCTAATCAATCTGGCATGAAAAATATTAAGGCTGATGCTTTAAATAACCTTGGCAATGCTTCTTATGCAAATCAAGGATATCAAGATGCCTTTGAGTACTATCTCCGCTCTTTAGAGATTCAGAAAAAAGTAGGTAATCGCAAGGCTGAAATACAAGCTCTCAATCAGTTGGGAAATTCAGCATATGCCTTGGGTAAATATCAGAAGGCGATAGAATTCTATGAGCAGTTTATCGCCATAACCAATGACAACAATAATACTGAACAGAAAACTATTCTATTCACCAATCTAGCAACTGCTTATACTTCAGTCGGTCAACTTCCAAAGGCAATTGAGCAGTACCAACAATTATTAGAGTTCATTGGCAGTGCCAACAATGAAGCTAAGGCGAAAGTTTTAAATGATATTGGAAATACTTTTTTCTCGTTAGGTCAATACCAAAAATCAATTACATACTACCAAAACCTTTTAGAGATTACACGTCAGCTTAATAATCAAGAAAGTGAAGTAAAGGCTCTCAATAATTTAGGACTTGCATCATATTCTTTGGGCCAACATCAAAAAGCATTGGAATACTACCAACAATCCTTGCCTATCGTCCGTCAGCTTGGCAATCAAGAAAGTGAAGTAAAGGCTCTCAATAATTTAGGACTTGCATCATATTCTCTGGGTCAATATCAAAAAGCTTTGGAACATTATCAACAATCCTTAACTATTGCTCGTCAAATGGGTGAGCAAACAATCGCGGTAAATTCTTTACATAATTTAGGTAATACAACCTATGCACTAGGTCAATATCCTAAAGCACTTGAATATTATCAGCAGTCGCTATCAGCTTCAAGACAAATTGGCAATCACACTGTTGAAATATCTTCGCTGAATAGCCTGGGAAATACCTATGATGCCCTTGGACAGTACCAGAAAGCCATTGAATTCTATCGCCAATCTTCAGAATTAAAGAAGAAAAGATTAGGAGAAAAAAAATAGATTATTTTTGTATTAGCTGTTGTAATTGTGCATTAAACTAAGCTTGTTGCTATTCTCCAAACAACCAGGAAAATAGTCCCAAGATCAGCCCCATAGTTAACAGCTTGGGAATACTCAAAGCATGGAAAGCATCAATGGGCCAAAACAGCATCATTTTGGTGATTTGAATACTAATTGCCAATAGAACAATAAAAACAACGGCAGGCATGCTTCCCCTCGGTTACTGCTGATTTGCAGTTTCAATTTATGTTAATTCAATTCGGTTCGTTCTTTCGCTCTGATGGGTCAGTCGTTGCGGGTTGGTTTGGTAAAGCAGAATCAGAGGTTTGCTCTTCTGCAGATAATTTAGGTGTATTCTCTTCAAGATTAGTTTGTGATTCTTCTATCGATGGAACTTTTTCTGACGGAGAAGTAGAAGAGGACTGAGATTCCGTATCAGAGTTGGTATCGTTTTTGGTTGGATTGGTATCGCTCTCAGATTGCTCCGAGGAGTCTTCAGATTGCTCTTCCTCCTCCTTCGCTTTTTTTAGTTCGGCTCGCACCAGCTCTTGAATTCGCTGATGCTCTTCAATGCCTTCATAGGCATAGCGATTATAGCCATTGTCCGTAATGAGAGTTTCGAGATATTGAACCCGCTCTACACTGCCAGGATGAGACGAAAACCACGGGGCAACAAAGGGTTTATCTTCCTTACTCAAAGTCACCATCAAATTACGAAGGCCATCCGCAGCATAGTTCGCAGACGCTAAAAGACGAGTGCCCAAAACATCAGCTTGCCGTTCCATCTCTCGACTATAGTCAGCCACCACTAGACTCGTAAATAAACCGCCCACATAAGGGATTAATCGAGTTAGTCCACCCGCCTCAGCACTCTCCGTCGCAATCTGAAATCCATGGGAGAGGACTGCATGGGACAGTTCATGGGCAATCAATCCCGCTAACTCCGCTTCAGAGTTACTTTTGAGGATGGCTCCCCCATTAATAAAGATTTTTCCCCCAGGCAATGCGAAGGCATTGAGCTTTTCGTTATTGACCACATAGAACTGGTAGTTAAACTCCCGCCCTGCTATCGGCGTTAGTTTTTGGGCAATCCGATCCACGTAATCTTGGACTCCTGGATCCTCTATGAGGGGGAGTTGGTCCTTGGCTCGATTTGCGATCGCATCTCCCACTGCCGTCTCCCCGCGCAATAGCAAAATGGAAGTCTGCAAAGCGGACAAGCCAGGTATAGGACTCCCCGTAATCGCAATCCCCAACGCTCCCGTAATAAAACTACCAATCGTATTATTGGTAATCTGGGTGCGCAAGCGGGCTCGGAAGCGATCCTGATATTCCTCCGATAAACGTGCAAACTCCGGAGCTTCAGGATGATCTGGATTCAACAATGCAAATTGGCGGGCTGTGATCGAAGCCTCTAACCATTGTTTAACCTGAGTTTGTTGTTGCATGAGCCCTTTTTGCAGCTCAGGCTGATTAGGATACAATGCAGCAGCCCGCGCCATCACCGCTAAAGCCTCATCCACTTTTCCATCCGCCACAAGTTCTTCTGCCAGCCGTAGATGTCCCGGCACAAATTCGGGATACTCCTTCACCAGCAATCTCAAGGGCACAAAAATTCTCGTTTTTAGATTAAGCTCAGATCCTGCTTTGGCTTCTCGCCAATACACTCGCCCACCCGGCGATAATTGAGCTGAATCCTGCATCGGCTCAGCCAGAGGTTTCGCTGTAGCACTATCCGAGAATGGGCGTTTCGCTTGCTGATAGAGGGCGGAAGCAGCTTTAATTTGACCCGATTGATATAGCTGATCAGCCTCTATCAGCAACTTTTGCCTAGCTTTTTCCTCCGGAGACTGTGATGCTTGATCATCAACACCATCAGCATCTTTAGATTGGGACAGTTCATCTGTCTCATCTTTTCCAGGATTCGTATCTACCGGAACAGATGTGGCCTCTGCCTCAGACACTGATGGTTCCGGAGGAGCATCGGCTGTCTCTTCAGACTGAGATAGATCACGATTGGCCTGGGCAACAGCTAAAGTCGAGGCTGAGCTATCCGTTTGACTCAGGGGCGCAGCAGATAAATGGCTAGATTTTGGTGGTTGAAGCGATCTTATATCTGAAGCTTCTGATGATACAGGCAACCATTCAACCTGCTCAATCGCTACCCCATCCGTAGCCCCACTCACCAGAGAACTGGCAACGGTAAAAAGCAGACAGAATCTAAAAGAGACGAAGGACATACTGCCAATGACATGAACGGCGAAGAATGCTCTCTTCTAAAACGCTATCTACACCAGCATTGGGTCAAGACAGTCACCATATATAGAGAGGCAATCCCATCAAATGGGCCATCCCTATTCTAAGTATATTCTCTCGAATCCATGAAAATTATTCTATGCCTGACTATATCCAAAGTTAAGAGTCAGTTTCCGTAATGTAGCCATCCACATGTCAGGTGGATCGCAATAACGCTCTAGTTGAATAATCTGATAATGACTAGAGCTACCTAAACCAGAGATCTCGATATAGTCTCCAGGTTTTACACCATCCCTTTGGGTCGTCATGTAATAAAGGCTCTGATCTGGCGAGGCCTCTAGCACAAATTGATTATTGAGATCTCTCCAAAGATATTGATGCCACTTTCGTCCCGCTGCAAGACATTGGTAAGGGTATGAGCGACTTTTTTGAGTCAATTTACGCAATGTGACTTGAAGGGCATGAAAGCTCATGTAATATCTCCACTGAAAAATTGCTCAAAGCAAACCATATTTGTATCTTAGAGAACCATCGTGAAAAAGCTGTGAATAGATATTGTCTTATTTTCTGTTAACAAGCAAAAAATATTTCCCTCTGATCTACATACCATAGAATCTGCCCACAAATGAGATTTATTTTTGGAGGAAGATTGATTAATTTAGTGAGTATTTTTACACAGGATTCGGCTATAGCCCCTTTACACAAAGCATATAAAAAACTTAATCTGCTATTCAAATCTAAAAAACAATTAATACTGTTGCTCCACAAATACCGCTTATAAATCAAGCATTGTTAAGCTTAACAAGACGATATTGCATGACTCTTAAACACCTAATCCAACCTACTTTCTCTTAAGAATTACTTAATCTCAATGTTACGATTTCATTATTTTCAAGAACAAATGGGTTCTTGGATATAGTGGCGGATCACTTCATGCATTTCCAGGTCTTGGGCAGGCTGTATTCGTTGGACTGGATTAAGAAGGATTACAATTCATTCATAAGATGCTGCGATTATTCTGCTAAGGACTGGCCAAATTTCCATGACTGATGTTCCTGTCTCTCGCATTCGAAATTTTTCCATCATTGCCCACATTGACCATGGCAAGTCGACTCTAGCGGATCGTCTGTTACAAACCACTGGCACCGTGGCAGATCGAGAGATGAAAGAGCAATTTCTCGACAATATGGAACTAGAGCGGGAGCGAGGAATTACCATTAAGCTGCAAGCGGCCCGCATGGCCCATAAAGCAGCAGACCAGGAAGATTATGTTCTTAATCTGATTGATACACCTGGGCATGTCGATTTTTCTTATGAAGTCTCTCGTTCCTTGGCAGCCTGTGAGGGTGCCCTGTTGGTGGTAGATGCTTCCCAAGGGGTAGAAGCGCAAACTTTAGCCAATGTCTATCTCGCCATCGAACATGATCTAGAAATCATCCCGGTCCTTAATAAAATTGATTTACCCGGCGCTGAGCCTGATCGGGTGAAGCAAGAGATTGAAGAAATTGTTGGCTTAGACTGTAGTGGGGCCATTCTGGCATCTGCTAAAACAGGCATCGGCATTGAAGAGATTCTGGAATCCATCGTCCATTTAGTCCCCCCACCAGAAGATACAACCCAAGACCCCTTGCGCGCATTGATCTTCGACAGTTACTACGATCTATATAGAGGTGTAGTAGTTTACTTTCGGGTCATGGACGGCACAGTCAAAAAAGGCGACCGCGTTCGTTTAATGGCATCAGGGACAGAATACGACATTGATGAATTAGGAGTATTGTCACCCACCCAAGTTCAAGTTGAACAACTGCATGCTGGGGAAGTGGGGTACTTTGCCGCTGCAATTAAAGCCGTTGAAGATGCTCGGGTCGGTGACACCATCACCCTTGCTAAAGCTCAAGCTGCTGAACCACTACCAGGCTATGTGGAAGCTAAGCCAATGGTCTTTTGCGGGATGTTTCCCATCGACGCCGATCAGTTTCCAGATTTACGAGATGCCTTAGAACGTCTCAAACTCAATGATGCAGCATTAAACTATGAACCAGAAACCTCTAGTGCCATGGGGTTTGGGTTCCGTTGTGGATTCCTAGGACTGTTGCATATGGAGATTGTGCAAGAGCGCTTGGAGCGAGAATATAACTTGGATTTGATTATTACAGCTCCGTCTGTGGTCTATCGAGTGACCACCCTTAAAGGCGAAATCTTGCTGATTGATAATCCCAGTGCTCTGCCTGACCCTCAACGTCGCGAGAAAATTGAAGAACCGTTTGTTCAGGTGGATATGATTACGCCGGAAGAGTATGTCGGCACCCTAATGGAGTTAGGGCAGAGTCGCCGGGGTACCTTCAAAGATATGAAATATCTCACCCCAGGGCGAACAACCTTAGTCTATGAGTTACCTCTAGCCGAGGTGGTTACTGACTTTTTCGACCAAATGAAGTCGCGGTCAAGGGGGTATGCCAGCATGGAATACCAACTGATTGGCTATCGAGAAAATCCCTTAGTCAAGCTGGATATTTTGATCAATACGGATCCTGTTGACTCTCTAGCCGCCATTGTTCATCGAGATAAAGCCTATTACACAGGACGCGCTTTAGTCAGTAAGCTGCGAGAGCTGATTCCACGACATCAGTTTAAGATTCCGATACAGGCTGCGATTGGGGCTAAGGTGATTGCCAGTGAGAGCATTCCAGCCCTAAGGAAAGACGTACTGGCAAAATGCTACGGTGGCGACGTTTCCCGGAAGCGAAAGCTCTTAGAAAAGCAAAAAGCAGGTAAAAAACGGATGAAATCTGTGGGGCGGGTTGATGTTCCACAAGAAGCCTTTATGGCTGTTCTACGGATTACGGATGAATAAATCCAATTTCCTCTCCGATCAGGAAAGCCCCTAGCAAATATTTTCTAGGGGCAGCTATGGCTTATCAACCTACTCAGGATGCCCATTATTAGGTACCTTTAGAGCTTTACAAATAAAAAAAGTTTAGAGTTAACATCAATTTTTTTTTGATGTTTTGGCTATAGTTGGACTGGTTAAATATGGGAGGTAAGTCCATATTTCGGCGCATATTGATGCTTATCGCTGAAACCATGCAGTCAGGGCAACGGCTAGGGCATCTGCCGCGTCGTCTGGCCGAGGCAAGCAATCTAAGCAGAGTTCTCTAGCAACTGCTTCCTGCACAGCAACTTTATCTGCAGCGCCATATCCAGTTAGAGCCAACTTAATTTGAGCCGGCGTATATTCAATGATGGGAAGCTGATGCTGCGCTAGCACCAGCAATAAGACCCCACGAGCTTGGGCCACTAAAATCGTATTGCCCATGCGATAGAAGAAAAGTTTTTCTATCGCCACCAAATCGGGCTGATGGGTGGTGAGAACTTGATGCAAGTCCTCGTAAATCGTCTGCAATCGTTGCCCAATATCAGTTTTGGCAGGTGTTTGGATAATTCCAAAGTCCAGGAGTCCAATGCTATCTGTATCCGTGCTGATCACACCAAAGCCTAAGGATGCTAACCCCGGATCTAAACCCAAAATCTTTTTTGTCACTATTGATAGAACAGCCTTTAAGCACAACGTATAACAATAGGCTAAAGTCATGAGGTCTCCAGAATAGAGTTATGACTCACATTGGCCTCGATTCTCTATCTAGGATTCTTATAATAGTAAGACGTTATGTAATTGACTTACCTTCAACTCGTATAAGAGCAGTCTGTACTGTTTCAGCTTGACGATTACTTTCCTATAGAAATTCATAGAAACCGGAATGATTTCCCCTATCTATCTCAGCCTTGTTCCCCTGCAGACTCCTCTTGTTGCTGGTTTTTTTCTACCGATTGATGGCCTCTTCTCCACTCAAGGGGTAATGGTGATGCTTTTGGCGGCCTATGCTGGGGCCATGTGGATGTTCCTGTCAAGTGCACCCAAGGTGCATACGCTGATGGTGTCAGATCTGGAATTAGCTCGCCAATTTTTTGAAGGAGAGCTGCAGTTGCGAACCGCAGAAGTCCCCCTTCACTACTATTACAACTATGAGCAAACGCTGGGCTTATCGGGGATAGATCCCCTTTATATGTCTACGGATTTTGGCCGACCAGCCATGCAGCAATTGAGCGGCACCGATGGATTTTGGTATCAACTCAAAAAAAATGTCCAATTGCATGTGATTGGTGGGGCGAGCATTGGAGACAAAAACAGGCAGCGTCATGTTTGCTTTGATCATGACTGTCTAGAACAGATTTTGATGAAGGTGCAAACTCGCTATGTGAAATATAAGATTCGGCGAGAAAAACCACTAAACTTCTTAGTTAAGACCTACGAAGGTGCTGTAATAGAGTTTGCTGAAGTTTCTAATTAACGCAAGTCATGTCTTTCTCTTGGCAACCCGTCAAATCCTATCAAGATATCCTGTATCACAAAGCTGACGGCATTGCCAAAATCACCATTAATCGTCCTCACAAACGAAACGCCTTTCGCCCTCAAACCATTTTCGAACTCTATGATGCCTTTATAGATGCTCGGGAAGACCCAAGCCTTGGCGTCATTCTTTTAACGGGAGCAGGTCCCCATACAGACGGCAAGTATGCGTTTTGCTCCGGTGGGGATCAAAGTATTCGAGGAGATGCTGGCTATGTTGGAGATGATGGCATCCCACGTCTTAATGTTCTAGATCTACAACGGTTAATTCGTTCGATCCCCAAGGTCGTTATTGCCCTGGTGGCAGGATATGCCATTGGCGGCGGGCATGTCTTGCACTTGATCTGTGATTTATCCATTGCTGCAGACAATGCTGTTTTTGGCCAAACAGGTCCTAAAGTGGGTAGCTTTGACGGTGGTTTTGGAGCCAGCTATTTAGCCCGTGTGGTAGGCCAAAAGAAAGCCAGAGAAATATGGTTTCTCTGCCGCCAATACGATGCCCAAGCAGCCTTATCTATGGGATTAGTGAATACGGTAGTCCCAGTCGCAGAACTAGAAGCTGAAGGGATTCAATGGGCCCAAGAGATTTTGCAAAAAAGTCCTTTGGCAATCCGCTGTTTGAAAGCAGCTTTTAATGCAGATTGTGACGGACAGGCCGGTATTCAAGAGTTGGCTGGGAATGCCACGCTGTTGTTCTACATGAATGAGGAAAGTGCAGAGGGAAAAAATGCCTTTCTCGAAAAACGGGATCCGAATTTTAGACAGTTTCCTTGGCGGCCTTGATGGAGTCATTTTTTCGAGCATGCTGGGCCATGATCCCATAATGCTATTGGCTTATATACAGTTCAGGGAGCAAGTAATACTTGCTCCCTGAGACTAAATTAGTTTTTTAAATTGATCTGAAGACTCAGATCGGATGAAAAGGTTTTATCAACCTGCATCGATGATCGATCATTAGATGCAATCTAAAGAGTTGGGGTTAGAACTCGACGAGCGGATGCGGTCTCTAAACGATAGGGCTCAATAGACTTCTGTGGATGATTAATTGAGAGAGCCTCTATAGCAGAAGAAAAACTTGGGATCATTAGAGAACATGCTTTCCACTCCCCACGAACTGGAGCCCCAAGCTGCTGACATTGTCCGCCTCGTCTTCCCTCTGGGGAGTAATGTTGACAATAGCGGCAAGCAAAAGTGGGAGAACTCAAAGTTTTCATAGAGTGAGTTGAAAATCAGTAGTTTTAATAGACAGAAAAACTTCGTAATATTTGTTAATGAATTTGAAGTATTTCCTTAGTTTTGCTAAGGATTTCTGCAGTGGGTTATTAGCCTTCTTTATATTAGGTTTCTCAGATTTCGGGTTTGCACCATTCGACAGCCGATAAAACCTTTAACAGCAAGCTGTTAGGTGATCCCCTGCCATTAAAGCTGCATTTATCTTTTCTTTATGTTTGACATGAGAAATCCGATAAAAAGCTTCAAAAGAGGCCTGGGGATCAGATGAATGAAAGACATAGCTTGCTTTCTCAGACAAGTGCAAAGTATAAAAACTGGGAAACCGTTAGGGTACCCCAATGAATCCTTCAACACGCCAACAATGTCAAAAAATACACTGTCGACTTAGCTGTATCTTTGTATAGATTCGCAAAACTTATAGTCAATTTGGCTACTAATCCTCATAAGTTTGTGCGGAAATACGCAAAAAAATAATTCAGGGTTTTGTTTCAGGAATAGAAAAAACGTGATGAAAATTGCTAGCTGGAATGTAAATTCTATCCGAACACGCTTGGAGCATGTTTTGGATTGGTTATATGCCCAATCGATAGATGTTTTATGTCTACAGGAAACGAAGGTTATTGATGATGACTTCCCCAAAGCCTCTTTTGAGGAGGAAGGTTACCAGGTATATGTTTCGGGACAAAAAGCTTATAACGGTGTAGCTTTAATCAGTCGGACGGCTCTATCTGAGGTAAATACGGGTTTCACCCCTCTACTCGGTTCCAATGATTTGACTCAGCACTATGACCAGCAAAAACGTCTGATCACGGGGATCATTTCTCCTGGCATTCGCATTTTGAATTTATATGTTCCCAATGGCTCAGAAATTGACAGTGAGAAGTATGCCTACAAATTAGAGTGGTTGGACCTATTACATCGCTATGTTGAAAAGCTGCTGCATCAGGATTCCCAACATCTTCTGATCTGTGGTGATTTTAATATTGCCCTAGACGATCGAGATATGCATGATCCCACTAAGCGGGAGACCCATGTTATGTCTACAGATCGAGAGCGACAAGCTTTGCAAAAGGTATTGGAGCTCGGGTTAGAAGACGCTTTCCGTAAGTTCAACTCCAAGTCAGAGCAGTTTAGCTGGTGGAATTATCGGGCAGGGTCTTTTCAACGAAATAAGGGTTGGCGGATTGACCATCATTATTTAACGCCAATGCTATACGAACAAGCGACAGCCTGCACGATTGATGCAGCCCCTCGTCGGTTACCCAAACCTAGCGATCATGCTCCCGTTGTGGTCGAAATAGATACCCAAAACTTGTAGGTGCAAACTACTGAAGACACTTACTTCTGAGGGCAAGGTAACAGAATTTGTAGCCAGGCCCCGCCTGTTTGGGGATGGTTGCGGGCCCGAATGGTGCCGCCGTGGGCAAGGATGATTTGCTGTGCGATCGCAAGTCCTAAACCACTCCCCCCCACAGGAGTCAGAACAGAGGATTGCTCCTGTTCTGATAGGGCAACAGAGGTCGCTTGAATGACATCTGATCCCTCTAGAGATTGTAGGCTCACTGACTCAGCATTTCCCACTATGGCACTACCTCTCACTCTAGAAAGATCAGAGCGATAGAAGCGCTTAAAAATATGAGGAAGAGATTCTACGGAAAAACCTGAGCCTGTATCAATAATATCGATACAAAGACTTTGCCCTCCTTCCACTTCCTCAGCAGACTGAACGACTTCTACCTGGACAATAATGGGCTGATCAACCGGACTGTACTTAATAGCGTTATCGATCAGGTTAAGGAACACGCGATACAGTCGATTCTTGTCTGCTTCTAAAGTGCAATCTTCCACCCCCTGGTAAAAAAGGGACAGATTACGCTGCTGAGCCAAAGGTTCCAAATTCAGCCAAGCCTTGTGAATCAGACTGGGAACATTAACAGGTTGCAATTTTAGGGTTTGGGCTTGATTGAAGGTGATTCGGCTGAGTTCGAGTAAATCTTTCACCAAGTCGCTCAGGCGGGTGACTTCTTGCAACAAGCGATCAATATGGGAACGATGTTGCCAGCTAATGCGGGGTTCAAGAGTTTCCACCATGAGTCGAATAGAAGTGAGGGGTGTTTTTAACTCATGGGCAACATCTGACGTCCAGCGATCTCGATCCTCAGCCAAGTTCTTCGTCTCAGTTCGATCTTCAATAAATACCCCCACATGTCCTTCAGACAGAGGAATACCATAGGCCTTGAGCGGCCACTCTTGAGCCCGCTCAGACAGATGCATAATCCACTCAATTTGATGCTCTTGCTGATCTGAGCGAACTTGACCAATCAATTGATCCAACTCTATAGAACGCACCACTTCTAGGAGAAGACGATTCGGCCCAGCATCCCAAGAACGACTTTGAATCTTCAGAAGATCGCAGGCCCGTTCATTAATCCAATACAAATTGTCGGCACTATTAACCTGCAAGTAGCCTACCGGGGCTCGATGTAGAATATCTTGCCAACCTAACAGCTCTTGCTCATGCAGCTGTAGCTGATCTTGAAGTTGCAGCGTCACTCGAGACAGCCGGCTCAAGGGAGACAAGGCAGGACGATAAGGATCACTCGGTAAGTTACGAATAATCCGTTCAAGTTGGTTGTTGAAATGACGAGCAGACCAGGCTAACAGTCCTAGACCCAGACCTAATCCTGCGAGGAACCATACCAATTGCACAATACTCTCCGGTATTTAAGCTTGAGATTCCCTCAAATCCTCATTTCTATCCAAACCGATAGCCAAATCCTCTAATGGTGACCAAGTAATCTGGATTACTGGGGTCAATTTCTATTTTTTCCCGGAGCCACCGAATATGTACATCGACAGTTTTGCTATCACCAATGTAATCCGGTCCCCAAATTTTTTCGAGAATCTGCTCCCTCGGCCAAACTCGCCGAGGATAGCTTATAAATAATTCTAAAATTCTGAATTCTTTAGGAGACAGATTAACTTCTTCGTTCCGAACCATCACACGACATTCATCAGGATGCAAACTGATCTCTCGACAGGTGAGTAGGGCTCCCTGGGGATCGGTATTATTGAGCCGCTGCCGTCTTAAGAGAGCTCGGCAGCGAGCGATCAATTCCCGCATACCAAAGGGCTTGGTGAGATAGTCGTCGGCACCCACTTCGAGGCCGACAACCCGGTCGGCTTCCGTATCCTTAGCACTCAACATAAGTACCGGAACAGTCGAGCCTTCGCGGCGAATAAACCGGCACAAATCAATCCCATTAATGCCGGGCAGCATAATATCTAAAATAATCAGATCTAAGGTTGATGCCTGCTGCGATCTCGACTTAAATAGCTGAATAACATCCAACGCTGTTTGGCCATCAGCAGCCGTAATCACCCGATATCCTTCACTTTGCAGCGCCGGAGCAATGGTTTCGCGAATATTTTCTTCGTCTTCTACTAACAGAATCTGCCCCATTGTGGTCGGCAGTTGCTCAAAAGAGCGAGCATTAAAGTCAGTAGATAGCATACAGAGTAGTGCCAAAATAGCGACAAGCCGATTCTAGCACTGAATCTTCCGCAAACCATTAGCCTGAGAGGCCTTTAACCGAAGCATAACCTAATTTTTATCGATTTAAGAATAAAATCAATGAATAGCGCTGGATTTCGCGGCTCCCTTACTAATCGTTGCAAAATACAACCCAGTCAAAATGATAAAAAAGGCAATCCAATTCAATAAATTGAGCTGCTCTCCAAACACTTTCCAGGCCAGAATGGCGGTGATTAGAGGCTCCATAAGCATAAAAATAGAGACAAATCCCGACGTAAATTGCTTGAGGCAGTAAGCCAGCAGACCTTGTCCTAATCCTTGGCTAATTACCCCTAAAGCAATGACGGCTAACCAAACCGTTGTAGATGTGGGAAATAGTTGATTCCCCCCCATCAACACAATCGGAATCGTCAATAGTCCAGTCACGATACAAGAAGACAACATGATGGTGGTGGTGGTAAATCGCGTCCGCAGTTTTTCAATCACCAGAAAATTGGCGGCATAAAAAACGGCTGATAATAAAGCAGCCCCATCCCCCACTAGCCCACTAGTGCCAACCTGAAAATCGCCGACTCCAATGATTAACACCCCAGTGATTGCCAACCCCAGACCCATCAGGAATTGACGATTGAAGCGATGTCCTAAAAACAGCCACCCCCCTAATGTTGCAAACAAGGGGGTCATGTTATGGAGGAGATTGGAATTTGCCACACTGGTTTGGGTGAGAGACCAAGCCCAAGAACCTGCCCGACCGTAGATCAAGATCCCCAAACACACAAACCAGAGCAAATCACGAATTTGAAGCGGTTGAGATGTCTGATCAGCTTCTGCAGGAGGTTGGCGAAATTGTTGGAAGCCACTCCACATTCCTAAAGCCAGAGATGCAATCCAAAATCGGTTAAAAATTGTAGCGCTGGCTGTTAGCTCTTCTTCGCTCAAGCGAGTAAATATTGCCGAGAAAGACAAAATACAGACTGCGGCGAGCAAAGCAGCAAAGGGCAAAATAGATGAAGTCTGCGATGCAGATTTCTCGTAAAGAGCCTCTAGAGCTTGCGGGTCAGCAGCAGGTCGCTGCAACGTTTCAAGGGTCTGCTGAGGCCGCTCTAGGTCTTTGGTAATCATTATTGAGTCAATTTTGAAGAGTGGGCTGTCGCGAGGTAAATGATCCCCATTATTATGTTATGTTACGAGACCCCTGGACAAAATATATATTGTGTAATTTTTCGATACATTTCTTTTACAATGCTGTATTTTAAGGCGCTAGCATTAAAAAGAATTGGATAACGACCGCATTGGCAATATCCATACAACAAGCTCCCAATAAAGGAATCACTAGCAAAGCCTTGGGAGAAGGTCCATATCGCTGGGTAATAGTGGTCATATTCGCCATCCCCACGGGCATGGCCCCCAGAACCATCCCCGTAAAGCCAGCACAGATCACGCTGGCATCGTAGTCACGCCCCGCAACCCAAAACACCCAGCACAAAGAGTTTGGACACCCAAAATAATCAGTAAGGGACCTGCTGTTTGCATCCAAGAAAGGATCTGCAAATTCATCAGGCTCATGACCAGAAAGAGCTGCAGGCTGACGTCATTCCAAAATGACAAAGCTGAATCATTGACCGTAATATTTCCCCAGTCTAGAAGATTGATCAAGAGAATAGCCACCAGCATGATGGGTAGAAATCGTGGCAAAACAATTCCCCAATCACTGGTGAGCAAGTGCAATCCCAATCCCAAACTCAGGGAAGTCGCAATCAATAAAACAATCCCAAACATGCCTTCCAAACTCGTCGGCATCGTCACTGAACTTTCCACCATAGAATCAGAGGGCGGGGATAGGGACTCCAGATCAAATCGGTGAATCAAATGCTGACTAATGGGTCCTGCTAAAACTCCTCCCACAATCAATCCCAAGGTCGCAGCTGCTAGGCTAAATTCCAATGCACCAGTCCATCCTTGAGCTTCAAGAAGTGTTCCCCAGGTGATCGCTGTACCATGGCCGCCCACAAAGGAAATCGTCCCACCGAGGAGTCCAAAGATGGGAGGGCAACCGACTACACATGCCACCAAGATCCCCACTGCATTTTGCAGGAATAGAAAAGCAACCATAACCCCAATCACAGCAAAAAGGGTTTTCCCTCCTTCTTTAAGCTGTTTAAAGCGAGCAGCTAGGCCGATCGTGCTGAAGAAGATCAAAAGCAGATTGTCTCGCAGGCTCAGATCAAATCGTAAATGCCAAGGGGTGAACAGATTGACATAGGCCACTAGACCACAGCCGATTAGACCGCCCGAAACAGCAGCAGGAATATTTAGTGTTCTGAGGAGAGGGATAGTGCGGGTGAGCAGGATACCAATCCCGAGAATAAAAATGCTGATCAGTAGAAAGGTCAAACAATCAATGTCGACAATGGACTCGCTCATGAAGCGCGCCGATTGAGGAAGGCGACACATTCTACATGAGAGGTTTGAGGGAAGAAGTCTACGGGTTGGACTCGATTGAGTTCGTATTGGCCTGACTGACAAAGCAACTTCAAATCACGAGCTAGAGTCGCAGAATGACAACTGACATAAACAACTCGCTCAGGCTTGAGGGACAGGAGTTGATCAATCACACTCTGGTGACAGCCTTTGCGAGGCGGATCTAACAAAACCAGATCCGGGGCAAAAGGTAGCTCGCCCAAACAGTCTTTGGCCGCTCCGGCAGAAAACGTTGCATTGCTAATTTGATTGAGGGTAGCATTGGTCTGGGCCTGGTCTATGGCTGCAGTCTGCAATTCAATACCAACAATCTCTTTAACCCGCTGAGCTAGGGGAAGTGTAAGGGTACCAATGCCGCAGTAAAGATCAACAACCTGTTCACTGCCCGTGAGTTGAAGGTGGTCGAAGAGGGTGTTGAGCAGGACTTCCGCTTGTTCGGTATGCACCTGAAAAAAAGTATCCGGACGTAGCTGAAAAGTTAGCCCCGCAAAGGTTTCTTGCAAATAGTTGCGTCCGGCGATGCAAGTGGTGTCATTCCCAAAGATGCGATTGGTCCGATGGGAATTGAAGTTAAGACAAATCCCCACCAATTGGGGATAACGTTCAAGCCACTCCTGTACTTGAGCATCTAGATCGGCTAAATCAGATAAAGCTTGGTTCGGTTTTGCATTAATAATCAGCGTCATTAAAATTTCTCCCGTCCGCCGCCCCATGCGGATCGAGAGGTGGCGAATCCGTCCCCGATGGTTTTGCTCGTTATAGATGGGCCAGTCTTGTGTTTGAATATCCTCTTTAATTTCAGCTAAAAACTGATTGAAATGAGGATCTTGGACCGGGCATTGATTGAGGTTAATGAGCTTGTGACTCCCTTTGCGGTAATATCCTGCCTGCACTCGGTTAGTGTTGGGACTCAACACGATGGGATAGGTGACTTTGTTGCGATACTCAATCGGGGATGGGGCAGCCAGTACTGGATCGACGGCTGGAGTCCGGAATTTACCGATTCGCTCTAGGGCTTGAATCACATGATTTTGCTTGGCGGTCAGTTGGTAGGCATAGTCCACCTGTTGCCACTGACACCCACCACATTTATCAGCAACAATGCACTGGGGTCTCACTCGGTGCGGCGAGGCTTGCTTAATACTTTGAAGCTGACCATAGGCATATCTAGGTTTGACCCGAAGCAGCCGCACACTAATATGATCGCCAGGAACGGTGTTTGGGACAAAAACGACCTGATTCTGCTCTCCCCATCGACCCACTCCATCTCCAGTCGGACTGAGATCTGTAATCTCTAGATCTAATAAGCTGCCTTGTTGCCAATGGCTTTCTGGTAGTTTCTGTTCACTAGCATTTTGAAGATTATCCACTGGCATAAGTTGATGCAATAACGATTGGAGTAAATAAGACGGAGGCTCTAAATCGGCTTAGGCTGATTGACTCTGCCATAGTCTTAAAGGCAAAACATAGATAATTCTGCTAATTCAAGCACTTCATCGTATCCGAATATTTGGCGAAATACCTTTTTTCCCCCACTAACATTTATGAACGTGTCCTCTAGAGATGACTTTTAAGGAAATCAACTACCGTTACTCGCAGGATTTATTCCCTTAACTAACAGCTGAGTTTCTCCATCTTTTTTGAAGCTGCAAACGAAATTATTTATGCAAACAATATTAAGATTCGCATGATAGTAGATCCTCATCCCCTTACTATCTTTTTATTCCCCAACGTGGACTGATCTATGGCTTTAGTAAAGCTCTAGAGCCTGAAAGTTCACACTAGAGTGCAGGTTCAAGGAATGCGTTAATCAATAAAAAAATTGAGGACTAAGGTGATGAACCTGCACTCTAGTGTGAATAAATTTACGTCACGAATTCTGATGACCGGTTTGGTCATATTAATAACAGCCTGTGGGGGAGTCCATTCTTCACCCCAAACAGTAGTTGAAGAATTTATCGAAGCTGGGGCAGATGGCAAGTTTGATGAACTTAAGCCTCTATGTGCAAAGGAAGCACCTAAAGCGTTATGTAATCCTAATGCAGATGACCAAGAAGAATTTGCCACAGTTATGAAAACCATCAAAATTGTTGGCGAACCTAAAGTTGAAGGAAATCAGGCTCTAGTTAAGATCAATATTTCATTTGAGGGTGCAACTGCAGAAGCAAACTTCCCTCTCACCAAGCAAGGAGATAAATGGCTTCTGAGTGGCGAACCTGAAGAAGTAGAATCATAAACCGATAGGAGCGATCTGGAAAAGCTTAACGAGATAGGGAACAAAGCATGCAGAGATTGCTCCACTGTCTCGTAACGATTAATGTCTAATCAGAGTTTGAGCTGAGATTACCTCTCATTAGCCTGAGAGTCATTGGCAATGGAGCTGTGACCGATCATGACGTCACAAAGTTGCCCTTTAGATACAAGCTTCTTTGGACAGCGCTAGACTAGAGGAGAGTCATATTTCGCGTTTTGTAGATGCGATCGCATCTACAAAACTAGGCAAACGCAGAATAAGATCACGCAAAGTCTTAGCCATAACCTAAACACACCAGAGATCGACAAATTCATTTAACGTCAGAAAGTTCATCAAGCCTCGTTGTTCTATCCTCTTATCAAGAGTAGTATCAACATAATCAGTCATTATCTCTTCACCAAAAGAAGGGCGAAATATTCTCATTGGCACTTAAAATTTGTCAAGCCAAAATCTGGAAGTATTTTGGCTTGCTCTAAGATTCAAATGAGTGATTGTCTCTTTAAATATTTACAGTGCGTCTAAGTTACTTATAGCAAGTACAAAAAGCACCTAACACAAGATACAGATTAAATTACTAAGACAAAATAATTTACAGCTTATTCATAAGTGGAATAAAGTGTACCCGAAGCACTGCATTCAGCAATATTTTCCCTCACTGTCAGCCAGTAGTTTTGACTGGCTCTAACTTCTAGCATTTCAGGCAATTTTCCCATTCTGAGTCACTCCCATGAAACATAACAAACGAAAACGGAAGCCCATGGATGGGCGGTTCGTGACTAAAATTGCGATTGTCTATCTTGGTATTTTTTCTTCGCCATTCATTATTTCTCAATTTTCTCCTAAAGCCCAAACAGCCCACTCTTCTTCTGAGGGTTCTCAGAAAGTGTCAGAGAATCAAGCAATCTCCCTCTCTGCTCAAACTATCTCCCAACGTGATGGGAAAGACTGTTCAGAATAATTGAAGTTGTGAGTCTTTAATCATTGCGATCGCATCCACGATACCTGGTATGTGATCGCACAAGCTCTCAACCAAAACTTAATCCCAACAGGGGTAAAGCTGGGCTTTTAGTAGGAGCTATAAGGCCAAAACGGTGCTGTGAGCAATCGCTAGACATACTGATGGATATTTTTAGAATGATATAACCCTGGGGAATAGGTCATTCTCATTCTCACAATGCGGTAAGCCTGGTTCTCTAGATCACCTCATGGGTAAACTGAAACGTCGCCCACTGATCGACATCCCAAACCCAGTTGTTATCAGATTCAATCCCCATTTGCTCGGCCATTGGCGTGCTGCCATCATGCAAATCTTGTAACACTTGTTGGGTCACTTCTAATGGATTGACCAAACGAGCTACCACAGGGGATGTATTACTTGAAGATTGGCGGATTTTGCTGGCTATTGCATCTAATCCTTTCTCAAACGGAGTTCGGCTCACAATAATGTAGGTGGTTGCTATCCCTTCCGGTCCTCGAACGACATACTCATTGTTTGGGAATGGCACGGCTAGCGACTCTTTAGGGGCAATGAAGTCTTGACTAGTAGACCTGTCTAACAGAGCCTCTGGCGAATAAATGGAGAAGAACTGGGTGCGAGTATCAACGCCCAAGACTAGCCAATAGAGCGGGGTATCGCTGTAGTTACGCACTCGATATTGGATATGTTGTCCTTTGGCAATCTGGACGACTTGCCCTTGCTTCTCAAAGGAAGATAGGGATGAGCTATCTTTCCGAGTCCAAGGCGCTCGGGTCGTACATTGTTGGGCTAGGACTTGAGGTTTTTCATCATCAGTGGCTTCCAACGCCACCATTGCCCCCACTCTCGAAGAAAAATCGTTAACGGTCAGATCGAGGGTTTTGCGGGCCAACAATAATTTCAGAGTGTCATGCAGTTGATTGACTGCCGTTTTAATTGCTTCACCCGATTCTCCTCGGGTATCTGCTAACTCTTCGCCTCCTTGGGAGAAGAGTCCATATTGGGTTTGAGGCGGTGGAGCAGGAGGGTCTTCGTCTTCTTCTGATAGGTCTGGAACGGAATTAACGATCACTTGAGAAGAAGAAGATGCTTGGGTAAACAGGAAGTCCGCGTTTTGGGTCCCAGCAATAACGGGGTTGATATTGGGCATGTCTGAAAACGCACTAGTGGCATCTACCCGCTCAATTCGATTCAATTGTGAGCCTAGGGCAACATTTAAGTTAATAGATCGGGAAATGACTCGAAACGCTTCTCGAATTTTCTGACCGGAGTTAATTTGACCTTCTTGATCACAGCGTCCGGTCCCCACACAGCCTCGGCTAGACTCTAATTGAATTAAAGGCTCTAGGGTGACCTGCTCGGATGCGCTCCCAGGAGATGGGGCGGTAGCAGCTGAAATATTAGATAAGCTGCCTTCTTTCGATGTGACTTTAAAGCAAGTAGTGGCTTCGTAATACTCCACCACTTGGGGTAAAACACCCCCTAACCAAAGAGTGACTTCTTCACCGTTGTCTTCGACATCCGTGACCACACCATCAGCATTGGTGCCAAGAGATAATCCGGTTAAAACACTAGAGCCCGTCTGCCCGCTTAAGCTAGGTTGCTGGACTCGACCGACCTGATGTTCGACATCAGACACAACCCGGTTAAAACTAGCCGAGAATTTCTGGGAGGGGGAGGATTGCCATAGATGTTGCGTTAAAGCATAGGTGAATAACCCGGAAGAAAAATCATGCCATTGGGCTTCAACCGCCGTTTGAGGGCGCTGAGAGGCTAAAAGAATCAGCTCAGAAGAAGATGGACGCCGTTGGGATTGATTAAGCAGCTTCTCTTGCTGTTCACGATCTCCCGGTAAGTCTGTTTTTTGTTGAATACTGGGTTGCGATCGCACCCGTAAGTTCCCCAACAACGCCTTCCCTGGATAGGTGAACCCAGCATCTAACACACAGAGACTTTGTTGCGTATTAAGGGACCGAAACCACAGGGCTAACTGCTCCTGCAACAGGGCATTTTCAATGGCTGGGCTCTGGTCGGAATGTTGAATATCACTGTCAAAAGGAAGCAACACTTTGGAGGGGAGCGGCGTTTTGGCCTCTGAAGCCGTGTTGATATAGGGACTTAATAAACATCCATACCCACTGAAGTGAAAGATGACACAATCTTGAGGCCGGGACTGCTCAATCAAATGGGTCGTAAACGCTGCCTCGATATTTTTATAGGTGGCCTGCTTATTTTTAAGGATGACAATATCGTCGGGATGGAAGCCAAACCGATGGACCAGTAGCTCTCGCTGCAATTCCAAATCTGTCAAACAGCCCTTCAGCTTGGCCTGCTTGCCCAACTCCCGATATTGGTTAATGCCCACTAGCAGGGCGAGCTTCCGGGAGGTGGGTTGAGCGAGTACTTGTTGATATTGATCTGCAAACTTCCATAGAGATAAATCACTCAAACCTAGGCCAGCTAGCACTAAGCTAGTTTTTCGCAGTAAAGCGCGTCGGGTCAGTGCCATGATGTGATGTCTATGGAGAGGGCCTATTGAAGGGCAAAAAGGTAGAACCCATCATCTAGTAATGGGTTCCTATTTTCACTATATCGCCGATTGCGAAAGCTAGGCTTAAGCTTTCATTGCCGCTGCTAATTCAGAAGCCACTTCAGGGCGAGAAAACTCAGGTGGGGGTAGCTCCCCTCGTCGCAGCATTTCTCTGACCTTTGTCCCAGAAAGGTGAACCCGATCTTCAGGCCCACTGGGACTCGTCTTAGTCGTAGCCATGGATAAGGTCTTCTTGCAGTAGAAGGCATGCTCAAACTTCATGGGTGTAATCCCCAACGCTTGAGCATCTAAGCTATCGAAAATATACTGGGCATCGTAGGTACCATAGTAGTCACCCACACCCGCATGGTCGCGACCCACAATAAAATGGGTGCAGCCATAATTTTTGCGAACTAAAGCATGAAAAATTGCTTCGCGAGGACCTGCATAGCGCATGGCCGCAGGATTAATGGCTAGAATAACCCGATCCTCCGGGAAATAATGCTCCATCATGATTTCGTAGCAACGCATCCGCACATCTGCTGGAATATCATCACTTTTCGTTGCACCCACCAATGGATGCAAGAATAATCCATCTACAGTTTCTAACGCACACTTTTGAATGTATTCGTGGGCACGGTGAATCGGATTCCGGGTTTGAAAGCCAACAATTGTGTTCCAACCTCGTTCACGGAAGAGTTGACGAGCAGCGATGGGGTCAATTTGATAGGAAGGGAATTGGGGGTGGGACTGGCGCTCTAGCAACCAAACTGGACCCGCAAGATTAACTGCACCCTGATCAAACACGACCTTGACACCAGGATGTTTCATCTCATCTGTTTTATAGACTTGAACGGCTTCCTGAGTCTTGTCGTAGGTATATTTCTCAGTCAATTCAAGTACACCCACAAAAGCGCCCGCTGGGTCATCTAGACGAACTAAGCCTCCCACATCAAGGGCAGCCGCTACGCCTTCATCGACAGATAAAGTCACTGGAATGGACCAAGGCAGACCATTTTCAAGGTGCATGTGATGAACAACCTGTTCATAGTCTGCCTGCCCCATAAAGCCTGAAAGTGGGCTGAAGCCACCAATGGCAATCATTTCCAAATCTGAGGTGGCTCGCTTATCTAACTGTACGCGGGGTAAGCTATCACCCTTGGCAAGCAAATCTTGTTTTTGGCTTGCAGAAGCAACCCGGTTGATGAGTGAACCACCGTGTGGCGCAATGGCATCTTCATGTTGAGTCAAAATAAACCTCCCTAAACTGCGTATCACTCCAAATCATAAACTAAAGATTAAGTTTTGTTAGTAATTACGGGTTAACTTTTGGTGTGTAGGATGTAGAGACAGTATCCTAGCGGATTCCCTATGCCTAACGATTTTGCATCCTCAATCAAATTTGGAACCGACGGTTGGCGAGGCATTATTGCCCAAGACTTTACCTTCGAGCGGTTGGTCTATGTCGCCCCTATTGCGGCCCAAATCCTAGAAGAAACCTATGGCAGCGCTGACAAAAAGCATTTAGTGATCGTGGGATATGATCGCAGATTTCTCTCAGAAGAATTTGCCCAGGCCACTGCTGAAGCTGTTCAGCAAGCCGGATTTGATGTGCTGTTATCGAACACCTTTGCGCCCACCCCTGCATTTAGTTGGGCGGCCTATCATCGCCACGCCCTTGGGGCTTTGGTGATTACAGCCAGCCATAACCCAGGGATCTATTCTGGCCTCAAAGTCAAAGGAGCCTTTGGCGGCTCAGTGCCTCCTGTCGTCACTCAAGCTATTCAAGATCGACTGGTCGAAGCCCCCGTCACTACTTCGACTGCCGGGACCCTAGATACCTTCGATCCCTGGCCAGAGTATTGTCAGGTTTTGCAATCTAAGGTTGATATGGATGCCATCAATCAAGCAATTCACCAGAAGCGACTTAAGGTCTTTGTGGATACGATGCATGGGGCAACAGCCACTGGCCTACAACGGCTGCTATCGGCTGAGATCACAGAACTCAACTGCGATCGCGATCCGTTATTCGAAGGAGGGGCCCCTGAACCCCTTCCCAAGTATTTGGGAACTCTCATTCAGTCCATCCAAACTCACCGTCAACAGGCCCCTGATGAAGAAGCGATTGTAGGATTTATATTTGATGGGGACGGGGATCGAATTGCAGCAATGGATGGCCAGGGTAACTTTCTAAGTTCTCAAATCTTGATTCCGATTTTGATTGAACACCTTGCAGCTCGCCGAAAGTTCCAGGGAGAAGTCATCAAAACGATTAGCGGTTCAGAACTGATCCCTCAAGTGGCTGATCTGTACCAATTACCCCTCCATGAAACCCCCATTGGCTATAAATATATTGCCGACTATATGCTGGCCGCAGAGTCAGTATTGATTGGTGGCGAAGAATCTGGAGGTATAGGCTATGGCAACCATATTCCTGAACGAGATGGCTTGCTCTCTGCCCTATATTTACTCGAAGCTGCAGCTCAAACCGGTCAAGATCTATCCCATTTGTATCAGCAGCTACAAACGCAAACAGGGTTCACCAGTTTTTATGATCGTATTGATCTACCCCTATCTTCTGAAGCTGATAAACAAAAGCTAATTGATCAATTGCAAGCAGCACCCTTCAGTCAAGTATTGGACCAAAAAGTCGTGGATGTTCTATCCATCGATGGTTTTAAGTTTAACTTGGCGGATCAGAGCTGGTTACTTATTCGCTTTAGTGGGACAGAGCCTGTTCTGCGCCTCTATTGTGAGTCCCATCACCCGGACCGAGTTTCCAAAATTCTAGCTTGGGCAAAAGACTGGGCACTGCGTTAAAACACTATCAAAGGTCTCATCATGTTCTCATCGTCTAACCCGATCTCTAAGGTCCCTCCCATTCTTCTCAAGCCAGAGCAATTGGAGCTTCTAGTCAGTCTGGCAATATTGCCGATTCTTGTTGCCTTGTTGGGGCAGCAACAGCTGTTCAGGTGTTTGACGACCCTTGGAACTTGGAGCGAAAGCCTATTGCAAGGGGTCGCCTTGCCTTTTTTAGATTTGCCCGAATAAAGTACGTTTTTCTCTCCTTTGGATGTAATTTTCCGGGTCTTTATCCTCAGAATGTTGTTTAGAGAGCTAGGAAAATCCATATGTGGACGAATATATCCGTCCTTAAGTTATGTAGTCTATCTTTTGGCTTATGAATACTGCTTAGGCCCAGTCTACACAGCATGATTCATCCAAAGTAAGAACGGTTTATTGAGGGAACCTAACCCTACCAAGGGAATTAGCTTTTAGAGAAAGATAGTAAAGCGAGGTTTACCCCCTAGAATTGTGATGGAGTTGTTTTTGATGCCACTTTACCCAGTTCTCAACAGAGGTTGATGCTTTAAAGGCGAAGTTCCCAAAAGCTTGATAATCGTCTTCGAGTTTTTCTATTCCATCGATCTTACTTATTTGAGTTAATACTCTATGCGTTCCACTCTCAACCGTATCCATCCCCAATTAGCACAGCACAACCAGTTAGAGTCATTGCTTCTACATCGAATTAAAGTCATTGAAGACCTACTGGAAGCTGTCCTCAGAGATGAATGCGGGCAGGAGTTAGTCGATTTACTTCGGCAGTTGCGATCGATGTGTTCCCCGGAAGGACAAGCCCCAAGGGTTCCGGAAACGGAAGTCCTGAAGGTGGTAGAAAAGCTGGAGCTAGATGAAGCCATTCGGGCTGCAAGAGCATTTGCCCTCTACTTTCAGCTCATCAATATTGTGGAACAACATTATGAGCAAGAGGAAAGTATTATGCGTACCCGAGGGGCGATTCAATCCTCTCCGGTAGCACTTCCTAATGCCGATGGCTCTGAGGAGGGAGCAGAAAATCATTCTGGCCAAAATGGTCAGACCGATCTACCTGAGCACAGCATCTTTGATGCAATTCTACGGGAGCCGAATGCAGGGACCTTTACCTGGTTATTTCCCAAGCTGAAACAGTTAAATGTTCCGCCTCGCCATATTCAAAATATTATTCAGAACCTGGATATTCAGCTTGTATTTACTGCTCATCCGACAGAAATTGTGCGGCAGACGATTCGGGCTAAACAACGTCGGATTGCCAAGATCTTAGGCAAATTAGATGAGGCGGAGGCTGGACTGGCCAATAGTACCCGTTCGAATTGGGAAGTGGATGCGTTACAGGCCCAACTCACGGAGGAAGTCAGATTTTGGTGGCGAACCGATGAACTTCATCAATTTAGGCCGACAGTTTTAGATGAAGTCGAGTACAGCCTGCATTATTTTCGCGAAGTCCTTTTTGATGCGATTCCCCAGCTGTATCAACGCTTATCCCAGCATTTGAAACAAGCATTTCCCAATCTACAACCCCCTCGCTACAACTTTTGTAAGTTTGGATCTTGGGTGGGCTCGGATCGCGATGGCAACCCAGCAGTGACGACAGCTATCACTTGGCAAACCTCCTGTTATCAGCGAAATTTAGTGCTTGAGAAATATATTCAATCCATTAATAAGCTGATCAATTTGTTGACCCTATCCCAATATTGGTCTGAAGTTCCATCTGGTTTAGAGAAATCTTTGGGCCAAGATCAGCTACAAATGCCTGACGTGTATGACCGGCTCTCGATCCGGTTCCTGGGAGAACCCTTTCGATTCAAGTTGTCTTATATCCTGAAGCGTCTAGAAAATACTCGAGATCGCAACCAACAGCAGGCTCAACTGATTGATTTTTCCCATCCGATTCATCCCCAAGGGATGAACGAACAAATTTACTATCCTGCTGCTCAGGATTTTTTGGCCGAACTTCGAGTGGTCCAAGAGAATTTGCAGGCGACAGGGATCAGTTGCCAAGAGTTAGATACCCTGATCGGCCAAGTGCAGATCTTTGGCTTCAATCTGACTCAGTTAGATATCCGGCAAGAAAGCTCTTGTCATTCAGATGCCCTCACTGAAATCGTTAATTATCTGCAGATTCTGCCCAAGCCCTATAACGAGTTATCAGAGCCCGAACGATTGGAGTGGCTGACCCAAGAGCTGCAGACCCGTAGGCCCCTGATCCCCCATGACCTGCCTTTTTCTGAGAAAACCCAAGAGCTGATTAATACCTTCCGGATGATTCGGCGGCTGCAGGAAGAATTTGGGGTAGAAATTTGCCGTACCTACATCATTAGCATGAGCCATGATGCCAGTGATTTGCTGGAAGTGCTGCTGTTAGCGAAGGAATCCGGTCTATTTGATCCCACAACGGCGACTGGAACATTACACGTTATCCCTCTTTTTGAAACAGTAGATGACTTAAAGCGGGCGCCAGGGGTCATGACCCAACTGTTTGATTTAACCTTTTATCGGAATTATTTAGTGGATGCTCAGGCATCTCAGGAGCCATCTTCAGAACCTCCTCTCTCGTTACAAGAGATCATGCTGGGATACTCTGATAGCAATAAAGATTCTGGCTTCCTCAGTAGTAATTGGGAGATTTATAAAGCCCAGCAACGCTTACAGGAAACTGCTGAGCCCTACGGCATTTCTTTGCGAATTTTCCACGGTCGGGGCGGTTCTGTCGGCCGAGGCGGTGGACCTGCCTATGAAGCTATTTTGGCCCAGCCAGGGTATAGCGTGAATGGCCGGATCAAAATTACAGAGCAGGGCGAAGTAGTGGCTTCGAAGTATTCTTTGCCAGAGCTCGCTTTATATAACCTAGAAACGATTTCTGCGGCTGTTATCCAAGCCAGCTTGTTGCGCTCCACCATGGACAGCATTGAGCCTTGGCATGAAATCATGGAGGATTTATCGGCGCGATCGCGGAAGCGATACCGGGCACTGATTCATGAACAAGAAGACTTAGTGGACTTTTTCTACGAAGTCACCCCCATTAATGAAATTAGTCAACTACAACATGCTGCTCGACCCGCTCGACGACGGGCCGATAATCGGCGAACTTTAGAAGGGTTACGCGCCATTCCTTGGGTGTTTAGCTGGACTCAAAGTCGGTTTCTGTTGCCGGCATGGTACGGCGTGGGTACCGCACTTCAGGACTTTCTGGATGAGGAGTCTGCAGAGCATCTCACTCTACTGCAATATTTCTACGGCAAGTGGCCCTTTTTTAAGATGGTGATTTCTAAAGTAGAAATGACCTTAGCTAAAGTGGATCTGCAAATTGCTCATCACTATCTTCAGGAATTAACTTCTTCTGAAGATGTGGATCGGTTTGAGCGTTTGTTTGAGCAAATCGCCCAAGAATATTACTTGACGCGGGAAATGGTCTCTAAGATTACGGGGAACCAGCAGCTCCTAGATGGAGATCCTAACCTTAAGCGTTCGGTCCATCTGCGGAACGGTACGATTGTTCCATTAGGATTCCTGCAAGTGTCCTTGCTCAAGCGATTGAGACAACATCAGCGGCAAGATCGTGTTGCCCTAGGAGCTGGAAACGTTAGCGAGAAAGACCTTCTGCGGGGTGCTCTGCTGACGATTAATGGGATTGCAGCAGGCATGAGAAACACCGGCTAGTCCAGCTTAACGGAACCACATAAAATGATATAGAAAATGGAGCTAAGCGGATTCGAACCGCTGACCCCCTGCATGCCATGCAGGTGCTCTACCAACTGAGCTATAGCCCCGAATGCGACTATCATCATGCCTTGAAAAGCATTCGAACGTCAAGAACTTTCTTCAAATCCTCGTTACACAAGAAACACACAACCCATAAAACTTGAGTAAAGCGTTACTCATCTCAGTATTTGTTTAATCTTTGCATAAAAAATACATATTCAGAGTTATCAGACTTATTAATTTTTCTAATCATTCACGTTATGATCGAAGTACGAGATAGCAACCGTTGATCCAAATAAGGATGGGAATGCTCTTTCCCATTCATTTTGTATATGGGAGTTTACGTATGAAAATTATGATTTTTTTCGAACAAGGGATCCAGTATTTATCAGAAGCAGTCGGACACATTTTTGCGCCTAATGATGATCACTACCCTGCAACTGGAGCAGTGCCATTTTTGGGTGACCCTTACTACCAATCAGTCTGGATTGATTAGATAGTCCTCCGACCGAGGAAAGGTGTTATGTATCTCCGTCATTCCAACAACCTTGTTATCTAGCGCCTTTCCTTCTCTACCTACAGCAGTCATGAATGCCAATACAACATAAGTTATGACAGAAGGGCTCGTATGGTTGGCATTGCTTTCTGTATTTATAGGGTTAGCCAGCTTTGGGTGGATCGAATATCGCAAAGTTGAGGCCTATCGTGTTTGGGCCCAGTCCTTTGAACGTGCCAAATATGATATCTATGCCGTTTTGGGGCAGAAAGAAGAAACCCTAACTTGGGGGCAACCCACTTTAAAAGGACCGATAAACCTTCAACGTTGTTCGATTCACACAATTGTAAATGTTGTGGTTCAAGTGGATGACCAATCCGTCGATTTGGATCATCCCCCTGATAAAGGCAAAACGGTTCAATTGGTATTGCAACGCCAAGACCATGAAAATCCTTTTTTTATTCCGTTTACTGACATAACAATGGCAGTAGAATGGGCACAGTATCTGATAACAGTGATTTAGAAAGCAGCGCTTTGAGTGTTAAAGGTTCGAGACTTCAACCTTGCAGATGTTGTTTTGATTGGAATTAGAACTGCGTTGTTATCCACTTTGAACAAGCCAGTATGCAATGCCCCTTTTGCCAGCATACCGATAGCCGAGTTTTAGAATCGCGCTCAGCAGAGGCGGGACAGAGTGTTCGGCGGCGGCGAGAATGCTTGCAATGCAATCGTCGATTTACGACTTATGAGCGGATTGAGTTTGTTCCCATCACCGTCATCAAACGCAATCAGGATAGAGAACTATTTGACCGCTCAAAGTTGCTCAAAGGAGTGGTTACCGCTTGTGAAAAGACGGGGCTGACTGCGGTTCAGCTAGAGTCATTGGTAGACGATGTGGAAGCAGAACTCCAACAGCAAGCGATTAAAGAAGTTACGAGTACTGATCTCGGTGAATCCGTATTGACTAAGCTACAAACCCTCAGCGAAGTGGCTTATGTTCGGTTTGCATCTGTCTATCGACAGTTTCGAGGAATTCGGGATTTTGTGGATGCCCTGGATCAGCTCAAGGACTCTGGAGACAGTCCTTTGCCGAGAGTGCTGAACGAGGTATATGAAGATACTGCACAACCAGAACCCACCACCATTATGGTTTCCCCTCAGTAATCATTCAGGCATCTACCTGGGCTTTTAGCATCTCCATTGCCAGACTACAAACGAACAAAATATATAGTTAAGGTTTCAGATATTGCGCTACGATGGTAGATCTAGTGCCAAATCTAGATAGATGCTGAAGATGACTCTTAGCATCGCCCAGCGCTCCTATTATTTGCGTCCTTACGGACAAAGGAGACGTCATTATCCACCATTAGTAAGAAAAAACCTAGGAACATTAGAGAATGGTCAATCGGGAAACCACGCTGCCAGACATCGGCTTTACTCACGAAGATTTCGCCGCGTTACTTGACAAATATGATTATCACTTCAATCCGGGTGACGTCGTGGCAGGTACAGTCTTCAGTCTGGAACCCAGAGGGGCTTTGATTGACATTGGTGCAAAGACTGCAGCCTACATTCCTATTCAGGAAATGTCCATTAATCGGATTGAGAACCCTGATGAGGTGTTGCAATCCAACGAAACCCGTGAGTTTTTCATTCTGGCAGATGAGAATGAAGACGGTCAGCTTACCCTATCCATTCGCCGTATTGAGTATATGCGCGCTTGGGAACGGGTGCGTCAACTGCAAACGGAAGATGCAACGGTCCGTTCTTCTGTATTTGCAACCAATCGAGGTGGTGCCCTAGTTAGAATTGAAGGACTGCGTGGATTTATTCCGGGTTCCCACATCAGTACTCGAGCGACCAAAGAAGATTTAATTGGCGAAGAATTACCTCTTAAGTTCCTAGAGGTGGATGAAGAACGTAACCGCCTTGTTCTCAGCCATCGGAGAGCTTTGGTTGAGCGCAAGATGAACCGTTTGGAAGTCGGCGAAGTTGTAATTGGCACGGTCCGCGGTATCAAGCCCTACGGTGCCTTTATTGATATTGGTGGTGTCAGTGGCTTGCTCCACATTTCCGAAATCTCTCACGATCACATCGATACGCCTCACAGCGTTTTCAATGTTAATGATGATCTGAAGGTGATGATCATTGATTTGGATGCTGAGCGAGGTCGTATTTCCCTGTCTACTAAGCAGCTAGAGCCTGAGCCGGGTGATATGGTCAAGAATCCTCAGCTGGTTTATGACAAAGCCGAGGAAATGGCAGAACGGTATCGACAGCAAATGTTGGCTCAACAGGAAGGTGGGCAAGTTGAGACCGATGATGATTCTGCTGATGAAGCAACCTCGGAACCGGAAGAAGTCACTTCTCCCGCATAAGGAAGGACTGTTCTTCCTCCGTTCGGATGGATGATGATGGATCACAATGATTGAATCTCATCCTCTACCCCAGCTTGCCATTCCTGTGGGTGATCCTGCAGGAATAGGCCCTGAGGTTATTCTTAAAGCTTTAAATTCACCGCTTCTCAAAGGCGCAGCTCATATTCGCGTCATTGGGGAGCGGTCTTTATTTGAAGCGGCCTATAAGCATCTTCAACAGCAGGCAGGATTAAATGCTGTTGAGACCCTAGCGAATCCTAATGATCTCGATTTCTTGGAAGTGGGATTGAAGTTATCTCCTATCCCATGGGGACAGGCTTCTGCAGAAACGGGGGCAGCCAGTTTTCGGTGTTTGTCTACTGCGATTACGGGCGCCCTGGAAGGGCGATTTGATGGCATTGTCACAGGTCCCATTGCTAAGTCGGCTTGGAAGGCTGCAGGCCATCACTATCCGGGACAAACAGAGTATTTGGCGGAGCGATCTCAGATCTCAGAATATGGCATGTTCTTTTTTGCCTTATCTCCCTATACAGGATGGCAGCTCCGTACGTTGCTGGCAACGACCCATATCCCTTTGTCAGCGGTCCCTGGTCAGCTGTCGCCAGCACTACTAACGATGAAGGTGCAGCTGCTGAAGAAGACGCTGCAGCGAGAGTTTGGTATTGAACAGCCGAGGGTTGCGATCGCAGGTTTGAATCCCCATAGCGGTGAGCAGGGACAGTTGGGTCGAGAAGAGATTGATTGGCTAATTCCTTGGATACGGGAGATGCGATCGCAACATCCTGATCTGACCTTATCGGATCCCATTCCTCCCGATACCCTGTGGGTGGGGCCAGGGCAAGCTTGGTACGGCCCCCGAGAGAAAACGGTGCAACCCACCACCTATGACGCTTACTTAGCCCTCTATCATGACCAAGGCTTGATTCCCGTCAAGCTTATGGCGTTTGATCGAGCTGTCAACACCACGATTGGCTTACCCTTCGTCCGCACTTCACCTGACCACGGCACGGCTTTCGATATTGCAGGCAAGGGAATTGCCGATCCCACTAGCATGATTGCCGCGATTCAGCTGGCCGCCAACTTGGTTCGTCAACGGCAGCAAACTCAAGCCAACCTATAGTACTATTCCCCGTTTCTGCTGTTCCCGTTCCATGGCTTGAAACAGGGCCAAGAAGTTTCGCTGTCCAAACCCTTGGGCTTGGCGTTGCCGCTCAATAATTTCAAAAAAGAAAGTAGGTTGCGGGAAAATAGGCTTCGTGAAGGTTTGCAATAGAATTCCAGCTCCGGAATCCTCTTCGAAATCAGCCAGAATATGTTGTTGTTCGAGGGCAGACCAATCGAGGTGGGAATAGGCTTGTTCAAACTGATGTCGTAGGTGCTGATAGTAACTGGGTGGAATATCTAGAATGGACAGCCCTCGATGCTTAAGCTGAGTGACCGTTTCGACAATATTCGAAGTTCCTAAGGCGATATGTTGAATGCCAGCGCCTCGATTGACCTCTAGAAATTCTTGAATCTGGGAATTGGCTGAAGTGGGCTCATTGATCGGAAACTTGATTTGACCTTGGGGATGAGTCAACACTTCACTGCGTAGACCCGATCGATGGGTTTGAATATCAAAATATCGGTGGGTTTCAAACCCAAATATGCGTTGATACCAAGTCACCGCAGCTTCAAGCTGATTTTGACCCACATTCAAAACCCCATGATCAATCTGGGTGAATAGACTTTGACGAGCAGCAGCTTGAGGCTTGTGATGCTTGTGCATCGAGATCGGGAAAAATTCGGACGGCAAAATGGAAGTCTGCCCTCTCCGCTCCACCAACGAATGTTCTAACGCTCCCCACCCTCTGACTTTTCCCCAAGTTACAGTCCCTTTGTCATGCTTTTCTTCGATCAAAGGCTGTAAAAGGGTTGCCCCTGCCTGAACAGCGCGGGCGAGCGTAGCCTGAACATTTGGAACCAAAAAAGCCAAATCTACTACACCAGGAGGGTGTTGCAGAAGATATTGGGCAACTGGGCCAGTCTGGTTTAGAGGGCTGGAAAAAATACATACAATCGCCCCTGAAGAGACAACTTCAACTTGCCGATCCGGCGCTGTGTTGCCCCCGAGATATTGAAATCCTAAAACGTTGGTAAACCAACGCTGACATTGTTTGGAATCATGAACATAAAAATGAATATGATCAAAATCCATAGATCACAAATACCGATCTTGAATTAACGTTAAAAATGCAACTTGAGAGACTGTTGGCAGCTCTAGACTGAGATGCAATGTAGGCCTACCTCTTAAACCTTAACGAATCCCCAGATATTGAGAGAGGGTCTTCACAATAAAACAATGTTGAGCATATATATTTCTAGCTCTTACCCTTAAATGCCAATTTTAAACTTAGTTGTCAGAATACGTCCGATCACCATAGATAAACCATAGATTATGCAATATAGCCTTCCAACTCATCCGACAAATGAATGTCATAGCCAATTGAACGTAATAGTGGCACAACAACTTTCAGATTCATAATGATGCCAATATCAGCCAAATGTGTGGGATTAATCCAAACATAATTCCTGCACTCATTTGGCTTCAAGATGACTGATTGAAGAGGATTCTCAAGTTTGCAAAGGAAGTAGTAGTCATCACGAATCTTGGCCACAGTACCAACAACTCTGATGGCGAGTTGTGTCTCCTCAAAGGCTTCTCTAACGCATGCTTGCTTTGGTGTTTCATTCTTCTTAATACCACCACCCGGGAAACACCACTGATCGGCTCTGGTCGTTTGCCTGCTTCTTTGAATCAAAAGAATATAGGAAGCGTTCTGTATGATTGCCCAAGATGCCATATTTACAGTCCAGATCTCTAAGACTTTGTCTCACACCAGCTAGAGCTATAACTCCTATCCTAATCAGCAGGTGCTAAACCTGTCCGTCTGTAAGCAAGAGACGGTCGTGCATCAAACAATTGTGGGGTAGGTGAGTATGTCATCCCAATGCCAAGCTCGCGAGGCTAGATCAGCACGTTGTGCCGCCGTTGTTTTAAGCCGACTGTGTGTCCAAATCCAATTGAAATAGCTGACCACTAATCGAGCAGTGACTTTGGTTTGCGCCCACACTTTGCCAAATTTGTTCTGGCGTCGATGCCATCGACCACTGTGCTGTCGAATAATGCCATTGGTGCGTTCGAGTCGTTGAGTTCTGTCCTTGCCAATGTAATGGTCAATCTCCCAAGGCAACACTCTTTCGTACCCCCCCAATCGTCGCTATTCCAGTCCTTGCAATCGGTCTTACCTTCAGTGCTAGTCACCAGTTCATTCAATAATGAATCGGTGTGCTTGCCCACACGACACGAGAGGATCACGCCGCTTGTGTTTGCCAAGGTAATCGCCATCCAACAATCACCCATCTCTAGCTCATGGGGAAGACAGTGTTTTTGCTTTTTTTCACAAAGGACCACATTTCATCTGCACTGACATCCTCCGTTTCAACGGCTTGCACTTGGCCATTATGGAGTTGCTGAGATCGTTGGCTAGCAGCTCTTACTAGAGAGACTACAGTGTTGTAAGCCAGGCCACTGGTCCGAGTGATACCTCGAAGACTACTCCCTTCTGCATGGGCTTGGAGAACTTGTCGGACCTGCTCTGGACTCACCTGACGACGATAGTAAAGGGTATCAAAGCGTTCAGTAAAGGTCTGCTGGCACTCAGGACAACGGTATCGTTGAAGCATGTTGGGCATCTTGCCATGCTTGTGTGCTTTGGAATGACCGCATAGTGGGCATTGCATGGGTAGGTTAGAAGCTGAGCTGAGCCTCTAGTATACTCAACCCACAATTACTTGAGGCACGACCCAAGAGACTAAGACTTCAGCAATTCCCGTTAAGATGGTGAAACTGAATGGAGGACTGAACTAACGTGCTAGCAGCGGTACTACATGGCCAAACCGATCTCCGCCTAGAAACGGTTCCTGACCCTACCCCTGAGCCAGGTGAAGTTGTGATTCAAGTGGATGTTGCGACGACCTGTGGCACGGACTTAAAAGTGTGGCGACGCGGGGGCCATGCCAAAATGCTCAAGCCGCCAACACTCTTTGGCCATGAAGCAGCAGGCCAGATTGTAGCCATAGGATCGGGGGTTCAGGGCTGGTCTCTTGGCAATCGCGTTGTTGCTAATAATTCAGCCCCCTGTGGGCACTGTTTTTTTTGCCAACGGCAAGAATATTCCCTTTGTACCGACTTGACGTTCAATAACGGAACATTTGCTCAATATTTGCGGATTCCTGCAGCCATTGTTGAGCAGAATCTGCTCCCCATTCCAGAGCATTTATCCATGGCCGATGCCTCTCTGACCGAACCCTTAGCCTGTGTTCTGCACGGCATTGCCCGCTCTGGTTTTAAGCCTGAACAAAAGGATGGCCCTGCCCAACGCGTGGTGGTGATTGGGGATGGTGCCATTGGCCTGATGTTTGTGGGGGTGTTGGCCCATCGCGGTGCCGAGGTGATTTTATTTGGTGGATCCGAACAGCGATTGCAACTGGGGCGCAAACTAGGTGCAGTCCATACCTACAATCACCATCACACGGACATATCAGCCACTACTTTGGAGCTGACCGACAACCAAGGGGCAGATATTGTGATTGAAGCTACTGGGGTTCCAAGCGTTTGGGAAACAGCCATTACCTGTGGACGGCCAGGAGCAACCATCAATTTATTTGGAGGATGCCCTCGGGATACGAGTATCACCGTCAATACTGATTTGTTGCACTACAGTGAATTGACTTTGAAGGGGGTATTTCACAATACCCCCACCTTTGTGAGGGAATCCCTCGCGCTATTAGCCAGTCAGGAACTACCGTTTGAGGAACTCCTTAACGATACGCAACCCCTCAATCATCTGGGGCAGGTATTTGCAGATATGCGTGATCGCAAAACCATCAAAGCGGTTATCCTACCCCATACCTAACACCTATACAGCAACGGTCCCAGGGGGATAGATGCCGGGGGATAACGGTCGATCGACTAGCCCACAGGTTCCTAAAATCACCCCGCTAGAGATATCGGCTTGGGGACCAAGCTTCGCATTTTCACCCACAAAACAGGGTCCAGCCAGTTTGGCTTGGGGATCGATGGTAGCGTTAGCAGCCACCCAAACTTGAGGCTGACGTTCTTGCATGGTTTCGGGTAAGGGAAAAGGCATCCTTCCCTGCAAAATATCTAAGTGAGCCCCATAGAATTTGGCTGGTGTACCCAGGTCCATCCAATAGCCATCCCAGACGAAACCTGAGATTTTCTGTTGGCCTGATAAAAGATTAGGAAAAACCGTGCGTTCAAAACTGAGGGGCTGATCGGCTGGATACTGAGCAAAAATTTCGGGATTGAGGATATAGGTTCCTGCGTTGATCGTATCAATGCCTAATATTGCAGCTTCCTCGGGAGTGGGTTTCTCTCGGAAGGATTGGATAGTGCCTGTGGATGAGTGCTCCCTAGCAGTGATATCTGTCAGTTCGACCAACCCAAATGCTGTGGGATCTGCAACTCTTGCCAAGGCGATAGTGGCTTGAGCTTGGGTCTGTTCATGGGCTTGCATTAAAGCCCGTAAATCCAAGTCGGTGAGAATATCCGCGTTGAATACCACCAACGGTTCGCCCGTATAGTATGGTTCTGCTAGCTTCATCGCGCCCGCTGTGTCTAGGGCTTCTTTCTCAATGACGTAGCGAATCTTAACGCCAAACCTTTGCCCATCCCCAAAATAGTCCTGAATTTGAGTGGCCTGATATCGAATATTCATCAAAATATCGGTTAAACCCACTTCTTTACACCGCTCAACCATCCAACTGAGAAAAGGGCGCTCGAAAAGGGGCAGCATGGGTTTAGGACTACGTAACGTTAGAGGTGATAGCCTTGTTCCCTTTCCACCAGCAATGATTACGGCTTGCATAGTTAATAACCTTAAGTTCTAAGAAGAATTTGGGTAAACTGTCAGTCAATATAACCAATCCCCTTGCCATTCAAACCTAATTGTGTAGAATCGTAGCGTTATGCGCAAAGGGAACCGTCGAAAGCCAAGAACCGTCGCCTTTTGTTAACCCTTCACACAAAATTACCGTGGCCGATAATACCTTTAAGAGTGCCAACGTAAAAAAAGGAGCATTTCCCACGAAACGCCAATCTAAGCATCGAGCTGCAAGTGGACCACGATCTTCTCGCAAACAACAGAGAATAAAAACCCAAAAACCTGCAAGAGCTAGCCGAGTCGGAACGCTATTTAGATGGGTCACCTGGGGGGTTACTTTCTCCTTCGCGATGACTCTCTCTGCTGGCTTGGGTGCAACCCTGGCCTTGGTCACTCCTTTCCGTCTTCTAGGAGACAAAGATGGTCCCGTTTCGTTGCCGGAACTGCTTCAGGGCGGCTTGCGTTATGGTGTTTCGCGTCCCGTCAATATTATTGTCTTGGGAGTGGATCTCAATTTAGAAGAACCTGAAGAAGGCGAAGAGCAGGATCCGTTTAAAAGCCGTAGCGACACCATGCTGTTGGTTCGACTAAATCCAGGAAATGATCGAGTCAGCATTTTATCGATTCCCCGTGATACTCGTGTCCCCATTCCTGATGTTGGCATTACCAAAATCAATTCTGCCAATTGGTGGGGTGGACCCGACTTGGTCACCGAAGTCGTTAGTTCAACCTTAAACGATGTCCAAATTGATCGTTATGTCCGAGTGAGTACAGGTGCTTTTCGGGAACTCGTAGACGTCGTGGATGGGGTTGAGGTCTATGTCCCATTTGCCATGCAGTACGAGGATAAAACCCAGAAGTTGAAGATTGATTTGGAACCGGGTCTGCAAAAACTCGATGGCGTTGAAGCAGAGGGGTTTGTGCGGTTCCGCAATAACAACTTGGGGGATATTGGCCGTGCCCAGCGGCAACAGATTTTGCTGAAGGCCTTGCAGAAGAAAATGGCAAATCCTGCCATGCTGACGCGTCTTCCTCAAATTTTGTCAGTTCTGCAAAAACATATTGACTCTAATTTAAGTGTGGGCGAAATGCTGGCCTTGATGCAGTTTGGTCTGCAAGTGAATTCCGACAAACTGCAAATGGTGTTGCTGCCGGGCCGTTTTAGTGGTCCTGAAGAGTATGAGTTTAGTTTTTGGCTAATGGACCTAGCCGGAATGGATAGGGTAATGCAAACCTATTTTGAAGTTTCTCCGCCAGATGGGTATGAGATTGCAGCTAGGGATCCTGAACAATTTAAAGACATCAAAATTGTGGTCCAAAATGCAACAGATGATCCGGATGGGGATTTTACGATGGTGAAGTACTTGCAGGAGCAGGGATTTTACAATATCCATTACGCCGATAATGATTGGCCTCAATCCATTGCCAAGACCCAGATTATCCCCCAGTGGGGAGATCTTGAATCTGCTGAATATCTACAGGCATTGCTAGCAGACAGTCAACTTCTAGCAAATTCTACCGGCGACTTGGGCTCGGATTTAACAATTCGGGTGGGCCAAGACTGGTTACGCAACCGGCCATCTAGCTCTTCAGACTCTTAATCTGAAAATTAACCTTGCCAAAGTTATCCGTTTATCGCTAGTATGAGATTCGCTATCCTCAGTAGCTCAGTGGTAGAGCGGTCGACTGTTAATCGATTGGTCGTAGGTTCGAATCCTACCTGGGGAGTTTTCTTAACCTAATCCTTTCCCTAAACTGCTTAGTCCTCGCCTAGGAAATGGTAGATAAGCATCCAACTTCTAGAAAGTCTCGGATTCGTTCCGCCAGACTATGCTGAGCAACTCTGTCTGTGGTTGCAAACTGGGTAAGGGTGGAGCGGTGACCTGATACAAAGTTCAGCTTGACTTGATAAAAATTTGTGCCCAACCAAGCTTTTTCTTCGACATGAATGGTTTCAATTTGGGTCATGCAATGTCGTTGGATTTGAGAGCTGAACCAGCGGCGTTTTTCCAAGACCACTACATTTCCCGATTTATCGAAGGTGCAGATCTCTAGTGGGCTCAATGTGCTGATCAGGGCTGCGATCGCAATGCAGAAACAGCCAAATAGATCAAAGGGAAATTCAAATATGATGAAAATCATGAAGCCTAATAGAGCAGTAGCTCCCCCAAAGAGTCGAATTCCAAGTAGCCGTTCTTGCAGGACTAGCAAGGCAGGGGTATGCTCTATAACTTTCATGGGTAGGAAAAACCTTTCAGCATCAAAAACTATCTATTCCTAGTGTTGACAACTATCGCTATTATCTTGACCTTGTTCATCGAATTAATAGGGCATGCTCCCACAAGGAACAAAAGCGGGCAGAATGACTATAGGAGAGTTTGCACCTTCTACAAGCACACCTGATTCACAATCATCTGAGAGACGCTGAATGAGCTATTGCTTAAATCCAGCTTGTACGAATCCCAGTAACGCACCACGGCAAATGGTTTGTCAGGCTTGTGGTAATAACTTGGTATTGCGTGATCGTTATCGTTCGACTCGAATTTTGGGTCGAGGAGGGTTTGCAACAACATTTCTGGCTGAAGACGAAGGGTTACCCGGAAAGCCGACCTGCGTGATTAAGCAGCTGCGTCCAGTCGTCACTGCTCCCCATATTTTAGAAATGTCCCGAGAACTGTTTCAGCGAGAAGCTGAAACCCTGGGTAAAATCGGTAATCACCCTCAACTTCCGAGACTATTGGACTATTTCGAACTGGGCCAAGAATTTTTTCTGGTTCAGGAGTATGTTCAGGGGGCAACACTGCAGCAAGAGGTTCGTCGATCTGGGCCTTTTGACGAAGATATGGTTTATAAGGTGCTGGCAGAAGTCTTACCCTTGATGGATCATTTGCACAGTGTAGAAGTGATTCATCGCGATCTTAAACCTGCCAACATCATTCGACGGGAAATTGATGACAAGCTGGTTGTGATTGACTTTGGTGCGGTCAAAGACCAAGTGAGCCAAACGGCAATTGCCAACCCTGACGAAAACAGTACGCTCACCTCTTTTGCTGTAGGAACCCCTGGTTTTGCCCCACCGGAACAGATGGCCATGCGCCCTGTCTATGCCAGTGATGTGTATAGCCTGGGTGTGACTTGTATTTACTTGTTAACCGGTAAATCTCCCAAAGACTTAAGCTATAACCCTGTATCGGGAGAATTGAGTTGGCGGGAGCATGTTCAGATTGGTCCTGAACTACAAGAGATCCTGGGCAAGATGTTGGAGGTCTCGCTGCGTGATCGCTATCGGTCAGCAAAAGAAGTACTCCAAGCCCTAGCGAAGAATGCCCAGGGATCTTCGGCTGGCACAGTGTCTCAGCCCCCGCTCCGTTCTTCATCATCATCACGATCCTATTCCCCCACAAGACCGCGTTCCAACTCACCTTCCTCTCGGGCAGCCTCTGGAATTCGACGGTATAACTCTCGCGCCCAATCTCCCCTTTCAGGTGCTCTATCCAAAGTTTCGGGGCAACTGTCGACGCCTCGCTCAAGCTATACAGGTTTGGACTCTTCTTCTAGCCTGAGTTCAAGAGGTCCAAAGAAAGCACGCTTAACGCCGAATGCAGTCCAACATGCCTATGGCCGGGGCCAGCGAGACTTTAGCGGACAAGATTTACGCAATTTGAATCTTCGTAAGTTTCAACTGCCCAGTGCCAACTTCCATGAAGGCAAGTTCCAAAATACGGATTTGCGAGATGCCATTCTGATCAATGCGAATTTTGGTCGGGCCAACTTTACTGGGGCCAACTTACGCAACGCTAATTTAATGCAGGCCTATATGAGCCATGCTGATTTGGCGAATGCGGATCTGCGAGGGGCTAATTTGAGCGACGCCTATCTCAGCCATGCCAACCTACGGGGGGCTAATCTCTGTGGAGCAGATTTGTCGGGTGCCAAGCTGACGGATTCTCAATTATCTTTTGCACAAACCAACTGGCTGACCGTTTTCCCTAACGGCAAGCGAGGCAAGAAAGGGCGCTGCTAGATTCTTATAGGCTGCAGGATCTGAGGTAATTATTGCCACAGACAAGCAAAAGGGAATATCACATATTCCAGAAAAAAGAGTTTCCAGATCCATTGGTAGAACTGGGTTACTTGCTGGTGATGCTTGAGGTTGACTCGCTGGCTGCGGTACCAAAACAGAAAGAGAATACCCAGGTGGGTGGATAGCAATAAGCCTTGATGAGTCTCGGGTAATCCCCAGATGGCCATTCCGGCTATCCCTAGGTAGGCCATACTGAGAACCCAGCAAGACAGTCTAAAGACTGATTCGCTACCGAGTCGCACAGTTAAGGTGTGAATGTCAAACTTCAAGTCCCCTTCTTGATCAGGGATGTCTTTGAAGATTGCGATGGCAAAGGCAAACAGAATCACAAACCCTGTCAATACCCACACTTTTAATGGAATTTCCCCGCTCCCTCCTAGCAAATGGCGAAAGTGGAGAAAGAAGCCGACATTAACCACTCCCCCCCGAACACCAAAAATGCAGAGGGCAGCCCAAAAAGGAAATCGTTTGAGACGAATGGGGGGAATGGAATAGACCGTGCCCATGAGCATACTGAGTCCAACCGTCCAGAGTAATCGATAGCCTTGTATCGAGGAGAAGCCTAGGGCTAACAGTCCAGCACTCGCTACAATCCATCGACCTTGGTGCGGGGAAAATTCGCCGGAGGCTAAAGGTAACTGAGGTTTATTGATTCGATCAATATCGATATCGGTGAGCTGATTGAGGCCCACGATATAGACATTAGCACCCAAACTCGGCACGAGGGCAGCACCGAGCCAAAGTAAGAACTGTGGGTAAAATACTGTTGCTGGAACAGGGAGATCAGTCAATAAAGCACTGCCCTGATATTGGGTGGACAGAGCAATCAAAGCTAAGCCGATCACACTGAGGCTGGTACCGATAATGGTATGGGGGCGCGAGAACTTCCATAAGGCCTGCAGCCACCGTTTGATGGGGCTGGCGTCAACGCTGGAAGTCACGTTTTCGTTCCCTTCAATAGTCCGTAGCGAATCAGACCTTGCCGATATCCTCGCGACATAAAGCTGAGGGCCAGAGCCCCTTGCAAGGTTTGCAGTCCCGCTTTGAGGATGCCGATCAGGACTTGCAGATCTAATGCAGACGTAATCACCTCATTCCAGAAAGGGGCAACGGCGGTGGACCAGTCTGCGGTTTGTAGACCTGATAAGGGCAGAGTCTGAGCGATGTCAGCATAGCCGGGCAAGGAAATGACGTAGGGCAGATAATAGACGCGATAAATATCGTCGAGCAGCCGCTGTTCGCTCCAGCTTAACGCTGGTGGGGTGGGGCGATGGCACCAAGTGGCGACTAATAGGATTCCCCCTGGTTTGAGTACTCGACAGCATTCCTGCAAGAATTGAGTCTTATCGGGCATATGTTCGCCACTTTCTAAGGACCAAACTAGATCAAAGGACGCTTCAGGAAAGGGCATTTGTTGGGCATCGGCCACTCTAAATTCTGATTGGGAAGATAACCCGGCTTCTCTAGCGCGGGCTTGAGCCCGATCGGCCTGGACAGGGCTGAGGGTAATTCCAGTGACGTTGGCATTATATTTTTGGGCCAAGTACAGGGAGCTGCCACCAATGCCACAGCCCACATCCAAAATCTGCTGAGGCTGTTGAACCTGTCCCCAGGCAAGTAATTCTTCGATCAGATCAATTTGGGCTTGGCGGCGAGGTTTGGCTTGCTTGCCGGTCGGGCCGTAGTAGCCATGGTGCATATGTTCGCCCCAAACCTGCTCCCACAAACCTGAAGAGGTGTCATAGAACTGCTGAATTTGTTGGGAGAGAGTTGCGGGCATGGTTGGGGGATGAAAACTTTAAGTTCTGGTGAGATACAGATGCTTGCCGTGGTGGCGGGGTTTCAGGATAGAATAGCTAAACGTCGTCATTGGTTCACAAACAGCATAATGGATATCTTGACCTTGGGTTGGGTTTCAGTTCTTACTCTCTTCACTTACTCCATTGCCATGGTGGTATGGGGTCGCCACGGCATGTAATTTGCCTTTGTTAATCCATTCGTAATTAGCTAAATATTGTGGACTTCTCAATTACCAATACCTTGGCCTTGGTGGCTTTAGGTGTGTTAGTGATCGTTTCTGGTGGCATTGTTTATCTGACTGTCTCAGAGTGGCGTGATCGCAGACGACGCGAGCGCGAACAGCGTGCCGCTAGGAAAAAACGCAGTTAAGCTCATGAAGTCCATCCTAAAAACCTTAGAGACTCGATTCGATCGAGCGTTAGACGCTGCCTTTGGATCTGAGTTGGTCATTTCTGTTCCGGTTGTTGGTGTGGCCAGCAATCCCAAGTTTGGTGACTATCAATCTAATGTCTCTTTAGCCTTGGCAAAGCCCTTGGGGCAATCCCCCCGTGGGATCGCAGATCAGATTCTGCAGAAACTGGAGGTAGATGATCTGTGCGAAATCCCCACCATTGCTGGACCAGGCTTTATCAACTTAACCCTCAAGCCCACTTTTTTGGCTGAGCAACTTCAGCAGATCCAGGCCGATCCTCGTCTAGGAATCGAGCCTATTGCTGATCCGCAACGAGTGGTGGTTGATTTCTCCAGTCCCAATATCGCCAAAGAAATGCATGTGGGCCATTTGCGGTCTACGATCATCGGCGACTGTATTGCCCGAATTCTCGAATTTCAGGGTAATGATGTTCTGCGGCTTAACCATGTCGGGGATTGGGGTACGCAGTTTGGCATGTTGATTACTTACCTATCTGAGGTTCATCCTGCAGCGTTAACGACATCGGATGCTCTAGATTTAGGCGATTTAGTTGCTTTTTATAAAAAATCTAAGCATCGCTTTGATGAGGATGAAAAATTTCAGGTGCAGTCCCGGCAGGCAGTCGTAAAATTACAGCAGGGAGATCCTGAGGCGAAACAAGCATGGCAGCTCCTTTGTGATCAATCTCGCCGCGAATTTGAGAAGATTTACCGAGATCTGGATATTGAGCTAGAGGAGCGAGGGGAGTCTTTTTATAATCCCTTCTTAGCTGAAGTACTAACAGATTTGGCTACAGCAGGTCTGCTGGAAACTGATCAAGGGGCAAAATGCGTTTTTCTAGAAGGATTTACCAATAAACAAGGTGATCCTCAACCGCTGATCGTGCAAAAGTCTGATGGTGGGTTTAACTATGCCACTACGGATTTAGCCGCTTTGCGACACCGAATTACCGCTGAGTCAGCTACACGAATTATTTATGTAACCGGTGCAGAGCAGATTAATCACTTTGCTCAGGTGTTTCAAGTTGCAACTCGGACAGGATGGATTCCTGATACTGTCCAGGTAGTCCATTTACCCTTTGGTATGGTCCAGGGCGAAGATGGCAAAAAGCTAAAAACTCGCTCGGGTGAAACGATTCGTTTACGAGGCCTGTTGGATGAGGCTATTAACCGTGCCCAGCTTGATGTTGAGTCAAGATTGGCTGAGGACGAACGAACTGAAGCCCCAGATTTTATTGCCAATGTTGCCCAAGTCATTGGACTTGGAGCCGTAAAATATGCGGATCTGAGTCAGAATCGCACCAGCAATTATGTATTTAGCTATGACAAAATGTTGGCGCTGCAGGGTAATACTGCTCCCTATATGATCTACGCCTATGTTCGGGTACAGGGCATAAGCCGCAAAGGAAATATTGATTTTTCCCAATTAGGTGATGTTTCGTTGACCTTAGGAGAGCCTTCAGAGTTGGCATTGGTCAAGCATCTGTTGCAAATGCAGGATGTCATCGCCGAAGTTGCTGCTGATCTTATGCCGAATCGACTTTGCCAGTATCTGTTTGAGCTGAGCCAGAAGTTTAATCAATTTTATGATCAGTGCCCCGTTCTCAAGGCTGAAGAACCTGCTCGGACGTCCCGGCTGGTGATTTCTGATCTGACTGCCCGTACCCTGAAACTGGGGCTATCCCTACTGGGGATTGAAGTGCTAGAGCGGATGTAAAGTCACACCTAAGTTCTACAAGATGGACAGGATTGGGGATGCGATCGCAAACCTCAATCCGTCACACTAAATGAATATCTGTTTGTGGGAAGTGTATCTTACACCATCCAGTAAATTGAGTTCCTTGAATCTATCGCTTCAGGAAGGCTAGAGATTGATCGCTCATATCTGTGCTGATGGCAACTTATGATTGATGACGGATCTCTAGTAGAGGAATCCACATTTCCATTCTTACATCCATCTTTTTTTTGCATAAAAATCAAATATAAACTCCATATATTGACTTTTTCTTTTAAGATCGTAAATGTATAAGTTTTTGTGTTTTTATTTTGTTGGCGATGAATATACTGACTAGACTCTGACATCAGCTAGTGAAAAATTCTTTGTGGCTAGTCTAAATAGACAATGTTTTCTTGTTCAAGAGTTAAATACTTTGCTCTATGATTTATTTCTAGCATTGATTCGAGTAGATTTTTGACTATTTCTCTTATTAACTAATAAATTATTTTGTGAAATATATCTTTTAAGATAACCCATCTTTTTCTAATGCTGACAATTTGAGCCTTGCCTTCCTTAACAATAAATTCCAACCGAAAAGATATACATAGTATAGATTTAAAGAATAATTCTTGTGACACCCAGAAACTTACAAGACTGATTTTAATCTAGATTTAGCAGTTTTTTATTTAAGTTGCCTATATTTTATGGCAGTCTAAATTTGCAGCAAATATATAATTTTCGATTCTAAATATACAATGATTTTTATTGGCTCATACCTAAAAAAATAAATAGTATTATTTAAAATATAGAAAATTTTTTCTGAATTAAATTATATGAATTACAGGAATAATTTTCCTGGGGTTTACTTCGTCTGGGTGATGGGCATATTAGAAATGAGAGTGCGTTCAACGTGAATTTAATTCAATGGTTTTGACAAGTTCTTCTACAAAGGTTCAGCACTTTTTAGTGGTTGAAGATGAACAGGGAAAGCGAACGATTCCCTTAATGGATTCAACTTGTTCGATCGGTCGAGATCTTAGTAATTCCATTGCCATTCATTCCCCATCGGCCTCTCGGCAACATGCCCTGCTGATGCGGGTGACTATGCCAGATACAGACAGCCATATGTTTCGCTTGATTGATGGCAATCTCCAGGGCAAACGCAGCAAGAATGGTCTGAGTGTAAATGGACAAGCCTGTACGTCCCATGATTTGAAGCATGGGGATGAAGTCATTTTTGGCCATGATGTGCGGGCCAGATATTACATGACCAATAACATTGCAGATGTCCACTATTTAGAATCTTGCTCCTCTGAAGACGTGACAGGCTTTCTGTCCAATCTTCATAATCCGATGCAAACGCTGACGACAGCGGATGAGATGCTAACTAGTTCCAACGAAGCAGCCATTGTCCGTTTAGCATCTTTTCCTGAACTCTTCTCAAACCCCATTATTGAGATCAATCTGACGGGCCGAATCACCTACTTGAATCCGGCTGCTCAGGCCCAATTCCCTAATCTACGAGAGGAACAAGCTGAGCACCCCATATTGACAGGGCTGGTTGCCTTGATTTGCAATGACAACGAAAAATTTTTCGTGCGGGAAGTCATCATTGGCGATCAAGTCTTTGAACAATCGGTTCACTTCATTGCGGAAAGCGATTTAATTCGGAGCTATATCGTTGACATTACAGAGCGGAAACGCACTGAAGCAGCCCTTCAGGATAGTGAGCGGCGGTTCCGAGCCATTTTTAATCAAACCTTTCAGTTCTCTGGACTGCTCAAGCCCGATGGCACCTTGCTAGAAGCGAATCAAACGGCCTTAGATTTTGGTGGTCTTCAATTGGAAGACGTGATTAAACGTCCAGTGTGGCTAGCTCGATGGTGGACAACCACCACAGACACCCAACGAAGACTGAAAGCAGCGGTCTTGGAAGCTGCTCGGGGCCAATTTATCCGTTATGAAGTGGAGGTATTAGGGGCAAGAGATATTGTTGCCACCATTGACTTTTCCTTGAAGCCTGTTCGTGATGAACTTGGTGAGGTCGTATTACTTATTTTTGAAGGTCGTGATATTAGCGATCGTAAACAGGTGGAAGCAGCTTTACAGCAAGCGCATAGCGAATTGGAGGTACGCGTGCATCAGCGAACTGCAGAACTCAAACAAAGCAATGAACAATTGCGCAGCGAAATTGTTGAACGCGAACGGGCCGAAGCAGCTTTGCAATCTAGTGTGGCGACCAATCGGGCCTTGATTAATGCGATGCCCGACTGGATGTTCCGATTTAGTGCAGACGGCATTTTTGTCAACTATAAGGATTCTCCTAACACAACCCTGCCTCTACCGACGGAAGAATTCTTAGGGAAACCTCTGGACCAGGTTTTCCCTCAAGAGACAGCAACGTCCTTTATGGACTGCATCAAAAATGCCTTAGAGAGTCACGAGATGCAGCTGTTTGAATATCAGCTCGACCATGATGCCAATCCTCTTATGTTTGAGGCTCGGATTGCGGTGAGTGCTGAGAATGAAGTGATGGCCGTCATTCGTGACATCACTGAGCGAAAACTCTATGAGGAAGATATTCGCACTGCCCTCAACAAAGAGCGAGAACTCAACGAACTGAAATCTCGATTTGTGGCCATGACATCCCATGAATTTAGAACGCCCTTAGCAACGATTCTGTCCTCTGCAGAATTGCTAGAGCACTACGGCCATAAATGGGATGACACTCGTAAGCTCAAGCATTTGCATCAAATCCAGCAGTCTGTTGACCATATGACGGGCTTGCTAAATGATGTGCTCTTGCTGGGGAAAGCAGAATCTGGCAACCTGGCCTTTAAGCCGATTCCAATGCCGCTCACGGAGTTTTGTACGGGGCTGTCGGAGGAGCTGCAAATTACCACCAATACCCATGAGATTGTTTGCAGTTTTCAAGATCAACCGGCAGAGACTCGAATGGATGAGAAATTGCTGCGGCATATTTTCACCAATTTACTTTCCAATGCGATCAAATACTCTCCTCAGGGGGGAACAGTAGATTTTGATTTGGTATTTGAAAATGATTACGCCATTTTCAAGGTTCAAGATCATGGCTTAGGTATTCCGCAATCGGAATGCGATCGCGTTTTTAATTCCTTTAATCGAGCCAGCAATGTTGGCAATATTTCGGGGACAGGATTAGGTTTGGCCATCGTCAAACGTTCCGTTGACTTGCATGGGGGCGAAATCTCGCTCACCAGTCAAGAAAAGGTAGGCACAACCTTTACTGTGCGACTTCCAATTAACCAAAGGGTAGAGCAAGATGGCTAAGATCTTAGTAATCGAAGACGAAGAGTTGGTGAGAGCCAATATCGCTGAGCTTCTGGATGCTGAAGAGCATGACGTAGTAACTGCCGAAAATGGTTTTTTAGGGGCACTTTGGGCTCAGGAGCATCTACCGGAACTGATCATTTGTGATGTGATGATGCCGGAACTCAACGGCTATGAAGTGCTAGAAACCCTGAGTGAAAACTCAGATACAGCCATGATTCCCTTTATTTTCTTGACGGCAATGGCCGATAAGACAGAGATTCGCCAAGGGATGACCTCTGGCGCAGATGATTATCTTACGAAGCCCTTTTCCAGAGCTGAACTATTGGAAGCAGTCAATACACGTTTGGCTAAGCGAGAAATCGTTCAAAGTAAATATAAGCGTGAACGGGAACGGGCAGAAGATTTACAGGAAAGAATTTCTAAGATCCAGGAGAATACGGAAGGCAAAGATAATGTGATTGAGCAATTGCAACAAGACTTAGAAAAGTCTATCCCTAAGCTTAATCTTGCGATTCAGATGCTTTCAAAATTAGAACCTGGCGCTCGCCGAGATTGTTGTCTACAAATTCTCAAAGAAGCCTGTAACGATGAAATCTCGCTGTTAAATCAAATTCCTGATGTTGAGAATGTATTGACACCGGAGGGGTCAGCCCTTTATCAAGAGTTGGAAGTGGTCGAGTCGACGATTTAACTGAATCCCGTGTTGCGTTTGCATCACGGAAGATGCGTTCAGTTAACAGTGTTGGCGAAAATATTAGACATTTTCATCTGAACTGTGGGTAATTAGAATTCAGTGTGTCTCCTCAGCCCACTCTCGTGGGCATTGTTGTAATAGATAAAAAATAGGCAGAGATATCGATGGCAAAGCGATCGCTCAATGCCTCGGAACGGGGTCAAGTTATAGCAAAACAAGCGTTTCAGCGAACAGGCTGGACTCAAGCCTATTTGGCTGAGCAAGTTGGCTTGGAAACCCGACAGTCTGTCTGGAAGTTTTTCACTGGCCGCCCGATTGAACGGCATATCTTTATTGATCTGTGCTTTCAGCTCGATTTGGAGTGGCAAGAAATCGCGATTTTGCCTCAGTTCCCGATTCCCAATGCGACGGTCTCGGAAGAACAGACGGATTTAGAAGCGGATACCTGGGTACAGAAAGTGCGATCGCAACTGCGAGGCCAAATCCAAGCCCAGTGTGGTGCATTACAATCCTCTCTGGATATCACCCAGCCCGTCCAACTGAACCAAGTCTATACGGGGGTCAACTTCCTTTCTAATCTCAGCCATCAACAATGGCTAGAAGTGTCTGACCTCCAGCAACGGCAATCCTCCAGTAATGAAGAAGAGGTTCCCCTTTACGGCTCTACCCTGACTAGCATCGATATCCTGCAAAACCAGGACAAGGTAGTGATTCTAGGTAAACCAGGGGCTGGAAAAACCACATTTCTGCGCCATATGGCTTTGGAATGTAATGAAGGTCGCTATAAACCTGAATGTATTCCTGTTTTTCTGTCTTTGCGAACCTTTGCGACCCAAACGCAAGATGCCACAGATAGCAGTTTATTGACTTATCTACACCAACTCTGGCAGCGGTGTGGTCTAGATATTAAGCAAGTCAAGGGCTTATTAGACCGAGGACGAGTGCTTTTACTCTTGGATGGCTTGGATGAAGTCCCGGCTTCCCTCAACCAAAGTATCTTGACCCAAATCCAGCAGTTTTCGGAAGAGTATTACCAAAATCAAATCTTAATTACCTGCCGGATCGAGGCTCAGCATTACCATTTTCAAGGCTTTAACTATATTGAATTGGCAGACTTTCAAAAAAGTCAGGTGGAAGTGTTTGCCCGTCGCTATTTTGTGGCCACAGCCCGCAACTCCAAAACCGGAGGATTAACCCAGGCCGCCCAATTTCTAGAGCAGCTGCGCCAGCCCGAAAATCAGGCCCTCCAGAATTTAACGGCTTCACCGCTGCTGTTGGGGTTGATTTGTTCCATCTTTCAACAGCGCATGGCTTTTCCGACCAAGCGCGCCAAACTCTATCAGGCCGGTTTAGAAATCCTCCTCGAACGATGGGATCAAGCTCGGGGCATTAAGCGGGAAGCGGATGAATTTTCCCTATCCAAACCTGAAACGATTACATTACTCTGTCAGATTGCCGCCACGACGTTTGCCGAGGGTAATTATTACTTTGAGCAACGCCAAGTCCTCAACCTGATTGCCGACTATCTCCAATCCATTGCCCCAGAGCCCCAAGATTTTGAGACCCTTTGGTCTCGCAGTGCAGCCATTCTCAAGAGTATTGAGCTGCAGTCGGGCCTTTTAGTTCAGCGGGCCAAGGAAGTTTATTCCTTTTCTCATCTCACCTTTCAGGAATATTTAACGGCTCGGAAAATTATTGCCACTCCTGAAACAATCGATGAATCTCTGAGTCAGCTCGCGACTCAGATCACCGATTCTCGGTGGCGAGAAGTGATTTTACTGACGGCGAGCTTGCTGCCGAATGCCAACACGTTTGTCCAGCAGTTGCTAGCAACTGTCAATGACATACCCAGTTCTCAGCCTGAAGTACAAAACTTTTTGGGGGCTGTGCAAACGAAAGTCAGTACACTGCAGGCAACAGATCAACCCTTACCGATTACGGCCTTTTATATCAGCCTTATCCTGCGAGATGATCCAGGTTTGGCTAATTGTATCGCCCCGAACTTCACCCAAAATTTACCGACTGATCTAGCCATTGACTATGCCTTGTTCTTAACGGTTAGGGCTATGCAGCGTCAAGGAACACAGGATCTACCCGCGTTTACCTTTCTGCCCACTTTCTTAGCGATTGATGAAAGTATTTGTGCTGATCCACAACTATGGCAATCGCTGCAAGATCTGAAAGACCAGCTACCGGAAGAATCAGCGGATGCAGAAACCTTACAGGCTTGGTACCAACAGCAGGGACAGCAATGGCAAGCAGCCCTGCAGGCTGTGATGGTGAAATATCGTGGGTTCCAACCTCAATGGTTTAGTGACCTAAATACCCAAGGAAAACTCAAAGACTATTTTGGGATGTTACAAACCCTAGTGGAGTGTTTGTATGGGGACTGCTATGTTTCTCCTCTAGTGCGTGCAGAACTAGAAGCTCAGCTTTTTGGTTTTAATAAAGTGTTGACCGCTTAACTCTGGGAAAAAGGCACATCGCCAACTGCCCCCAAACCACTATTTCCCCAGCAGGCATCCGTTCTATGATGGATGCCAATTTTCGATTTGAGAGAATAATGTCAAAGCCTAGGAATTTCTCGACCTCCATTATAGAGAAGGGGGGCTGGGAAGATGTCTTAAATGCATGTGCCACAATGGAGGAGACATTAGAGAGATGACAAAGATGCAACCCATTCGTCAAGGTGATGTAATCCTCAGACCTTTGTCCAAAACGACGCCCAGCTTAGGTCGTCAACTTTCTCATTTAACGTTGGCGGAAGGTGAAGTGACGGGGCATAGCCATCGTATTAGTGAAGGACAAGCCGAGCTGTACGAAAAGGACGGCACCCTTTACTTACGGGTTCTTTCTCCCGAAGCCACCCTAATCCACGAAGAACACAATGCCCTCGCCATTCCTCAGGGAACTTGGCAGGTTCGTATTCAACGGGAATATGAGCCAGAAGGTTGGCATTATGTGGCCGATTGAGACCTTAACGCCAGTTCAAGATGCGCAAATTGAGGAGTTCTTCCAGCGTTGGCTAGCAGTTACTTGCAATACAACCCCTATTGAAGCCCAACAAGTAACGCAAACCATCCAGCGAAGTTACGCTCTGATGGGGAAGCAACAACCTGAAATTCTATGTTTTTCAGGTCCTTTAGAGGCCCAAGCTTACCTACAAGAGCGCCGGATCGATCAACTGCTCAACCAGTGGGGGGTACCTTTGTTGACCCTGCCTTTAGCCCGGCAGCTTAGTCATCAAATTCGGTCTCAGCTCAGGGTGGAATTGCTGTTAGAGATGAGTGAGCGATTAAAGGTTGCCGAATTAGCGACCCTATCTCACAATTTGAACCTGATTACTTGGACTCCCTTGGCCGAGCTGTTTGCTTGGAACACTCAGAATGTAGAAGAAGACACTGTCCCTTGGGGAGAGTGGTCACCCAGTCTTTGGGACCAGCTGTGGCAACAGCAACAAACGGAATGGCGGCAGGTGATTCAAAGCCAGCCTGGAGGAGACTTGTTGGTACAGGTGGGAGAAACCCTGTGGCAATGGGGAGAGCCTGTGGGGCAAGCCTTAGAAGATGCCTTGATCCACCCGCTTCGTCAACAGCCAGAGGTGCAGGCCTGGGAACAGGGGATGCAACAAATGCTGACAACTATGGGGCTAGTGGGTATTGGCTGGCAAGCCTTGACCCAAACCTCTGAAGTCTTACATCCTGCTCTTTTAGACTATTGCATTGAGGTCTTAGACTGCGATCATGATCTAGAAGCGTGGACCCAGTTGCGATCCCTATCGACCCATTGCGGTTTAATCCTTCCCTTTGAGCAAACTTGTGTGGTGTTTGATCGGCCCTTAAAGTGCCATGCAGACCCAGAAGGACGCTTTCACTACGAAGGAGGGGAAGCCCTCCAGTTTGCAGATGGCTATCGCAGCTATCAATTTCATGGGGTTCAAATTCCTGAGCGATACGGAACTGTCCATCCCCATATCTGGAAGGCAGATTGGCTAATCCATGAACAGAATGCCGAACTGCGGCGGGTGTTGATTCAGGGCATTGGCTATGACCGCCTGTGTCAGGAACTGCAGGCCGAAGCCCTCAATACGTGGCGAGAATATACCCTGTTGCGCATTGCCCCCGCGATTGATGTGGAACCGATTTATTTATTGAAAATGACCTGCCCCAGTACCGGCTATATTCACGCCACTCGGGTACCCCCTAGTATTCAGTCGGCCCGAGAAGCCATTCGCTGGGTGAATTGGGATACGGATCCAGAAGAGTTTGCCCAAGAATCCTAGATTGATCGGTTAAAAAGCAAGACTAGAGCGTGACGGTGGGAAACCTAGGGGGATGATTTCTGCATCTGGCCCCTGACGGGCTATGTCCTGGAAGGATGGACTTGCTGTTGGGATAAAGGTGACATAGAATTAGTACATAAATACTATCAACAAGCCTTTTGCTTCCTCTCCCCTTGTTGATTGAATCGATAGGAATATTTGCATGCAACTGATTCAGCGAACCACCCTGGTTTATCAAGCGGGTCGCACTGAAAAAGTGTATGAGGTGGATCTGTGCCAGGTGAGTGAGGGCGCTTATGTGGTCAATTTTCGCTATGGTCGCCAAGGCACTGCTTTAAAGGAAGGTTCAGAAACGGTTTCTGCAGTGCCTTTAGAAATGGCCCAGCGTATTTTTGACCGGCTGATCAATGCCAAGCTGCGGAAAGGCTATCGGGTTAGTACGGGAGAAGCTAATCCACCTGAAACGACGGCTTCCCCAACACCTGCCCCAGTCGAGACACCGATTGATCCGAATGTGCGATCGCAAGCTATCTTAAATCGCTTAGCAGCAGCCCTTCAATCTCCTGCAGCAACTCGCCCTGTGGCTAAGGAGTGGCCCCTGAATCGGGTGATCTGGCGAGCAGGGGAATTAAAAATTCAGGCTGCGGCTCCTTTGTTGCTGCAACTTTGGGGACAAGAAGATCTGAGAAATTACTGTATCGCCTGGGCCCTAGGTCAATGTGGCGATCAAAGCACCTATACCGCCTTAGAACAGCGTTACCGTCAGCCTGGGGCAGAGTTTGTGCAGCGTATTACCCTAGAAGCGCTGTTCAAACTAGGAACTGCGGCCCAACGAGATGCCCTGCGGCAAGAGCTAATGGTGCAGTTACCACCGGATTTGCGAACCTTGACTCGACAAGGTCCAGCCAGCGCTTTGACGCAAACCCTCAAAAGTACCTTAGATCCGAATGCCTCTCCCCAGACCTTGGCCGTGCTCGATCTGCTGTATCAGATCGATAGTGAGGTGACTCGACCCGCTGTGCTTGAGGTAATTCAAACAGCACCCCTGCGCCCCAGCTACTTCCAGCGACTGCGGCATATTTTCAAAATGGCTGAATATCGGCAGGATACCGAAGTCTTTGGCCTGCTGGCCTATCGGTTTGAGCAAGAAAAAGCGCTATATCGTAACCAAGGCTATGGTGTGCGACTGCCGGATGGGGAATACCTCTATGCCGGATATACCTATAATTCCCGCACCGGACGCTATGAGCGGACCACTGATAATCCGATCACGACAGAACAGCGACGTCCAGACACTCGGTTAGCCTTTAGCGACAAGACCCGAGACTACCTGCGGCGGAGGGTTTGGCGGACTTTACGTAAGCTGGGTCAGGCTGGAGACTCAAGCTATGTCACGTTTGCGGTTGATCTGTTATTGCAATATGCCGATGAGGATGCCGGGTCGGTTCGGGAGTCGGTTTTCTATCACTGGGATTGGCGCAATAGCTATAGCCGGGTGGAAACGGGCCGCGTTAACTGGGATCTCTTTGCCGGGTATCTCGCCTTTAACCATGTCCTCTATGAACAGAGCCCTCGCTATGTTCTTAAGCCTGCGAATAAAGCCTGGCGCTGTCAGTCCTCCTATAAGCCGGGTGATCCAGCTCCCCCTGAACGGGAAGAGGCCTTTCCCCATTTGTGGGACCAACAGCCGGTCGCTTTGCTGCGTTTATTGTCGGAAAGCGGCTGCCAACCGGTGCATGAGTTTGCGGTTAAAGCCATTCGGGCTAGTCGGTCCTTCCTGGAGAGCCTACCCTTGGAGAGCGTGATTCTTCTGCTGGAGCGCCCCTATGAAATTACGGCTCAGTTGGGATTTGAAATAGCCCAGGCCCGTTATGATGCCTCCCAACCGAATCGGGAATTGATGGTTGCGATCGCAACCTGTAACTATGCCCCCGCTCGCCAGCAAGCCCAAGCCTGGATTACCGCTCAGCGAGATGTGTTTCTCAACGACAGTCAGCTAATCGCCCAGTTGGTAACCTGCAAACCCGCCGATATGCGGGCCT